>JANLSK010000331.1:0-35447 GCA_031362415.1 Actinomycetes bacterium | reverse complement strand
GAGCACGATGGCGAGCCAGACGGGCGAGCGGTGGGGGAGCAGCGATGACCGGGGGAGAGTGGGCGGTGGCGGTGCTCGGCGGCGTGGCCGCGGTGTTGGTGGTGCTGCTCCTGGTGGCGCTGCGATCGCTGACCCGAGCGGCCCGGGCGTTGCACGCCGCCGCGCAGGCCATCCAGCAGGAGACGGTCCCCCTGGTGGTCGATCTACGAGACCAAGTGCAGGCCACGACGGGCTCGGTCGAACGCATGGGCCTGCTCATCGAGGCCGCCGAGTCGGTCGCCACCACCGCCGACACGGCATCGCGGCTCGCCTACACCGCGCTCGGGAGCCCGGTCGTGAAGTCGATGGCCTTCGGGACGGGTGTGGCCCGCGGGTTCCGGCGCCTCACCGCCCGCCCCCCCGACGCCGCCGAGGAGCCCCGGTCGATGCCGCCGACGCCGTCGCCGTCTCACGTGGCGGTCCCGTCGACGCGACGGCGCAAGGGGCGCTGATGTTCAAGCTGATCCGGCGGTTCCTCTGGCTGTTCACCGGCGTCGGCCTCGGCGCCGGGCTCACGCTCCGGATCCAGCGCGGCATCCAGCGGCGCGTTCAGCGGGTTCTGGCGGCGCTCAGGCCGGGCTCGTTGGCCGATCGGGCCCTCAGCGGAGCTCGGGATGTCGGCACCGGCACCCGGGCTGCCGTGCGGGAGGGGCGCCGGGCGATGCGCGCTCGGGAGGCTGAGTTGCGCACCGAGCTCGATCGTCGACGCTCGTCGGCACTCGATGCCGGCACGGTGAAGCCGCCGAGAAGCTTCGTCTGAGCACTCGCGCAACCAGGCCGAGGGCAGCGGGCGGGCCCGGGTAGCCTTCACACCCATGCGACGCATGACCGCCGACGAGCTCCGCCGCGCCTTTCAGGGCTTCTTCGCCGAGCGCGGTCACACGGTGGTTCCCAGCTCCAGCCTGATCCCCAACGACCCGTCACTGTTGTTGACCACCGCCGGCATGGTGCAGTTCAAGCCCTACATGCTCGGTGACGAGACGGCGCCCTGGCCCCGGGCCACGAGCGTGCAGAAGTGCTTCCGCACCACCGACATCGACATCATCGGCACCACCACCCGCCATCTCACGTTCTTCGAGATGCTCGGCAACTTCAGCCTGGGCGACTACTTCAAGGCCGACGCCATCCCCTTCGCCTGGGATCTCATGACCACGGTGCTCGGCTTCGACCCGGAACGCCTGTGGGTGACGGTCTTCGAGACCGACGAAGAGGCGGCCAAGCTCTGGCACGAGATCGTGGGCGTGCCCACCGAACGCATCCAGCGCATGGGCGAGGAAGACAACTTCTGGGCCATGGGCCCCACGGGTCCGTGCGGGCCGTGCTCGGAGATCTACTTCGACCGGGGCCCCAGCTGGGGGGCCGAGGGCGGGCCCAAGCACGGTGGCGAGGAGCGGTACACCGAGGTGTGGAACCTGGTGTTCATGCAGTACAACCGTCAGGCCGACGGCTCGCTTGAAGAGTTGCCCCGCAAGAACATCGACACCGGCGCCGGCCTCGAGCGGTTGTTGGCCGTCATGGCCGACGAGCGTTCGGTCTTCGAGACCGACGTGCTGCGGCGGCTGGTGGCGGCGGCCGAGGCGTGCACCGGCCGTACCTACGGCGCCGACGAGAAGATCGACGTGTCGCTTCGGATCCTGGCCGACCACGCCCGGGCCATGACGTTCCTCGTCTCCGACGGGGTCGTGCCGTCGAACGAGGGCCGCGGCTACGTCTTGCGCCGCATCATTCGGCGAGCTGTGCGCCACGCCTACCAGTTGGGCGTGGAGCAGACCGTCACACCCCGCCTGGTCGAGGCTGCGGTCGCCACCATGGGCGAGGCCTATCCCGACGTGGCGGCCAACGCAGCGTTCCTGGCGCAGGTGCTGGAGCGGGAGGAGCAGCGCTTCCGGCTCACCATCGCCCGGGGCCTCGACCATCTCGACACCGTGTTGGCCGAGGGCGACCTCACCGGCCAGGAAGCCTTCTTCCTCCATGACACCTTGGGCTTCCCGATCGACCTCACTCGTGAGATCGCCGAGGAACGGGGCCGGGCCGTCGACCTCGACGGGTTCGTCGCGCGCATGGCCGAGCAGCGCACCCGGGCCCAGGAGGCCCGCAAGGGCGCCGGAACCGGCACCGATCCCGAGCTGTACCGCGAGATCCTCGATGTTGCCGGGCGCAGCGAGTTCGTGGGCCACCACGCCGCCGCGCTCGATGACGCCCGGGTGATCGGGATCATCTCGGGCGGCGAGCGGGTCGAGTGGGTCGACGCAGGCGTCGGGGCCGGTGCTGGTGCCGACGCCGGTGCCGGAGCTGACTCAGCCGACGAGACTGAGACGGTCGAGACGGTCGAGACGGTCGAGGTCGTGCTCGACCGTACGCCGTTCTACGCCGAGTCAGGCGGCCAGGTCGGCGACACCGGCGTCATCGAGGGTGTCGGAGGTGCCACCTTCGACGTGGGCGACACGGTGCAGGGCCTGGCGGGCACGCTCACGGTCCACCGGGGGCGGATCTCGAAGGGCCGGTTGACCGTGGGCGACATCGTCACCGCCCGCATCGACGAGGAACGCCGCGCCAGCATCCGTCGGAACCACACCGCCACCCACCTCCTCCACGCCGCGATGCGCACGGTGTTGGGCGAGCACGTGAAACAGGCGGGCTCGCTCGTCGCGCCCGACCGCCTGCGCTTCGACTTCAGCCACCACGAGGCCGTCCCGGCGTCGACGATCCACGAGATCGAGGCGTTGGCGAACCGCGAGGTGCTGAGCGCGGCGGCCGTCGAGACCATCGAGACGAGCAAGGCCGAGGCCGAGAAGATGGGCGCCATCGCCTTCTTCGGCGACAAGTACGGCGACACCGTGCGGGTGCTGCGCGCCGGGCCCCGGTCGCTCGAGTTCTGCGGCGGCACACACGTGTCGTCGCTCGGCGAGATCGGCCCCATCCGTGTGGTGAGCGAGGGCTCGATCGGCGCCAACCTACGCCGTATCGAGGCGCTCACCGGTGAGGCGGCACTGGCCCACATCCGCAAGCAGGACGAGACGCTGGCGGCGGCGGCCGCGCTGCTCGGATCACGAACGAGTGAAGTTCCCGAGCGGGTGGGCCGGCTCGTCGACCAGGTGAAGGCCCTGGGCCGTGAGCTGGAGGCGCTTCGGGCGTCGGCGGCGGCGGGCGAGGCCGACGAGCTCGCAGCCACCAAGACCGACGGCGTTGTCGTTGCCCGGCTCGACGGGCGCAGCGCCGACGATCTCCGATTGCTCTCGAATTCGGTGCGCGACGCCGTCGGCTCGGGTGTCGTGGTGTTGATGGGCCGGGTGGGCGACGGCGACAAGGTCGTGTTCACCGTCGCCGTCTCGTCCGACCTGCAAGAGCGCGGGGTCTCGGCCGGGGTCATCGCGGCTGGCGCCGCCAAGCTCGTCGGCGGCGGCGCCGATCCCCGGCGGACCGACTTCGTGCAAGGTGGGGGCAAGAACGCGGCCGCGATCGACGAGGCCCTCGCCGTCGCCGCAGCAACCGCTCGGGCTGCGATTTCAGAATCGTGATTCGTCGTTTGTTTGTTCGATATCGCACGTTGTGCTTCATGCGTCTGAGTCGCGCTGGAGGCCGCAGCAGCGCTGCAACCGGTCGTCGGACAGGTCGGCGCTCGTGACCGACGGACGGGTGCTCGGCGTCGACCTCGGCGAACGGCGCGTGGGTCTGGCGTTGTCCGACGCCGGTCGGGTGCTGGCCTCGCCGTACTCGGTGCTGGCTCGAACCCGCGACCAGGCGGCGCTGCACCGGGCCATCCTCGACGTGGCCCGTGACGAGGAGTGCTCGACGATCGTCGTGGGTCTTCCCTTGTCGCTCGACGGCACGATGGGCCGGGCAGCACAGGGAGCGATGGTCGAGGTGGAGGCCCTTCGCCAACGGGTCGGGTCGGGGGCCGCGCCGGAGATCGTGGTGCACGACGAACGTCTCACGACCGTCACCGCCACGCAGGCCCTGATCGAGGCCGGAATCAAGCGCCAAGCCCGCCGTGCACTGGTCGACAAGATCGCCGCGGCGGTCATGCTGCAGGCCTGGCTCGACGCGCGGCGGCGTTCGGCCCCCGAGTGATGCGAGAATGCGAGCGGTGACGCTGATCCGAGATCTTGCGACCAGACCAACCGGTGGGTTGACGGCGGATCGCGCCTCGGGGCGGTGCTCGTGAGCGACGAGCCGCAGCAACCTCGACCGGCGCTGTTCGACCAGGATTCCCTCGACGACGAGCCGGGGCCATCTGTGGCCCGCCGGACCAGGACGAACGAGGCTGGAGCCGACGTCCCGGGACGGCGCTCCAGCACACCGCAACGCGCTCGGAGCGCCGGAGCCTCGCCGGCGAGCGCTCGGCGGGCCGAACCCCGGGCCAAGGCCGGTGCTGGGCCCCCTGCCCAGGCCCCGTCCGAGTCGCGGGCCGAGCCGCGTGCGAAGGCCCGGCCCGAAGCCCGGTCTCGAGCCCGTACCGACCAAGGGTTTGAGGCCCGATCGAAGGCCCGGCCCGAGGCCCGCTCGCCAGGCCGGGATGAACCCGGTGTCGATCCAGCACCGGCTGGATCGCCCGAGCCGCGAACCGAGCCCCGGACGCGTCGCAGGGGTCCGACGCCCCCGGATTCTGCGGTCGAGGGTGCCCCCGCCGGCCCCGCGCCCGGACGCGGGGTCCGGACCAGCGCCGAGCGGACGCCGCCGACGACCCCGACCCGATCACGACGGAAGTCGCCCGACGCCGAGCCCGACGCGGAGCCCAGCGGCCGCCGCGAGCCCGCTGCGCGACCGGCGCCGACGCCCGAAACTCGGCAGGTCCCGCGGCGCTCGCCGGACGACGCGCCGCCGCCGCGAGCACCGGCCGGAGCCGGTTCGGGGGAGCGAGGGGCCAAGGCGCAGCCCGCGCCGCGGTCTGAAACGGAAGTTTCGTCGGAACCGACCCGACCTCGTGCGGGTGGTGCGTCGTCCTGGGTCGCCGAGCCCCGACAGGACGGTCCGGGTGAGGATGTCGCTGCCCGTCCGACCTCCATCGTCTTCCGGGGCCTCGAGGATCTGGGACGCGAGTCGTCCGAACCCGAGCCCCGTCCGGGCGCCCGCCGTCGTTCGAGAACGCCACCGCCGGTACCCGGACCCGCCGAACGCGCCGAGCCGGTCGCAGAACCCGCCCGTGGTCGCGAACGTCCACCCGACGCTGTCCCGCCGACGACGGACGCTGTCCCGCCGACGCCAACGCCGACCGTGCCCGGAGCGGAGCAGTCCGCGCCCCAGAGCACCCCGGTCTGGCCGGCGCCTGGTGCTCCGGCGCCTGGTGCTCCGGCGCCCATGGCTCCGGCCTCAGCAGTGGTGTCGGCGCCCAGGGCTGAGCCAACAGCGGTGCCAACCCCAGCAATGGTGCCTGAGCCCGAACCGGAGACGGAGCCGCCGCTCAGCGTCCTCGACGAGTTGTTGCGCGCCCACGCGCGCCCGGCAGCCGCCCATCGCGCGCCAGCGTTCGAGACCGAGAGCCCGCAGCCCCAGGGGCCGCCGGTCGCCGCGCTACCGGGTTCGCCGCCGGAAGCCACACCCGGCCACTGGTCGCCGCTCGGTTCGTTCGCATCCCCGCCCGAGCCCGGGCTCGGGGTCATCGCGGGAGAGACCGGCACCCCGCGACTCCGGGACCGCGACGACCGTCCCGCTGACCCCTCCCCGCCTCCGGCCGCCACTGAGGGTCCCGGGGTCGGCCTTGAGACCCGTGGCATGGCCCTGCCGCGTTTCCTGCCGGGCTCGGGGTTCGACGGACCGGGCGGCTCCACCGCCGGACTGGCGTGGAACGTGGAGCCGAGAATCCCGTCATCGGGCTCGGGCCTCGACTCCGCTGCCGCCGACGACCTGGCGAGGACGGGCCAGCTCGTCTTCTCGGGCGAGCAGGCTCGATTCGGCCTCGAGACGATGGACGATGCCGAGGCGGCCCGGTTGCACCAAGCCGCTGCCGGCGGCGCGCTCGTGCCCATCGGCGCCAACGGCGAGGTCTGGGCCGACGTCGAGCAGGCGTGGGACGACGACCCGGCGAGCGAACCCTTCGCCGAGCCCGACGAAGCCCCCGCTCGACGGGGACCGTCCCGTCGTCGTGCAGGAGCGCGGGCGTTCGTGCAACCGGCCGATCCTGACGAATCCCAACCGATCGGCTGGCCCGATCAGGTCTATTGGCGTGTGGCCTACCAGCGGGTCGGAGCCCGCCGGCGGCGCGTTTACATCCCGGTCACGCCGCCGATGGCCGCCGTCCAGCGCCGGGGCGGCTACCGCGCTCCCCGAATTCGCAGCTACCGGTGGGCTCGGGTGCTGGTCTCATTCACGGTCTTCGTGCTCATCGTGGGCGGCGCCGGGCTCTGGGTCAGGAACTGGTGGCTGCGTCAGCTCGACCCGTCGGGGCCTCCCGGCGCGGCCGTCACGGTCCTGGTTCCCGAGGGGGCGAGCACGAGCGACATCGTCCGCCTGCTCAAGGAGAACGAGGTCATCGACAACGAGTGGGCGTTCCGGTTCTACCTCGATCGCAAGGGCATCGACGAGATCCAAGCGGGCGAGTACTCGATCGCTCAGAACAGCGCGGCGTGGGACGTCGTCAAGGCCCTCGAAAGCCCGGTGAAGCCCGCCGAGATTCCCGTCGACAAGCTCGTGATCCCCGAGGGCCTCACGCTGGTGGAGATCGCCGACCGTGTGGCCGCATTGCCGGGTGGTCGGAGCGCCGAGGCGTTCCTCGAGCTGGCCGAGAACGGCAAGGTACGGTCGGTGTTCCAGCCGGGGCTGGTGGCCACCGTCGAAGGGCTCGTGTACCCGGCCACGTACGACATCCCGCCGGAGTGGTCGGAGTTCGACATCCTCACCCGCATGGTGGAGGAGTTCGACGAGCGGGCGTCGGCGCTGGGACTCGCTCCGGGCGTTCCCGTGAGGGGCCTCGACCCCTACCAGATCATCGTGATCGCATCCCTGATCGAGGAGGAGGCCAAGGTCGCCGACGACCGGGCCCTCATCTCCCAGGTCATCCACAACCGGCTGGCTGCGCCGATGCGGCTGCAGATCGACGCCACGGTCCTCTACGCGCGAGAGCTTCAGGGCCTACCCCGCACCGAGCGCATGAGCAACGACGATCTGCTGTTGCCGTCGCCCTGGAACACGTACACCGAGGATGGTCTCCCGCCCACGCCGATCGCCGCGTCTCGCTCGGCGTCGATCGAGGCGGCCATGAACCCGATCCCCGGCCCGTACCTGTTCTACGTGCTCACAAACGTCGACGGGAGCCATTCGTTCGCCGCCACGCTCGAGGAGTTCGAAGCGTTCAAGGCCCAGGCCAAGGCCGACGGGGTCATATGACCGCCGCCGCGTCGACAGCGTCGACACGGTCGGCCCCGACCGGAGCGACCCAGCTCTACGGCGTCATCGGCGATCCCGTCCGGCACTCGCTCTCGCCTGTGCTGCACAACGCCGCCTTCGACGCACTCGGCATCGACGCCGTGTACGTGGCTCTCCCGGTCGTTCGGGGTGAGGCTGGCTCCGCGATGGCCGCGATGCGAGTCCTCGGCATCAGCGGGCTCAACGCCACGATGCCCCACAAGGAAGACGCGGCCACAGCGTGCGACGAGCTCACCGATGTCGCCCGCCGTCTCGGCGTCGTCAACACCGTCGCCCGTCTGCCCGACGGGGGCCTGCTCGGCGATTCCACCGACGGCGAGGGCCTGCTCAGGTCCTTGGCCGAGGAAGGCATCGCCGTCGACGGTTGCCGAGCCGTGCTGGTGGGCGCGGGCGGCGCGGCCCGGGCCGTGGCCCTGGCCCTCGGCCGCCGCGGCGTCGAGCTCACGGTGCTGGCCCGCCGAGCCGATGCGGCCGAGGCCGTGGCCTCGCTCGCACCCCGGGGCCGTTCGGCGTGCCTGGGCGAGCTCCGCGCGACCCGGGCCTGTTCGGTGGCCGACATCGTGATCAACGCCACCCCCGTGGGGATGCACGACGACGGTGCCGGCCTGCCCGTGCCGGCTCACGACCTGGCGTCGCACACCGTTGCCGTCGACCTCATCTACCACCCGGCCGTGACCCCGTGGCTCGCCGCCGCCCGTCTCCGCGGCAACCCGACCGTGAACGGGCTCGGCATGCTCTTGCACCAGGCGGCATTGGCGTGCGAGCGCTGGACCGGTCTTGCCGCGCCCGTCGAAGCGATGCGCCGCGCGGTTCTCGAGGAGCTGACGGCTCGCGCCACTCGGGACGATCGCGATCGAGTCGCCCATCGGAACTTCATCGCTTCTTGACAGCGTTGGGTGCACCATGGACGTCATGAAGCGCAAGGTGCTCGTGGTCGAGGACGATCCCAAGTCGGCGAACCTGCTGCGCGTGTACCTCGAACGCGACGGCTACCTGGTGCGGACCGCCGCCGACGGCCGTGACGCCATCGACCAGATCCGGCGCGCGACACCCGACCTCGTGCTGCTCGACCTCATGCTCCCCAAGGTGAGCGGACTCGACGTGTGCCGTGTCGTCCGGGCCGAGAGCGACGTCCCGATCATCATGGTCACCGCCCGCTCGACCGAGGACGACACGCTGCTCGGGCTCGACCTGGGCGCCGACGACTACATCACCAAGCCCTTCAGCCCCAAGGAAGTCGTGGCTCGGGTCCGGGTCGTGCTGCGGCGAGCGAACGGTCGGGGCGTCGAGCCCGATCAGCTCATCGACCATGGTGACGTGGTTGTCGACCGGCACCGCTACGAGGTTCGGGTGCACGGCGAGCCCGTGCGGCTCACGCCCCGGGAGTTCGCCGTGCTCGAGGCCATGGCCAGCCAGCCGGGACGGGCGTGTTCCCGGCTCGAACTGTGCGACACGGCGTTCGGGTTCGGCTACGACGGTCTCGAACGGACGGTCGACGTCCACGTGATGAACCTCCGCAGGAAGCTCGTGACGGCGGGTGCCGCCGACCCCATCGAGACGGTGTTCGGGCGGGGCTACCGCTACCGGGAGACGGCCGATGCCACTCCGGGGGAGTGATGTCACGAGAAGTGAGTACTCGCCACGCTGGTCGGTCCGGCACGGCTTGCGTCTGCGCCTGTTCCTCGTCACCCTCGCCGTGGCCGCACTGGGCATCGGGACGGCTTCGGTCATCGCCGGCCGCAGCACCACCACCGAGTTCGAGGAGTACGTGGTGGAGGCGGTTGCCGCTCCGCAGCTCGTCTACGCCGCGCTGGAGACCCTGCCCCCAGCGGTGTTCGTGGAGGCCGACCCCGTGCTCCAAGGTGGCGTCGCCGCACTCAGTGGCGAGGTCGGCCAGCAGATCGTGGTCTTCGACGTGGACAGGAACGTGATCGCCGACTCCAACGGCGAGCTCGTGGGCCAGTCCCTGGAAGGGTTCGAGCCCGCCGTGGGATCGTCGCTCGGTCTGCTTCCGGTCGATGCCGGTTTCGTGGTCGGACCCGTTGGCGACCTGGCGGCGGTGGGCTCGGGTGAGGAGTCGTTCCTGGCCCGCACCCGCCGTGCGCTCCTGGTCGGGGCGCTCGTGGCCGTGGCGCTGGCCGCCGTGTTGTCGTTCGTGTTCGGGCGCCGGCTCGTCCGTCCGGTCGAGGAGCTCACCGAAGCGGCCCGACGCCTCGAGGACGGTGATCTCGCCCAACGGGTTTCAGCATCGGGGCGAAGTGAGCTGGGCCAGCTCGCCCACGCATTCAACGCCATGGCGGAAGGGCTCGAACGCAACGAGCGGCTGCGTCAGACCATGGTCGGTGACGTCGCCCATGAGCTGCGCACGCCCATCGGCAACCTCCAGGGCTATCTGGAGGCGGTGCGTGACGGCGTGCTCGAGCCGTCCCCCGACCTGATCTCGTCGCTGCACGACGAAGCCGTGCATCTGGGCGAGCTGGTCTCCGATCTCCAGGATCTGTCGCTGCTCGACGCCGGCCAGATCACGCTCGACGTCACGGCCGTCGACGCCGCCGAGAGCGTGGGGCACGCTGTGCGAGCGGCGGCCGGACGGGCCGAGCAGGCTGGGGTGAGCCTGCGGAGCGAGGTGTGTGCCGATCTGACGCCGATCGCGGCCGACGCCCGTCGCCTGGGGCAGGTGCTGCGCAACCTCGTGGCCAACGCGATCACCCATACGCCCCATGGGGGTTCGGTCGTCGTGAGCGCCGAGCCCGGCCAGCCCGGCCCGACGGAAACAGCCACCGTGCGCCTGACCGTGCGAGACAGCGGGCGCGGCATCGACCCCGCGCACCTGCCACACGTCACCGAGCGCTTCTACCGGGTCGACCCGTCACGCCACCGCTCCACCGGCGGCGCCGGGTTGGGCCTGGCCATCGTCGAGCGCCTTGTGGGGGCATCCGGCGCCACGCTCACGATCGACAGCATGGTGGGCGAGGGCACGGCGGTCATCATCCACTGGCCTGCCGCCGCTGGACCTGCCCATGGGGCTCCGGATCACGGGGCGGTGCGGCCGGGCCAGGAACGCAGATCGGGGACGAGAGGGGCGAGTGTGCGGTGACGCCAACAGCTCCACCACACGCCAGCGCAGTACGACGCGTCGTCGGCGAGTACCAGAGCCGTCCACGCGAGCGGATCGATCTTCGGGCGCTTGTGGTTCCACTCGAGGGCCGCCGGGACGATCGCCGCGCCCAGCAGGGCCCGCCGGGCGGTGCGCGACACGGTTGCGGCGACGAGCAGCGCGGGCAGCCACGTTCGGGTGAGCGCCGTGGCGATGGCCCGGCCGGCCCCGAGATGGCCGAGCAGGCCCAGCCGGGCCGACTCGCGCAGCGGATCCGGCAGCCGACGGAGCTTGCGGACCAGCAACGCCGTCGTGGCGCCGGCGACGAGCGCTGCCGAGCGCGGCCGTCCTGCGAGGAGCAGCGTCCACGCGGCGACGCTCCACCCCGACACCGCCAGTGGCGCCAGTGCGCCCGGATGCCGCTTCGCCAGCGGCGCGGCCGACGAGCCGTACTCGAAGCGGCGGCGCAGCCACGCCCTGGGGCGCACCCGGTGCGCGTGGGCCACGGTGGCCGTCGGCTCGTAGCGGGCTCGCCATCCGGCGTGTGCCAGTCGCCACACGAGGTCGACGTCCTCACCGACCGACATGTCCTCGGCGAAGCCGCCCACCGCTTCAAGCGCCGACCGTCTGACCACGAGGGCCGCCGCAGGGACATAGGAGATTCTCGTTCCCGCGGCGATGCGGCCCTCGGCCGGTCCCAGGTCGAGGGGGGAGTGGACCGCCTCGTACCGGGTCAACAGCCCCGCGAGGCCCGAGCCGCTGGACACACGCCCGCCCGGCCGGGTGCTCCCCTCGGGCGCCGTGCCTGCGAACGTCGCCGTGCGTGCGAACGTCGCCGTGGCCGCGCCGGGCGCGTGGGTCGCGTCGACGATCCGGGGGGCCGCGAGCCCGACCCGCTCGTCGTTGAAATGGGGGAGCAGGCGGTCGAGCCAGCCCGGAGCGGGACGACAGTCGGAGTCGACGAAGGCCACCAGCGCGGTGGTGGCCGCGGCCCAACCGGCGTTGCGCGCCGCCGCCGGGCCGCCGGACACGTGTCGGCGCACGACCACGACGCTGTCGGGCGCCCCGAGCGGTTGTGTCGATCCGTCGTCGACGACGATCACCCGATCGGCCGAACCGACGTCGGCGGCCAGGGTGGCCACGAGGCCGCCGATGGGCCGGTCGCGAACGGGCACCACCACGGTGACCTCGCTCGGGGTGCGCCGGGCCGTTCCCAGCCGAGGATGGGCGAGGCCGCCGTCGAGCAGCCGGTCGACGAGCCGGCGCGTGGAGAGACGGGCGGGGAGCCGTTCCCCGGCAGCGAGACGTTCGACGATGGCCGACCCCGCCTCGCTCAGGCGCAGCACCCGCAAGGGTGAGCCGCCCAGCAGCGCCCGTCCGCCGCTGAGGCGACGCACACCGGGATCGAGCACCAGGGCGAGCTCGTGGGGGAGCCCATCCGCGACAGCATCCGGGAGCTCATCCGGAAGTGCCGGAACCCCGGCCCCGATCGTGCCCCCTGAGGGCGGTTGCGCCGCTACCATTCCGCCATCTGCCTGTCATCTCGCCGAGCCGAGGAGCCCATCATGCCCGACGACCTCATCACCGCCGTGGACGCCCCCGTTCTCGATGACGAGGATCTCGTCGAGGACGACCTCCTCGTCGAGGAGATCTCGATCGACGGGATGTGCGGCGTCTATTGAGCACGCTCGATCTCGACACGAGCCGCTCGGCCGATGTGCACGGCCCCGATGGCGGCCCTGAGGGTTCCCGCCGAGGTGATCTCGACGGTGCTCCGACGGGCCATGAACCCGGCGCCGAAGCCGTCGTGTTCGACCCGTCCCGTCCCTACGCCGTGCATCCCCAGGTGGCCCTTCGCCCCGAGCCTTTCGGCGCGCTGGCGTACCACTACGGCAACCGGCGTCTCGTGTTCTTGAAGCACAACGCGCTGGTCGCGCTGGTGCGCTCGCTCGGCGATCACCCCACGGTCGATGCCGCGCTCGACGACGCCATCGGGACCGGGGCGCTGAGCCTTCGTCAGCGCTCGTCGTACCTCAAGGCCCTGGCGTCGCTCGCGGCCTCCGATGTCCTGTGCGCACGTGAGGAACTCTGATGCCCCAGTCGCCCGCCTCCACCACTGCGGCCGCCCCCCGTCTGGTCGATCAGCTCAAGAGCGGCCTCGACGCCCCCATCTGTCTCACGTGGGAGCTCACCTACGCCTGCAACCTGGAGTGCGTGCACTGCCTGAGCTCGAGCGGCCGTCGTGATCCCCGCGAGCTCACCACGGCCGAGTGCAAGGCCGTCATCGACGAGCTGCACGACCTTCAGGTGTTCTACGTGAACATCGGCGGAGGCGAGCCCATGGTGCGGCGCGACTTCTTCGAGCTGCTCGACTACTCGGTGTCTCGTGGCGTCGGGGTCAAGTTCTCCACCAACGGGTACTTCATCGATGCCGAGAAGGCCCGGCGCCTCACGGCGACCGACTACATCGACGTGCAGATCAGCCTCGACGGCGCCGACGCGGCCACCAACGACGCGGTGCGCGGCGTCGGCTCGTACGATGCCGCCCGCACGGCCATGGACCATCTCGCCGCGGCGGGCTTCGGCCCGTTCAAGATCTCGGTGGTCGTGACCCGCCAGAACATCCCGCAGCTCCCGGCCTTCGAAGCCATCGCCGATTCCTACGGCGCCCAGCTGCGGCTCACCCGGCTGCGGCCGTCGGGCCGCGGTGCCGACGTCTGGAACGACCTGCATCCCACCAACGCCCAGCAGCGCGATCTGTACCGGTTCCTCATCGACCGTCCGAACATCCTCACCGGCGACTCGTTCTTCCACCTCTCGGCCCTGGGCGAGAGCCTCCCCGGTTTGAACCTGTGTGGGGCCGGACGGGTCGTGTGCCTGATCGACCCCATCGGCGACGTGTACGCCTGTCCGTTCGTGCTGCACGACGAGTTCCGCGCCGGATCGGTACGCGACCGCGGTGGGTTCACGAGCGTGTGGCGCGAGTCGGAGCTGTTCGTGGGTCTGCGTGAGCCCCAGTCGCCGGGCGCGTGTGCCTCGTGCGGCTCGTACGACGCGTGTGGCGGCGGGTGCATGGCGGCGAAGTTCTTCACCGGCCTGCCCCTCGACGCTCCCGATCCCGAGTGCGTGTGGGGCAACGCCGACGATCTGCTGGCAGCCGTCGATCCGACCACGCTGCCCTCGAATGGGCCCGGCCACTCGAAACTTCCGAAGATCGCGACGTCGACCGCCGGTCCCGCCGTGTCTACCAACGTCACGTTGAAGCCCACGCGGCATCGGGTCGTAGTCTCCAGCTCGTGAAGCTGCTCGAGCCCCTCCGGCTCGGGAACCGAACAGCCCCCAACCGGATCGTGTTCGGTGCACACGAGACGAACCTGGGTCGCCGCCGGGTCCTGTCGGAGCGTCACGTCGCCTACTACGAGCGCCGCGCCCGGGGCGGGGCCGGCGTGATCGTGGTCGAGGACGCCTCGGTGCACCCGTCCGACTGGCCCTACGAGCGGGCGCCGCTCGCCTCGGAGTGCGAGCCGGGCTGGCGGGCGATCGTCGACGCGTGCCGAGCAGCTCGAGGCCGCGGGAATGAGCCCCTCGTGCTCGCCGGGCTCAACCACGCCGGTTCGCAAGGCTCGTCGGCGTTCTCGCAGCTGCCGATGTGGGCGCCGTCGCGGGTGCCCGACGTGGCCACGCGCGAGGTCCCGCAGGCCATGGAGCCCGACGAGATCGCCGCGGTGATCGCCGGGTTCGCTCAGGCCGCCCGGGCTGCGCTGGCTGCGGGCTGCGACGGTGTCGACGTGAACCTCGGGCAGTTCTCGCTGATCCGCCAGTTCCTCTCGGGGCTCACGAACCAGCGCGGCGACGAGTGGACGGGCTCCGATGGCGGCCACGACCACGGACTCCGGCTGCGCTTCGCCCAACGGGTGCTGGCCGGGATCCGGGGCACGATCGGCGCCGACGCCGTGCTGGCGGTCCGGCTCTCGTGCGACGAGCTCGCCCCCTGGGCCGGCATCATCCCCGAGGTCGGTGCCCGGATCGCCGCCGCGTTGGCCGACACCGTCGATGCCATCACGGTGGTCCGGGGCTCGATCTTCTCCACGGGCGCCACCCGGCCTGACGGTCATACCGAACCCGGCTTCAACCTGGGGCTCGTCGCCGAGGTCCGCGAGGCCGTGAAGGCCGTCCGGTCCGATGTCGCCGTCATCGCTCAGGGCTCGATCGTGGAGTGGGGCCAGGCCGAATGGGCGCTCGGCGGCTTCGACGATCCCTCTCGCGCCGACGCCGTCGAGATGACCAGGGCCCAGATCGCCGACCCCGACCTCGGTGTGAAGCTCGCCGCCGGTGACGCCGACCGGGTGCGCCCGTGCCTGCTGTGCAACCAGAAGTGCCAGGTGCGTGACGGTCGCAATCCCATCGTGAGCTGCGTCGGCGAGCCCCGATCAGGCCACGAGCTCGACGATGTCGATCCCACCGCTGGCCTCGCCACGGGCGGCGACCGGGCCGACGGGCGCAACCTCACCGACGGGCGCAGCCGGGCCGCCAGCGCGCCCCTCAACGTGCTGGTCGTCGGGGCGGGCGTGGCCGGCCTGGAATGTGCCCGGGTGGCCGCGGCCCGGGGTCACCGGGTGCGTCTCGTCGAGCGTTCGAGCGAGCTCGGGGGCGCCGTGCGGACGGCCGCGGCGGGTTCGGGCCGGGCGCGACTGGCGCTCATCGCCGACTGGCTCGAAGCCGAGTGTCGCCGTCAGGGGGTCACCATCGAGACCGGCGGCGAGGTCGGTGCGGCGCTCGTCGAGCGCGTCGCCGCCGACCACGCGGTGGTGCTGTGCACCGGTTCCCGCCCGGGGTTGCGCCCGTACGCCGGCGCGCCGCAGCCCTCCGTCAGCGATCGACCGTCGGCGCGAGCATCCGCCTCCGGCGCGTTCGACGGTGTCGTGGTGTGGAGCGCGGCCGATCTGCTGGCCACCGAGCGACCGTCGCCAACGGGAACGGTTCGGGGCCTCGACGCTGCGCTGCCCGCGGGCCCGGTCGTGGTGTGGGACCCCGTCGGCGGGACCATCGCCGTGTCGATCGCCGAGCTCCTGGCGTCGCGGGGCCGGCCGGTCACGCTGGTCTGTCCCGACTTCACCGTCGGCACCCAGCTCTCGCTCACCGGCGACCTGGCTCCCGCCAACACCCGGCTGCTGCAGGCGGGTGTGGCGCTGGTGAAGCGATCGGTGCTGCGCAGCCTCAGCGCGACCGGGGTCATGGTCGAAGACCGCTACACCGGTGACGCCACGGCCATCGCCTGTGCCGTGCTCGTCGACTGCGGCACGCTCCTACCCGACGACGGGCTCTGGCGCGCCACCGGTGAACGTCATCCCCGAGCCGGAGATGCCGTGGCCCCCCGCACCATCCACGAGGCCATCCTCGAAGGTCGACGGGCGGCGCTCGCTCTCGACGCCGGCTCCGGGAGCTAGCGCCCATGGCCAGGGTTGCCCGCTATCCCCGTCTGTTCAGCCCGCTGCGGCTCGGACCGGTCACCGTCGAGAACCGGGTCGTGTTCAGCGCCCACCTCACCAACTACGCCGAGGACGGTCATCCGACCGACCAGCACGCGGCCTACTACGCAGCTCGGGCCGCCGGCGGGGCCGGGCTGATCATCACCGAGGAGCACTCGGTGCACCCCACCGACTGGCCCTACGAGAAGCTCATCCACGGGTTCTCGCCGTCGGTGATCCCCGGGTATCGCTGCATCACCGACGCCGTGCACGCCCACGGCACGCCGATCTTCGCCCAGATCAACCACAACGGCGGACAGGCGTCGTCGATGTACTCCCGTCTGCCGGTGTGGGCGCCCTCGAGCGTTCCCGACCCGCTGTTCCGGGAGGTTCCCAAGGAGCTCGAGGTCCGCGAGATCGCCGAGATCGTGGCCGGTTACGCCCTGGTGGCCGGGCACTGCCACCAGGGGGGGTTCGACGGGATCGAGCTCCAGTGCTCGCACTCGTCGATCGTGCGGGGCTTCTTGTCGCCGGCCACGAACCACCGGACCGACGACTACGGCGGACCGCTCGCCCGGCGGGCCCGCCTGCTGCTCGAGATCGTGGCTGCGGTACGGGAGACGATCGGCCGAGACCTGGCGTTGGGCGTGCGTCTGTGCGGTGACGAGCTGATCGAGCACGGCACGACCATCGACGAAGCCGTCGAGGTGGCCCGGATGGTCGAGGCCACCGGACACGTCGACTACGTCAACACCTCGATCGGTGTGGCGACCGCCACCCTCTTCATGATCGAGGCGTCGATGCACGTTCCGCCGGGGTACGCCATGTTCATCCCGAGCGCGATCCGCAAGGCCATCGCCCTGCCCGTGGTCGGCGTCGGTCGTTTCAAGGACCCGTTGCAGGCCGAGCGGGCGCTCGACGCCGGCCATTGCGACCTCGTCGGCATCGTACGGGGCCAGATCGCCGATGCCGACTTCGTGGCCAAGGCCCGCTCGGGTCATGTCGACGACACCCGTCTGTGCCTGTCATGCAACCAGGAGTGCGTGGGCCGCATGGGGCTCAACCGCTGGCTGGGCTGCATCGAGAATCCGCGCACCGGCCGTGAAGCCGAGCACGACCGGTGGACGGCGGCCGTGGCCATCGCGGCCCGTCCCCAGCGGGTGGTCGTGGTCGGGGCCGGTCCCGCCGGGATGCAGGCCGCCATCGCGGCGGCCGACCGGGGCCATCGGGTCACGGTGATCGAACGCGAGTCGGTGCCGGGCGGACAGGTCCGCCTCGCCGCCACGGTGGCCAACCGGGCCGAGCTCGGCGATGTGATCCGCAACCAGGTCACCGAGTGCCGCCGGGCCGGCGTCACGATGCGCTTCGGCGAGGAGGCCACGCTGGAGTCGCTGCAGGCGTTGCATCCCGATGCCGTGGTGGTCGCGGCCGGCGCCGTGCCGGAGCGGCCCTGGTGGGTACCGGCAACCGACCCGGGAGTCGACTCGCCCGGGGCCCGGATCGTCGACGTGACCGACGTGCTCGCCGGACGGGCGGCGCCGGCTGGACGGGTCACGGTGTTCGACGAGCTGGGATTCCACCAGGCCACGTCGGTGGCCGAGCTGCTCGCCGACCGGGGCTGCGTGGTCGAGGTGATCACCCCGGGCATGGTCGTGGGTCAGGATCTCGGGATCACGCTCGATCTGGAGCAGTGGTGGATGCGAGCCTCGGCCAAGGGCATCGTCCAGACGACCGACACGCTCGTGATGGGTGCCGGTCCGTGCGCCGACGAGCGGCCCGGTCTGGCCCTGCAGCTCGTGCACCATCCCACGGGTGGATCCGAGGTGCGCGAGGTCGACTGGCTGGTGCTGTGCGTTCCTGCCGCACCGGCCGACGGCCTGTGGCGAGCATGTCGCGACGCCGGCCTTCGCGTCGAGCGCGTGGGTGACTGCGTGGCTCCCCGCCGCATCCACGCCGCGGTCGTCGAGGGCCAACGGGTGGGGGAGCAGCTGTGAGCGCCCCCCGCGTGCCCCGGCCCGACGATCCGATCGACGCCGCCTCTGGCGGTCAGGTCGGAGGCCGTCGCCGGGGTCCCGACGGGCGCTTCCTGGCTCCCGCCGCCCCTCCCGCCGCCCCTCCCGCCGACATCGTGGCCCCCGCCCCTGCCCTCAGCAATGCCGCCGCCGATGCTCAACGGGCTGGGATCGCGGCCGACGCCCGGCCTGGTGCCGGTCCTGATGGCGGTGCTGGTTCCGTCAGCCCTGCCGGCCCCGAGCCCCGTTCCGAGTCCGGCTCCGCAGCCGTCCCGGGAGCCGACGCTCGCACCGATCCCGGGGCTGGATTGCTGGCGCTGGTGCCTGTGCGTCACGGCCAGCTCCCGCTCGGAGCCGACGAGACCGTCGCCGAAGCCGGCGGACGGGTCTGGCTCGTGGGCTCGGGCGTCGTCGAGGCGGCTGCAACCCTCGCGGTGGCGGTCCGGTCGGTGCGGGTATCTGAGCTGGGCGAGTTCGCACCAGCGGCCTGGGCCCGGGCCCTGGCCCCGGCTCTGACGCCCGAGACGGTCGTGGTGCTGCCGGCCTCGGCCGATGGCCGCGACCTGGCGCCCCGGCTGGCGCACGTGCTCGCTCGGCCCCTGGTGGCCGGCGCGGTCCGCATCGACCGGCACGGCGCCACCATCATCACCCACCACGGCGGGGTCGAGACCGACCTGCGCCTCGGCGGCCCCGTCGTGGCGACGCTGGTTCCCGGCTCGCGCGGCGTCGCGGCGCCTGCGGGTGGCCCGTCGACCGCTGCGGCTCCGGCGGCCGCGATGGGCGGGGTCGAATCCGTGGGGCTGACGGTCGCAGCCCGGCCCGAGGATCCCCAACTCGTCGAGCTGCTGGGTCCCGACCCGAGCACCGTCGACCTGGCCGAGGCCCGCCGGATCGTCGCTGGTGGACAGGGCCTGGCCGGTCCCGACGACCGGACGAGCACCGAGCGCTTCGACCGACTGGCAGCGATCGGAGCGCGCTTCGGAGCATCGCTCGGCGGCACGCGAGTCGCGACCGATGCCGGATGGCTGCCCTTCGAGCGCCAGATCGGGACCACCGGTGTGGCCGTCAACCCGAGGCTCTACCTGGCCTTCGGGATCAGCGGTGCCGTGCAGCACGTGACCGGCCTGGGTGATCCCGACCATGTGATCTCGGTGAACCTCGATCCGAGCTGCCCCATGATGGGCCTGGCCGACCTGGCGGTCGTCAGCGACGCCCGTGCCGTCCTCGACGAGCTGGCCCGGCTCCTGGGCGTCGACCCCGTCGACGCCGTCGACCGGGTCGAATTCCCGAACGCTGGAGGAACATGACGACGGCCCCCGCCTCGTTCGACGTGATCGTGGTGGGCGCCGGCCCCGCTGGATCGGCGGCCGCGCTGGCCGTCGCCCGGGCCGGACTGCGGGTGGCCCTGCTGGAGCGCGGTCCCTTTCCCGGGTCGAAGAACATGTACGGGGGCGTGATCTACGGGCGGGTCCTCGACCAGGTCATTCCCAATTGGTGGGACGAGATTCCCATCCAGCGGTGGATCACCCGCAGGGGCACGATGATCCTCACGCCCACCCAGAGCCTGTGCCTCGACTTCCGTACGCAGGCCTGGGCCGGGCCCCCGTACAACGGCGCAACGGCGCTGCGGCCCGACTTCGATGCCTGGCTGGCGGCCAAGGCCGAGGCCGCCGGGGCGGTGCTCGTCACCTCCACCGTGGCCACCGATGTGGTGCGCGATGCATCCGGCCGGGTCGTCGGCGTGCGCACCGACCGTCCCGACCCGACCACCGGGGCCTCCACCACCGAACTGCACGCCCGGGTCGTGATCGCCTGTGACGGCGTGAACTCGTTCATCGCCAAGGCCGCGGGCCTGTACCCGGGGGCGAGCGAGCAGGCCGAGCACACCACGCTCGGTGTCAAGGAGGTGCTCCGGCTGCCCCGGGAGACCATCGATCAGCGCTTCAACGTCACCGGGCGCGAGGGTGCCGACTTCGAGGTCGTCGGCTGCACGATGGACGTCCCCGGAGGCGGATTCCTCTACACGAACCTCGACACGATCTCCGTGGGCGTCGTGTTGCACCTCCCCGGTCTGGCCGCGTCGAAGCACCGTCCCGAGGAGATCCTCGCCGGGTTCAAGGCCCATCCGTCCATCTCCCCGCTCGTGGCCGGCGGCGAGATCGTGGAGTACTCGGCCCACCTGATCCCCGAAGGCGGCTACGACCAGATCCCGACCCTGGCCGGTGACGGTCTGCTCGTGGCCGGCGACGCCGCCGGGTTGTGCCTCGCCGCCGGGGTCTGGCTCGAAGGGGTGAACTTCGCGATCGGCTCGGGCCTGGCTGCGGGGGCTACCGCCGTCGAGGCCATCCGCAGTGGCGACACGACCGCGGCGCGAGGCCTGGCCGGCTACCGGAGCAGGATCGAGGCCAATTTCGTGCTCGCCGACCACAAGCGGCTGCGCAAGGTGCCCGAGTTCCTCCTGTCGGACCGTGCGCAGTTCCAGTATCCGCAGCTCACCTGCGATGTTGTGGAGGACCTCTTCACCGTGCGCAACCCCGCTCCGAAGCTGGGCATCGGCCGCCTCGCCTGGAAGGCTGCCCGCCGGTCCAAGGTGCGAGTCCGTGACCTGGCCCGCGACGGATGGACAGCGATCAGGAGCTACGGCTGATGCCCAACGACCCGTCCCGAACCTGGCCTCGCGTGTCGTTCGACGACCGGATGGGCACCGTCGAGTTCCGCATCTCGCCCACGCCGCACATCGTGGTCGACGGCGACTCGTGCCGGGGCTGCTCGACCCGGGCCTGCGTCACCGCGTGCCCGGCCAACCTGTTCGTGCCCACGGCCGACGGGGGCATCCTGTTCAACTACGAGCAGTGCTTCGAATGCGGCACCTGCTACCTGGTCTGCGACACCGAAGGGGCCATCAGCTGGAGCTACCCTGAGGGCGGCCACGGCGTCGTCTTCCACGCGTCATGAGCGTGTCGCTTGCGGTGTGCTGGAAGCTCGTGGCCCGGCGCTTCGAGGTCGACGCCCTCACCGGGACGGTCACAGCCGACCGTCACAGCTACGGCCCGTCCCCCGCCGACGAGGCCGCGCTCGAATGGGCCTTGCGGATCGCCGATGCCGCCGACGCCGCGGCTGGGGCGGCGGCTGACCTTGTGACCGGCAATACGGCGGCCGATGCGGTCGATGGTGTCGAAGTGGCCGACAGCGCCGGAGGGTGCGGCCCCGACGCCGGGCGTGGTCCCGGCACGGCCCCCGGTGCAAGTGCGGGCCGGATGGTCGCCGCTCGCTCGACCGTGACGGTGGTGTGCGCAGGTCCCGCGGCCGCCGATCCGATGCTCCGCGATGCCTTGGCCGCCGGAGCCAGCCGGGCCGTGCGCATCGACGGCCTGCCCGTCGACGCGCCGTCGTCGGTCGTCGCTCGTCAGCTCGCGGAGGTCGTGGCCGGATGCTCGCTCGTGGTCTGCGGCAACGCGTCGCTCGACCGGGGATCGGCCTCGGTACCTGCGTTCCTGGCGGCCGAGCTCGACGCCGGGCAGGCTCTCGGGGTCGTCACCATCGACGTGGCGACGGGCATCGTCGAACGTCGGCTCGACGGGGGCCGGCGGGAGCGGCTTCGCATCGGCGCGCCGGTCGTGATCTCGGTCGAGGGTGGGCCCGTCCGCCTGCGTCGGGCCAGTCTCGCCGGGGTGCTGGCCGCCCGGGATCGTCCCGTGGCCGTGGTCGGAGCCATCGGCGGAGCCGTGGTCGGAGCCGTGGTCGCTGTCCGGGCGAGCCCGGCGGACTCGCCCGAGCCGGTGGTCGTGCGTCGAGGCCCGTATCGGCCGCGACCCCGCGTGCTCACGCCGCCACCCGTCGAGCTGACGCCGCTCGATCGCATCCTGGCCCTCACCGGCGCGCTCGTCGATCGCACCCCGCCCCGGCTCGTGCATCTCGAGCCGGCCGAGGCCGCAGCCGAGATCGTCGGGCAGCTCCAGGCCTGGGGATATCTCCCCTGATGCCCCGGGCCCGCTCATGCTCGCCCGCTGGCCCGGGCATGGCGCTGGTCGCGGCCGTCGGCTGATGGACCTCGCCAGCGCGACCTGGACCGACCTGGCCCCGGGCCAGGCCGGGCCTGGTGCCCACGACACGCTGCTCGTGCCCCTGGGCGCCACCGAGCAGCACGGGCCGCACCTCCCCTTCGCCACCGACACCGTGATCGCCATCGGGGTGGCCCGGGCCGCCGCCGAGCGGGCATCCGGGCTGGTCGTGGCTCCGGCGCTGGTCTTCGGCGCCTCGGGCGAGCACCAGGGCTTCCCCGGAACCCTCTCGATCGGCCACGACGCGCTCCTGGTCGTACTGGTGGAGCTGGGTCGATCGGCGGCCCGCACCTTCGCCCGCACGGTCTTCGTGTGTGGCCACGGTGGGAACATGCCGACCGTCAAGCAGGCCGCCGACCAGCTCTGCGGGGAGGGTCGGCCCACGATCGGCTGGTTTCCCGCCGTCGCCGGTGGCGACGCCCATGCCGGTCGTACCGAGACCTCGCTCATGCTGGCCCTGGCCCCCGAGGCCGTTCGGCCCGCCCGACCGGTGGGCAACCGCGCGCCGCTGGCGGAGCTGCTCGACGGCCTCCAGCGCGACGGGCTGCGGCCCCACGCTCCCGACGGGGTGCTCGGCGACGCCACCGGCGCCTCGGCCGTCGAGGGCCGCCGCATCCTCGATGGGCTGGTCGAGACGCTGCTGGCGCTCCTCCTGACGGGCGCCGGCGCGAGTAGCGTCCGGCGCCGATGAGCCTGTCCCGCGTGCCCACCGCGTTCACCGACGGTCGAGCGCTCCTCGATGATCTGGCGCTCGACGTCGTGGGGCGCCGGCGCGAGATCGAGATCGTGGTCGCGGCCCTGGCTGGGAGCCGTCACGTGCTGCTCGAAGGGCCACCCGGGACCGGGAAGTCCACGTTGTTGCGATCGGTCGCGCACCGCTGTGGCGTGCCCTTCGAGTTCGTCGAGGGCAACGCCGAGCTCACCCCGGCGCGTCTGGTGGGTTCCCACGACCCGGCTCGGGTCCTGAGCGAGGGCTACGGTCCGGCGACGTTCGTGCCGGGCCCGCTGGCCGTGGCCCTCCACGACGGCGGATTGCTGTACCTGGAGGAGATCAACCGGATCCCCGAGGAGACGCTGAACGTTCTGGTCACCGTGATGAGCGAGGGCGAGCTGCACGTTCCTCGAATGGGGCGCATCGCAGCCTCGCCGGGGTTTCGGCTGGTCGCGGCCATGAACCCGTTCGACGCCGTGGGCACGGCCCGGATCTCGGCGGCGATCTACGACCGCACCTGCCGCATCGCCATGGGCTACCAGAGCGCGGCCGACGAGACCGAGATCGTGCGGCGGGCAGTGGCCCCGTTCACCGGCGGGGAGAACCCCGGCGGCGTCGGCCGGCGATGGCGCCAGCGTGTCGTGGAGCTGGTCCGGGCCACCCGTGAGCATCCCGATGTGCGGGTCGGTTCGTCGGTGCGAGGCGCCGTCGATTGCGAGGTGCTGGCCGTCGAGCTGGGGCGGATCCGGACCACACCGCCGCGGCAGCGCTCGGTGGCCCTCGATGCCGCGGTGAGCGCGCTCTCGGGGCGGATCCGCCTCTACGAGGGCTCGTCCCGAACACCCGAGTCGGTGATCGAGGAGCTCTACGACCGGATCTTCCCGGCTGACGACGACCTCGACGACACCGATGACACCGACGACGCCGCCGGGAACGACGACACTGCCGGGAACGATCGGGACGACGGTGAGCGTGAAGCCGGGGCCGCGGGAAAAGCCCCAGCCCCGTTCCCGGCCGGGGTTCGGCGGGACGGGGCCTGATCCGAGAGGGCGAGGACGCCGCGGACGCCGTCCGCCAGGAGCGTCGGCGCACCACCGCCCGGCAGTTGCTCGCCCGCCGCCCCGAGTTCGAACGGGTCTCGCCCCAGACCGGCGAGCTCGATGTCGACGCGTTCGCCCAGGTGTTCGAGGAGTCCCCCGACGACGCGCTCGGCCTCCTGGCCGACCTGGCGAACGTGACCGACGCCCAGCTCAAAGAGCTCGCCCGCCGACTGGCCGGGCGGGTGATCGTCCGCTTCGCCCGGGGTGACGCCGTCGCCCGACGGGGCATCGAGCGTCTGCGGACGGCCCGCTGGAGCGACAGTGGCGATCTCGACATCGACGCCTCACTCGACGCCCTGGTCGAGGCCCGGGCGGCCCGGCGACCGCCGGCGATCGACGACCTCCGATCGCGTGACTGGGTCAAGGCTCGGCTGGCCGTGTGCCTGCTGGTCGATCGCAGCGGCTCCATGGGTGGGGCCCGGCTGGCCGCCGCGGCCGTGGCTGCTGCCACCGTCGCCTGGCGAGCCCCCCACGACCACTCGGTGGTGGCCTTCGCCGGCGACGCCATCGTGGTGAAGTCCCAGGACGCGCCCCGGGATGCCGAGGCCGTGGTCGACGATCTCCTGGCCCTCAAGGGGTACGGGACGACGAATCTCTCCCTCGCCTTGCGCGTGGCCCGGGAGCAGCTCGAACGCAGCCCGGCCCGGCGCAAGGTCGTGATCTTGCTGTCCGACGGCCGTCCGACCGCCGGTACCGATCCCGTGGTCGAGGCCCGGCGGCTCGACCAGGTGCACGTGGTTGCCCCCCTCGGAGACGCCGAGGATGCTCGGGAGCTGGCCCGGGCCGCCGGGGGACGGTGCGTCGAGCTGGCGGGCCCGTCGCAGGTGCCCGAGGCCCTGCGGGGGTTGATCGAGTGACCGTCGGGAGCGCCCACCACGACGCTCCGCGCGCTGCCGGGGACCGGCGAGATCGGCCTGTCGGCCAGCGGTGGTGTGCCCGCGCCCGTGGTGTGCCGCCCCGTTCGGGGGTCGCACGGGGGGACGGGGCCCTCGCCGCGCACGCGCTGAGCCGGCGACCGGCGGGCTGGCCCCGCGCTTCGAGGCATTGGTGAAGACGCCGACCGGGGTGGACGCCGATCGTGACGTGTCCTGCCGCTCGGCCTGACCGGCGTCTTCGACGCCACAGGGTGACCTGCCGGCGACCGGCCCGCTGGGGCTCGGCGCCATCGACGCACCCGCCGGTCATCGGCGCGTCGGGGGACGTCGCCGGAGAGACGCTGCCGCCGGCACGCAGGACACGCAGGCACACGGGAGATGCACGGCACGCAGGGCACGTGGGACGAGCCGTCCGGGTGGCGCTAGCGTACGGCGATTGTTGGGGCCTGCTGGCGAGACGAGATTCTGGAGAGCGCATGAAGACACGTGCTGCGGTGCTGTGGGAAGGGGCGAAGCAGTGGTCGGTCGAGGACATCGATCTCGACGGGCCCAAGACCGGAGAGGTCCTCGTCAAGATGGCCGCAGCCGGCATGTGTCATTCCGACGAGCACCTCATCACCGGTGACATGCCCGCCGCGCCGAACATCATCGGTGGTCACGAGGGTGCCGGCGTCGTGATGGAGGTCGGTCCTGGGGTCACCGACCTCGCTCCGGGCGATCACGTGTCGTTCTCCTTCATCCCCTCGTGCGGCCGATGCCGCATGTGCTCGACGGGTCGCCAGAACCTCTGCGACACCGGAGCGATGCTGCTCGCCGGCCGCATGCTCGACGGGACCAGTCGGGTGAGGGCCAAGGGGATCGAGCTCAACTCGATGTGTGCCATCGGGACGTTCTCCGAGCACACGGTGTGCAGCGAGATGTCGCTGGTGAAGGTGGAGCCCGACCTCCCGATGCCGCAGGTCGCGCTGGTGAGCTGCGGCGTGGCCACGGGCTGGGGATCGGCCGTCAACCGGGCCGAGGTCAGGGTCGGTGACACGGTCGTCGTCGTCGGCTGCGGCGGGATCGGCATGAACGCCGTGCAGGGCGCACGGATGGCCGGGGCTCGCCATGTGATCGCCGTCGATCCCCTCGAGTTCAAGCGCGAGACCGCCATGAGCCTGGGTGCGACCCATGCCGTGGCCTCCATGGAAGAGGCCATGCCCCTGGTCCAGCAGCTCTCCTACGGGCTGATGGCCAACTCGGTGATCCTGTGCCCCGGGGTGCTCACCGGCGATCTCATCGCTCCGGGCATGGCCCTCACGGCCAAGGGTGGCACCTGTGTGGCGACGGCCGTCGCGCCGATGATGCAGATGGACGTGCAGCTCAGCCTGATCGATCTCACTCTCATGAACAAGCAGCTCAGAGGCACGATTTTCGGTTCGTGCAACCCTCGTGTCGACATCCCCAAGCTGCTGGGGCTCTACCGTGACGGCCAGCTCAAGCTCGACGAGCTGATCACCAACACCTACACCCTCGATCAGATCAACGAGGGCTACGCCGACCTCCTGGCGGGCAAGAACATCCGCGGTGTCATCACCTTCTGACGCTGCTGGCGCTCCTGAGAGCCCTGTCGGGCCGGCTCCGGTGGCCATCGTCACCGGAGCCGCCCGCGGCCTGGGCGCCGCCACCGCTCGTCTGCTCGCCAGCAGGGGGTGGACGGTGGCCCTGGTCGACGCCTGCTCGCCCAACCCGGCCGTCCCGTACCCACAGGCCACGACCGCGGAGTTGGAGGCGGTCCTCGAGGCCTGCGCCCAGCACTCCGGGTCGGATGCGATGGCCCTGATCGTCGACGTTCGGGACGCCGATGCCCTGGTCAGAGCGGTGGCTGAGGTCGTCGGCCGCTTCGGACGGCTCGACGCGGCGATCGCCTGCGCCGGGCTCATGGGCGGCGGCCCACCGGCGTGGGAAACCCCGGCCGAGCTGTGGCGCGAGCTGTTCGCCGTCAACGTCGACGGGGTCCACCATCTCGCCGCGGCCGCCATCCCCGCGATCGTGGCCACGACCCCGGCGGGCCGAGGGCGGTTCGTCGCCGTCTCCTCCGCGGCCGGCATCACCGGCATGCCCCGCCTGGCCGCCTACAACGCCGCCAAGCATGCCGTCATCGGCTACATCAGAGGCCTGGCCTGCGATCTCGGTCCGCTGGGCGTGACCGCCAATGCCGTCTGTCCCGGCTCGATGCGCACCCCCATGCTCGACGCTTCGGCCGTCATCTACGACCTCGCCTCGGTGGACGAGTTCGCGGTGCACCACCTCACGGGTCGCCTCCTCGATCCCCTCGAGGTCGCCTCGGCCATCGTCTACCTGTGCTCGCCCGAGGCCGGCGGCCTCACCGGCGCCGTCATCCCCGTCGACGGCGGCATGACGGTGTAGACCAACGCATCCCGTTTCCGGCGGCTCGTGGCGGCAGCGAAATGTCCGTTCAGGGCGAAACGCGCTCAACCTGGACGGGTCCGGTTCCGATGTGTGGGTCAGACACCGGGAGCCGCGGCACCACCGCGCTCCTCCGCGAGCAGGGCCGAGGGGCGCATCGATGATCCAGGTTCTCCGACGTAGAGCGCGACGAGACGACCGGGCGTTCACCGTGGTCGAGGTGCTCGTGGTCGTGTTGGTCCTGGGCATCTTGGTGGTGATCGCCGTCCCCACGTTCCTGAGCGCCCGAACCCGGGCCGAGAACCGCGCCGCCCAATCCAGCGCCCGCAACGTCCTGACGGCAGCGAGGATCCTCTACGCCGACGCCTCCACGTACAGCGACGCCGAGGCCGTGCTGCCCACCATCGAGCCCACGTACACCTACCTGGCCCCCGATGCCGCTTCCACCACCGTGGCGGTCGTGAGCGTGGGAGTCGCCTCGAACGACCAGGAGCTCGGGATCGCAGTCATGGCCGAGACCGGCACGTGCTACGTGATCCACGATGTCGTCGGAGCCGAGACCAGCCCCTTCTACGGCTCCACCACCGACGCCGCGCTGTGCACCGCACGCCACGCCCTGACCGTGACCACCGGGACGACCTGGTAGGCAGCGAGCGCGTGCCGGAGGGCCAGACCCGCGCGACACGGTTGACGATCGGGAGGAACGCATGGCCACAGAGGTCGTCATCGGGTGCACGGTGCTGGGACTGCTCGTCGGTTCGTTCCTGAACGTCGTCATCTGGCGTGTTCCCCGCAAGGAGTCGGTCTGGTCGCCGGGCTCGCACTGTCCGAGCTGCGAGCACGAGCTGGCTCCCCGTGACCTCGTCCCCGTGGTGTCGTGGCTGCTCGTGAAGGGGCGCTGCCGGAGCTGCGATGCCTCGATCGGGGTGCGCTATCCGCTCGTCGAGTTGGGCACGGCGGCCCTGTTCGCCTCGGTGGCGATCCGCTTCGACGGATCGTGGCAGATTCCGGGGTTCTGCCTGCTGTTCGCCGCGCTCTTGGCCATCGCCGTCATCGACCTCGAGCACTACATCGTGCCCAACCGGATCGTGTACCCGGTGGGCTTCGCATCGGTTCCGGCGCTGGCCCTGGCGGCGGCGCTCGACGACCGGTGGGACCAGGCACCCCGGGCCCTCGGTGGTGCCGCGGTGGCGTTCGCGTTCCTGTATGTCCTGCACATCGTCCAGCCCCGCGGGATGGGCTTCGGCGACGTGCGACTCTCGGTCATCCTCGGCCTCTACCTGGGCTGGTTGGGATGGGACCACGTGGCCCTGGGCCTGTTCGGCGGGTTCCTCTTCGGCGCCGTGGTGGGCATTCTGCTCATGGCTTCGGGCAAGCGCGGCCGCAAGCAGCACATCCCGTTCGCCCCCTTTCTCGCCGCCGGGACGATCACCGCGGTTCTTTGGGGCGCCCCCGTGCTCGACTGGTACCGCGGCGGCTGAGCGAGCGGGGATCAGCCGGGCGCGCCGGCGCGTGCATCAGCTCAGGTGAGCTCACGTGGAGCGTCGGCCGGTAACCTCACCTTGTGCTGCGCTTCCTGACCGCCGGCGAATCCCACGGACCTGCCCTTGTCGCGGTCGTCGAAGGTCTCCCGGCCGGAATGCCGGTGCTGATCGACGACCTCTCGCAGGAGCTCGCTCGCCGGCGGATGGGTTACGGACGCGGCCCGCGCATGCGCTTCGAGCAGGACGAGATCGAGCTGCTGTCGGGTGTCCGCCACGGCGTCACCATCGGCTCGCCCGTCTCGGTGCTCATCCGCAACACCGAATGGCCCAAGTGGACCGAGGAGATGTCGCCGGCTCCGGGAGCCACGACAAAGCCCCTGCGTGAGCCCCGCCCCGGCCACGCCGATCTCGCCGGGATGCAGAAGTACGGCTTCGACGACGCCCGGAACGTCCTCGAAAGGGCGTCGGCTCGCGAAACTGCAGCCCGCGTCGTTGCCGGTACCCTGGCCAAGCTCCTGCTGGATCAACTCGGCGCCAGCGTCATCAGCCACGTCGTGCAGATGGGAACGGCCCGGGCCTCGGCCGATCGACGGCCCGGCCCCCACGACCTGCCGATCATCGACGCGTCGCAGGTCCGGTGCTTCGATCCCGAGGCCGAAGTGGCCATGATCGACCAGATCAAGGCCGCGGCCCGAGATGGCGACAGCCTCGGCGGGGTCGTGGAGGTTCTGGGCTTCGGCCTGCCGCCCGGGCTCGGTTCCCATGTCCATTGGGACCGGCGCATCGACGCCCTGCTGGCCCAGGCGTTGATGAGCATCCAGGCCATGAAGGGCGTCGAGATCGGCGACGGCTTCGAGGTGGCATCGCGGCGGGGGAGTGAGGCTCACGACGAGATCCTCTGGGACGCCGAGGCCGGGGTCTACGCGCGCGGCTCCCATCGGGCTGGCGGCGTCGAGGGGGGGATGACCACGGGCGATCTCCTCGTGGCCCGGGTGGCCATGAAGCCGCTCTCCACCCTCAACCGGCCGGTGCTGCGGACCGTCGACGTCACCACCAAGGCCGAGACCGTGTCGTTCAAGGAACGCACCGACGTCACCGCGGTCCCGGCCTCGGGCGTGGTCGCCGAGGCGATGGTGGCGCTGGTGCTGGCGTCGGAGACCCTGCGGAAGTTCGGCGGCGACACCGTCGACGAGCTCGTCCGGAACCACGCCTCGTACCTCCAGAACCTCCGGTGAGCGGTCCCGGCCCTGCTCCTGGTCCTGCGCCTGGTCCTGGTGCTGGTGCGGGTCGCTACCCGGCCCGGCACCTGGCGCTCGTCGGGCTGATGGGCGCGGGCAAGACCAGCGTCGGCCGAGCCTGTGCCCGACGGCTCGACCGGGCGTTCGTCGACATCGACGAGGTGATCGAGCTCGGGAGTCGCCGGACGATCTCCGAGATCTTCGCGAGCGACGGCGAGGTGGCGTTTCGGCTGCTCGAGCGGGATGCCCTGGCCGAAGCCTGTGCCCTCCCCGAGCCCGGCGTGATCGCCTGCGGGGGAGGAGCGGTCGTCGATCCCGACAATCGCCGGGCTCTGCGGGCCTCGTGTTGTGTGATCTGGCTGCGGGTGCCGACCACCACGCTCGCCCTGCGGGTGGGGACGGGGAGCGGACGGCCGCTGCTGGCCGGCGGCGAGACCATCGAAACCCGGCTCGACCGGTTGGGCGAGCTCCGGGCCCCCGCCTACGAGGCCGCGGCTCACGCCGTGCTCGACACCGATGGCTGCTCGGTCGACGAGGCCTCGCTGGGCGTGCTCGACGCGTTCACCCGGTGCCGGCCGTGAGCCCGGGGAACCCCGTGGGCCCGGCCGACCCGGTGAGCCCGGCCGACCCGGTGGGGTCACTGGCTGCCGTGAGCCCGGTGACGCCGGAGGAGCTGGTGCGGACGGTGCCCGTCAGCATGGGCGAGCGGTCGTACGACATCGTCGTGGGCCCCGGCGTCTCGGCCCTGGTCGGAGATATCGTGGGCGTTCGGAACCGGGTCGCGATCGTGAGTCAGGCCGGCGTGGCCGAGCGCTACGGCGCCCCGATCATGACGTCGCTCGCCAGCCGAGGCGCCGCCGCCGAGCTGTTCCTGATGGGCGACGGCGAACGGGCCAAGAGCCTGAGCACCGTCGAAGCACTGTGTCGACAGTTCGCCGCGTGGGGGCTGCTGCGTGGCGACGCCATCGTCGCCCTCGGCGGCGGCGTGGTCGGCGACACCGCCGGGTTCGCCGCGTCGATGTACCACAGGGGTGTCGCCGTGGTGCAGGTCCCGACGACGCTGCTGGCCCAGGTCGACGCAGCCATCGGCGGCAAGACGGCCGTGAACCTGCCCGAGGGCAAGAACCTGCTGGGCGCCTTCCACCAGCCGATCGCCGTGCTGGCCGACACGAGCACGCTCACCACGCTGTCCGAACGCGAGTACCGGGCCGGCCTGGGGGAGATCGCCAAGTACGCGTTCCTCGATGGCGCCCCCGAGCCGCCCGGCGACCTGGCCGAGGTACTGGTTCGTGACGCCGAGGCCATCGAACGGCGTGACGCCGCGGTGCTCGGCGCCATCGTGTCCCGCTGCGCAGCCATGAAGGCCGCGGTGGTCGCCGCCGACGAGCACGAGCGCCTGGGCATCCGGGCCGTCCTCAACTACGGGCACACCCTGGCCCATGCCATCGAGACCATGGCCGAGTACGACATGCTCCACGGTGAGGCCGTGGCCGTGGGTCTGGTGTTCGCCGGGGCCCTGGCCGGAGCCCTCGAGCGGGTCGACGCCACATGGCTGGCCCGCCAGCGCGCCGTGCTGACGGCGCTCCGGCTCCCGACGTCGGCACCCCCGGGCCTGTCACGGGCCGAGCTCGTCGCAGTGATGCGACGCGACAAGAAGTCCGAGGGTGGGCTCACGTTCGTCCTTCCCGGGCCGTCGGGCGTCACCCGGTTCGACGACCCCCCGGCACACGCGCTCGACGTGGCGTTCGCCGCCGTGGGTGTTGAATGACGTCATGAGCTCGCCGACGCCGCCGCCCGACGCATCCGGTTCCGACCGGTCTCCCTCCAACATCGTGCTGCTCGTGCACGGGCCCAACCTGAACCTGCTCGGCCATCGCGAGCCGGCCATCTACGGAACCGCCACCCTGGCTGATCACGTGGCGAACGCCCGGGCCACGGCCGAGGAACGGGGCTGGCAGCTCGACGACATCCAGTCGAACCACGAGGGTGTCGTGGTCGAGGCCATCCACGGGGCCCGGGGCCGCTGCCGGGCGGTCGTGATCAACCCGGGCGCCTTCACCCACTATGCCTACGCCATCACCGATGCCTTGGCGGCGTTCGAGGGGGTCAAAGTGGAGCTCCATCTCACGAATCCGGCGACTCGCGAAGCATGGCGGCGCCGGTCGGTCGTGGCCCCGGTGGTCAACGGCACCATCGCCGGCTTCGGCGGCAACGGATACCGCATGGCGGTCGGAGCGGCCATCGACCTGGCCGAGCAGATGGGGAGCCGGTGAGTCCCTCGTTTCGCGCCGGGCGTCGGTCCGCCGCTGCGACCGATGCTTCCGTCGCCGAGGTTTGGCGCCCCGACGTGACCTCGCTCGCTCCCTGTGACGTCGCCGGCCGAATCGATCGGCTGCGGGCGCTGGCGTTCACCGCCGAGCCCGCCTCCGTCGAATCTTCCGCCGATTCTTCGGCCGAGTCTGGGGTCGATTCGACGGGGGCACCGGTCGAGGCGTTGCTCGTGACCCGGCTGGTCAACGTGCGCTACCTCACCGGGTTCACCGGCTCGGCGGCGATGCTCCTGGTCACACCCCACGGTGCGCTGTTCGTGTCCGACGGCCGCTACGGCGAGCAGGCTGAACTGCAACTCGCCGCGGCCGGTGTCACGGCCACCATCGAGATCTCGAACCAGCACCAACAGCGCATCGTCACCGACGACGTGGCCGGCGCCGGGGTCCGACGGCTCGGGCTGGAGGCGGGTGGTGTCACCTGGGCCCAGCAGCGCTCCTACGCCACCACGTGGTTCCCCGAGTGTGAGCTCGTGGCCACCGAGGGCCTGGTGGAAGGCCTCCGGCGGCGCAAGGACCCCGGCGAGATCGCCCGTATCGAGGCCGCCTGTGCGATCGCCGACGACGCGCTGGCCGCCTGCCTGGGCCGTCTGAACGACGGGCCGACCGAGCGTGAGCTGGGCCTCGACCTCGAGGTCGCCATGCGCCGACGAGGGGCGTCGGGCACGAGCTTCGAGCCGATCATCGCGGCGGGCCCCAACGGCGCCCGTCCCCATGCCCGCGTCTCCGACCGTCGCATCGGCCCGGGTGAGCTGCTGATCCTCGACTTCGGTTGCATTGTCGACGGGTACTGCTCCGACATGACCCGGACGGTCTCGTTGGGCGATCCGGGACCCGACGCCAGCCGCCTGTGGCAGCTCGTGCTCGACGCGCAACAGGCCGGGGTCGCCGCGGTGCGCCCCGGGATCGAGACCTCGGCGCTCGACGCCGCCTGTCGCGACGTCATCGAAGACGCGGGATGGGGTGAGCGCTTCACCCACGGCACCGGCCACGGGGTCGGGCTGGAGATCCACGAGGCCCCCCGGGTCGGGCCCAGGACCCGTGATACCTTGGCAGTCGACGACATCGTCACCGTCGAGCCCGGCGTGTACCTCCCGGGTGTCGGGGGTGTTCGCATCGAAGACAGCGTCGTGGTCACCGACGACGGCTGTCGGATCCTCACCCGGACCCCCAAGGTGCTGTGCCTCTGAGCGTTCGAGCGGCCCCGTCTCGATGCGATCCCGACCTGTCCGCACACCTGAGAAAGCGCTCCCATGGCCAACCTCTCCACGAACGACCTGAAGAACGGCATGATCCTCAACCTGTCCGAGGGCCTCATGAGCGTGGTCGAGTTCCAGCATTTCAAGCCGGGCAAAGGCGGGGCCTTCGTACGCACCAAGCTCAAGAACTTCCGCACCGGAGCGGTGATCGAGCGCACCTTCCGGGCCGACGAGAAGGTCGATCAGGCCCACATCGAGCGGCGCGAGATGCAGTACCTGTACCGCGACGGCGCCAACTTCGTGATGATGGACACCGAGACCTTCGACCAGACCGAGGTCGATGCCGGCGTGCTCGGCGACTCGGTGAACTACATCGTCGAGACCTCGATGATCGAGATGGCGTTCTACAACGGCGAGATCGTCGGCACCGAGCTGCCGGCGTCGGTCGAGCTGAACATCGCCCAGACCGAGCCCGGGGTGCAGGGCGATCGCGTCTCGGGAGCCCGCAAGCCCGCCACGCTCGAGACGGGTCTGGTGCTCCAGGTTCCGCTGTTCGTGGGCCCCGGCGAGCGGATCAAGGTCGACACCCGCTCCGGGGAGTACATGAGCCGGGCCTGACCGAGCGGCCATCCGGGCCCTTCGGGACGGGTTCGGGACGGGTTCGGGACGGGTTCGGCGCTGCGGCCACACCATCAAAGGAGACGAGACGACGTGTTGCGGACGAGGCGAGAGTCACGAGAGCGTGCACTGTCGCTGTGCTACGAGCAGGACATCCGCAACTCCTCGGCGGCGACGGTGCTCGACGCGCTCCCGGTCGCAGCCGACCCCTACGCCGACGACCTGGTCCGGGGGATCGATGAGCACCGCGCCGAGATCGACGGTCTGATCGGGGAATTCGCCGAGCGCTGGAGTGTCGACCGGATGCCCGTCGTCGACCGCAACCTGTTGCGGATCGGCTGCTACGAGCTGTGCCATCGGCCCGAGATCCCGGTCGCGGTGGTGATCACCGAGGCCGTTGAGCTGGCCAAGCAGTACTCGACCGACGGTTCCGGTCGGTTCGTGAACGGGCTCCTGGCCCGGATCGCCGACCAGGTTCGGCCCGAGGGGCGGGGCGATCTGCGTGATGTCCCCGATGTGATCGAGCTCCCCCGGCCGGCTCTGGTCGAGGTGCCCGAGGGCGCCGTGCTCGAGGGCGTAGTGCTCGAGGGCGTGGTGCGGGGGGCTGGCGTGGGAGACGACGTCGACGGCGCGGTTGGGCTCGGCGCCGTTGGGTTCGGCGCAGTTGGGGAGATCGAGGGTGACGGTGGCGATGGGTGACGCGGTGGCGACGATCGCGCCCGTCAAGATCGACGAGCCGATCGTCGACGACGTCGTCACCCCTGATGTGCCCTGGATCGTCATCGTATGGAACGACCCCGTCAACCTCATGTCGTACGTGGTGTTCGTGTTCCAGAAACTGTTCGGGTACTCGCGCGAGAAGGCCACGAAGCTCATGCTCGACGTGCACCATCTGGGCAAGGCCGTGGTGTCGTCGGGGGCCCGGGAGAAGGCCGAGGCTGACGTGTCCCGTCTGCACGCCCACGGCCTGTGGGCCACGATGCAGAAGGACTCCTAGCCCGCCATGGCCCGGCGCTTCAAGCTGCTCCGCAACGGATGCCTGGTGGTGCGCATGCTGGCGGAGGAGCGCGAGTTGCTCACTCGCCTCCCCGGCGAGCTGCAGGAGGTGGTCGGCGGGGCCGACGCTGCCACCGGTGGCGCTGCCGAGACCGCCGGGGCACCCGGCACCCCCGGGAGTTCCGATGCTTCTGAGACGCCTGACACCCCCGTCGCCCCTGATGTCTCTGATGTCTCTGATGTCTCTGATGCCCCTGATGCCTCGCGCGAGAGCAACCCGATCTTCGCCCGCTTGTTCCCCCGGGCCTACCTCGACCCCACCGAGGAGGAGGCCGAGACCGAGTTCCAGCGGCTCGTCCACGAGGATCTCGTCCGCGAACGCCTGGCCGCCTTCTCGCTGGTGTCGGTGTCGCTCGAGCGGGCCACCACCAAGCCCGGCCGCCTGCTCGA
>JANLSK010000309.1:0-1800 GCA_031362415.1 Actinomycetes bacterium | reverse complement strand
GTCACGGATCCGGCTGATCAGACTCATCAGCTCGATCTTCTCAGCCGGGTTGAACCCCGCCGCGGGCTCGTCGAGCAGCAGCAGCTTGGGCCGCGTGGCCATGGCCCGGGCGATCTCGAGGCGGCGCTGGTCGCCGTAGGGCAGGTTGCGGGCGGTCTGATGGGCCCGGCGGGCGATACCCATGAACTCCAGCAGCTCCATGCCCCGATCGTGAGCCTCACGCTCCTCGCGGCGCTGACGGCCCAGCCGCAGGATCGCCCCGCCGACGCTGGAGCGGTGCTGCGCGTCGACGCCGACCATCACGTTCTCGAGCGCGCTCATCTCGCCGAAGAGCCGGACGTTCTGGAACGTGCGAGCCAGACCCAGCTTGGTGCGCTGGTACCGCTTGTGCTTGACGATCGAGCGCCCCTCGAAGAGCACATCACCGGCAGTGGGGTCGTACACCCCGGTGATCACGTTGAACACGGTGGTCTTGCCGGCGCCGTTTGGCCCGATGAGCCCCAGGATCTCGCCCCGATCAACGTGCAGGTTGACATCACTGAGCGCGTGCACCCCACCGAAGCGCATCACGAGCCCCCGCAGCTCGAGGAGCGGACTCGCGTCTGGTCTGCTCGACACCGTCGTGGTGACGGTCGTGGTAACGATCGACTCAGCCACGATCGCCGTCCGGCCCAAAGACCTCACCCAGCTCGTGCCCGGCCAGCTCCTGGCTACTGACCGAGAGGTCGGCCATCTCCGATGGCGTCACGGGATCTTCCAGCTCGGCTGCCCTGCGCCGGCTCGGGATGAGCCCCTGCGGCCGGAAGATCATCATCACCACCAACGCGATACCGAAGGCCAACACCCGATACTCCTCGAACCCCCGGAAGCGCTCGGGCAGATATGCGACGACCACGGCGCCCACGATGACGCCGACCAGGTTCCCCGATCCGCCCAGCACCACGGCGGCCAAGAACAGGATCGAGAGAATCAGCTTGAAGGTGTCGGGGTTCACGAAGGCGTGCTGACTGGCGTAGGCCGTCCCGCCGGCGCCTCCGACCCCGGCGCCGATGGCAAAGGCCCACAGCTTGAACCGAAACGTGGGTACGCCCATGAGCTCGGCGGCGTCCTCGTCTTCGCGAATGGCGGTCCAGGCCCGACCCACCCGGCTCCCCTCCAACCGCCGCACGACGAACACGATGGCGATGACCATCGTGAGACCCAGCCAGTAGTACGGCCGGTGATCGAGCACGTTGTCGAAGCGCAGCTTCCCCACGTTGGGCGGCCCGGGAACGGCCTGGATGCCGCGAGGCCCGCCGATCTCGTTGGTGTTGTTGGCTGTGATACGGATGATCTCGCCGAAGCCCAGGGTCACGATGGCCAGGTAGTCGCCCCGTAACCTCAGCGTGGGCGTGCCCAGGAGCACACCGGCGCCCATCGCCAGCGCGACCCCCACGGGGAGGACGAGCCACCAGTTCCAGTCGTGCTGGCCGGCGAGGACCGCTGTCGAGTAGGCGCCGACCGCGAAGAAGGCCACGTACCCGAGGTCGAGCATGCCGGCCCGCCCGACGACCACGTTGAGGCCCAGGGCCATCATGACGTACACGATGATCGGGAAGAACAGCACCGACTCCCATTTGGTGCCGGTCGTCTCGATGATGCCGAGCGGGATCTGGGGGAGCAGATAGAGTACGGCGACACCCACAACACCGGCCGACCATCGAGCGGCCTTCGGGAGGCTCCCCCACCATCGGGCCACCTGGTTGACGGGACCCCGCCTGATCGGTCGACCCTCGGTAACGATCGGTGACGCGCTCACGC
>JANLSK010000294.1:0-9774 GCA_031362415.1 Actinomycetes bacterium | reverse complement strand
ACCGACCCGGCCGCCATCGCCAACGTCGCTGCGATCTCCGCAGCCGACACGGAGATCGGCTCGATGATCGCCGAGGCGCTCGAGAAGGTGGGCACCGACGGTGTCATCACCGTCGAGGAGAGCCAGACCTTCGGGATCGAGCTCGACTTCGTCGAGGGCATGCGCTTCGACAAGGGCTACATCTCGCCGTACTTCGTCACCGACCCCGAGCGTATGGAGGCCGTCCTCGAAGACGCCTACATCCTGCTCAACTCGGGCAAGATCAGCTCGGTCAAGGACCTGTTGCCGGTGCTCGAGCGTGTGATGCAGTCGGGCAAGCCGCTCGTCATCATCTCGGAAGACGTCGAGGGCGAGGCTCTGGCCACGCTCGTCGTCAACAAGATCCGGGGCACGTTCAAGTCGGTGGCCATCAAGGCCCCCGGCTTCGGCGAGCGCCGCAAGGCGATGCTTCAGGACATGGCGATCCTCACGGGCGCTCAGGTCGTTTCCGAGGAAGTCGGTCTCAAGCTCGAGAACGCCGGCCTCGACCTGCTCGGCCGGGCCCGCAAGATCGTCGTCACCAAGGACGAGACCACCATCGTCGAAGGTGCCGGCGCCAGCGAAGATGTGGCTGGTCGCATCAGCCAGATCAAGCGTGAGATCGAGGACACCGATTCCGACTACGACCGTGAGAAGCTCCAGGAGCGTCTCGCCAAGTTGTCTGGTGGCGTCGCGGTCATCAAGGTCGGCGCGGCCACCGAGGTCGAGCTGAAGGAGAAGAAGCACCGGATCGAGGACGCGGTCTCCACGACCAAGGCGGCCATCGAAGAAGGTGTGGTTCCCGGCGGCGGTGTCACGTTGCTGCGTACGCAGGCCAAGGTGTTCGAGTTGGCCCTCACGCTCGAAGGCGACGAGGCCACCGGTGCTCGCATCGTGGGTATCGCGCTCGAGGAGCCCCTCAAGCAGATCGCCCGCAACGCTGGCCACGAGCCCGGCATCGTTGCCGAGAAGGTCCGCAACATGAAGGGCGCCGAGGGCTTCAACGCTGCCACTGGCGTGTACGAAGACCTCGCCAAGGCCGGTGTCATCGACGCCGCCAAGGTGACCCGTTCGGGTCTGCAGAACGCAGCCTCGATCGCGGCGCTGTTCCTCACCACCGAGGCCATCGTCGCCGACAAGCCCGAAGACTCCAAGTCGGGTGGCGGCATGCCCGGCGGGATGGGCGGCGGCATGGGCGGCATGGGCGGGATGGACGACTTCTAGGAGCCCCGCCCTTCCGGGCAGCTCCTCGAAGCACCGCTCCATCAACACGATGCACCAAAGGCGGGGCACCCTCCCGGGGGTGCCCCGCCTTTACGACGTGCACCCGGTGGCCGTTGGATCCTCCGGCATCGGCCGTGGGTATCTCCGGGTCGTGAAGTCGTGCAGCGAATCGACAGCGGGACGTCACGTCACCTCCGCTCGCCAGATGCTCGGTACTTCCGTTGGGCGGCTTGCTTGGAGACGCCGAGCATCATGCCGATCTTGCTCCACGAGTGGTGATCCGCTCGCGCCTGGCGCACGGCCTCGACGAGTTGGGCCTCAACGGCGGTGCGCTGCTCCGACAGCTCCATCAGCGACTTGAGCGCCGTGGTGTCCAAGACGACGAGGTCGTCGGCATCGACGCTGTCGGCCCACCGCTCGAATGCTTCCAGCTTCTTGGCGCGGTCTGTCTTGCTCATGGCTTCCACCATCCCTTCAGGAACTTGGTACGTGCGGGCATCGCGTTGATGATCGCCTCGCCGTCTTCGTCGGCCACGACGGCCACCTCGAGTGGGGGCACCGTCGCAGCGCGGTCCGATGAACATCGTGACCTCGGAGTCGGTGGCAAACGCTCGCCAGTGGTGTCGGTACGCATGCAGCATGTCTTCGTCGTCGACACCGTGCTTGCGGGCGCTCGCCTCGATGTCCACGGAGTCAGTGTAGCTCGGACTGTCAACTTCTGTTGACGCGCCGATGAGTTTCCGGCCCGCTGCACCCGAACGAGCCGGCATGAACGCCCCGCGCCTGCCAGGACATCCTCGGAACCTTGAGAACGCCGGCCTCGATCTGCTGGGTCGGGCTCGCAAGATTGTCGTGAATTTCGAACGCGCAGATCCCCGATTGCGGCTGTCGCGAACAGTCGGGTTGCAGGCGGGAGTCGCCGCCGACATGGTCGGGGTGTGGCACAACGGCCATTCGTTCGTGCTCGACTTCTGCGCTCAGTCGCACCCCGGGCAACACGATGAGGCTGGCGGCGCGGCGCTCAAGTTCAGGGTCGTTGCCCGCGTCCGAATCCCGCCGACGCTGATCTTCGATGTCATCAAGGCGATCGGCGACAACCTCGATGGCTACGAACAGTGATTCGGCCCGATCAGCCGGCCCGAAGGCGAACCCCCGACTTTCCCTCCACAGGAGTGATCAATGAACACGGTGACCATCTCTGCCCCCGCGCCCGACGCCCCCCAGCCGCACTCACGCACCCTCGTCTTCCTCCGAGAGGAGCAGTTCCTGACCCTTCGGCTCCTCGGCATCGAGCCGCTCGAATGAGCGCGATGGGCCCGGGTGGGCTTCTTGCCTGCAGACCTGACGGCCGAGATGTTGCTCGATCTGGCCCTCCAGGTCAGCGAGGCACGATCGGGACCGACGCAGCTTGGTACCTCGTGCCGGCGGGCTCCGCTGCGATCACCGCGGTCGTGTTCCGCCCGCAGCTGGAGAAGCTGGCCCTCCCCGGGCTGAGCGGAGCGGTCGGATGGATGCACCCGGCGTCGCCGCTGGTGGTGGCAGTGGCCGTGTTCGACGCGGTGGCGTTCTGGGTGCACGGGGGCCTGCACCGTTCGGAGCGGCTCTGGGCCTTCCACAAGGTCCACCACTTGAGCCTGCACCTCGATGCGCCGGCAACGACCCGCACGCACTTGTTCGAGTAGATGGTGCGCAACCTGCCTGCTCAGGCCGCGTTGTTCGTGCTCGGCCTCCCGGCCCCGAGTGGCCAGACGACCGATGCCCGGCTCGGGCACTCCCATGCACCGACGGGCGCCGGCGGCCGAGTTTGACGCGGCGTGTCACAAGACCGTGCCGACGATCGTCGAATGGGGAGGCGGCATCCATCGGGGGCGCCTGATCGACGAGCACCGGAGGCGGATGTGAGCACAACATCGAGCGCATCGAGCGAGACCTACGACGTGGCGGTGGTGGGAGGCGGGCTCGCCGGGCCGGCCGCGGCGGCGACCGTGGCCCGAGCCGGGGCGACCGTCATCGTGCTCGTCGGCCATCAGCTCGGGGGACGGGCGACGACCACGGTGCTCGATGGCTTCCGTCTCAACCAGGGCCCCCATGCGCTCTACCGCAGCGGGGCCGGCATGGCGACGCTGCGCCGGAGGGGTGTGTCACCCGTTGGGCTCGCGCCCGACGTCCGTAAGGTGTTCGGCCAACGGGCCGGGGAGGTTCATCCGATGCCCACAGATCCTCGTTCCCTACTGCGAACGCCGCTGCTGGCCAGCCCGGCCGCCCGGTGGGAGCTGGCTCGGATCATGGGGCGGATCCGCAGCCGTGGCTTCGACCCCGCGGTGTACGGCGGCCAGTCGCTCGGTGCGTGGCTCGGCGAGCACGTCGGCCACGAGGATGTCGCGCATCGGGTCCGCGCGATGGTGCGACTCACCACGTGCGCTCGATGCCGCCGCCGCTTTGGCCCAGGTGCGCCGGGGCCTCATCGACGGCGTGCTGTACCTGCACGGCGGTTGGGGGGGGTCTGGTCGACGGCCTCGCGCAAGGGGCGCGGGAGGCTGGTGCGACCATCGAGACCGCGGCGACGGCGACGGCGACGGCGGTCGAGCCGGGCGGACAGCCGGCAAGGCGGGGGCCGTGACACTTGGACCGTCTGCGCATCGGACGAGCGCTCAGGCGTTCGGGAGTATCACGCTCGGACGGTCGTCGTCGCGGGTGGCCGTCCCTCGGTCGCGGCCCGACTGCTGGGGCTGGGGACGCGCTGGAACCGGTTGGCGCCGCAGTGCGCGTCGGTGCTCGACGTCGGCCTGGCCGACGGCCGCGGCGGACCGCCCGAACGGACCATCATCCTGGGCGTCGACCGTCCCCTCTACGCCTCGTTACACTCGCCGCCGGCCGATCTCGCTCCCCCCGGCATTCGCTCGTGACCGCCCTGCGCTATCACCAGGGTGGTGGTGGTGATCCCGACGGCGTCGCCGGAGATACGTCCGACGGGGTCGAGCCGTCCGGCGAGGCCGACTCCGACCCGGCTGACACGCGCCCGACGGTCGGCCCGACGACCGACCGCCACGTCGAAAGTCGGGCCGAGCTGACCAGGCTGGTCGAGGCCATGGGTGCCGACCCTGCGCACGCCGTCGTGCAGCGATACTTGCACCGCATGGTCGTGTGCACGGGGCTTCCAACGACGGAGTCGGGCGGGATGGCGGGCCGTCCGCCGATCGCGGTCGACGACCGACCGGGGGTGTTCATCGCCGGAGACTGGGTCGGCCCGGACGGGTTGCTTGCCGACGCTGCGCTGGCCAGCGGCGAGGCGACCGGGCTGGCCGCTACCGATCGCGCCCACCAACTACGGGCGGGGGCTTCTGTCGCGAGGCCGCCAGCGCATCGGCCCGGCCCGCCGCCGGCCGGTGTCGGGGTCGGGCTCGGGCCCGGGCCCGGGCCCGGGCCGGGATGACGACGCCCACCGAGGTGTTCGTCGCCGAACGGCCCCGGCTCGTCGGTCTCGCGTACCGGATGCTCGGGAGCCGGTCCGACGCTGAGGACGCCGTGCAGGACGCCTGGCTGCGTTGGCAGGCCGTTGCCGGTCAGGAGGAGTCGCCCGAACGCGAGCCGACGGGCGATGGTGACGGGGCGGACGGGGGCGAGATCACCACGGTCGTCGCCAACCCGGCGGCCTACCTGACCACGATGGTCACCCGGTTGTCGCTCGATCGGCTGCGAGCCGCTCATCGCGAGCGCGACAGCTACGTCGGCCCGTGGCTGGCCGAGCCGATCATGACGCCGTTCGACCTCAGCGGGGCGGCTGCGACGGATGCCGATCCGGCCGGGACCGTCGCGCTGGCCGACACGCTCACCTTGGGCTTCCTGGCCCTGCTCGACCTGCTCGAACCCGTCGAGCGAGCCCCTTTCTTGCTGCGCGAGGTCTTCGACGAGCCGTATTCCTCGGTCGCCGCGGCCATCGGCCGCAAGGAAGCGGCGTGCCGGCAGGTCGTGCACCGGGCCCGGGAGCGGATACGGGCGGCCCGGACGGGTGACCGATGGCCGGGGCGACCGGCGTCGTCCGAGCGCGAGCTTGAGCTCTTCGGACGGTTCTGCACCGCGCTGGCGACGGGCGACCTCGAGATGTTGCGAGGCGTGCTGCTCGACGACGTGGTGCTCACGACCGACGGTGGCCCGTCCCGGCACGCGGCACGTCGCCCGGTGCGAGGCGCCGACCGGGTGGGCCGCCTCCTGATGAGCGTGGCCCACCGTCTGCCCGTCGATCTGGAGAACGCGGCGGTGCGCGTCAACGGCCAGCCGGGAATGGTGTGCCACCGTGCCGGGGTCGTCGACCTGGTCTGGTCGCTCGAGATGGTCGACGAGGGGATCGTGGCTTTCCGATCGGTGCTCAACCCTGAGAAGCTGGCCGGCATCCGGTTGCCAGGCCCGCCACCAGACGGAGGAACGTGATGACCGCCTTCACGATGGAGCCCGTCGGGTACGTGCGGGGTGGGCGGGCAGTGGTGGCGGACGATGACTGGGGGGCGGTCCGGTCGACGATCGAGCTCGACCGGTCGGTCGTCGACGCCGAGGCAACGCTCGGGCTCGACTCCTTCTCGCACATCGAGGTGGTGTTCGTGTTCGACCGGGTCGATCCCGACGGGGTGTGCCGGGGCGCTCGTCATCCGCGGGGACGTACCGACTGGCCGCTCGTGGGGATCCTGGCCCAGCGGGCCAAGGACCGTCCCAACCGGATCGGCCTCACCGTGTGCCGCGTCGTCAGCGCGACCGGTCACACGATCGAGGTGGAAGGCCTCGACGCCGTCGACGGGTCGCCCGTCCTCGACGTGAAGCCGTACCTCGGCGGCTTCGCGCCCCGGGGCGAGGTGATCGAGCCCGAATGGGCGACCGAGCTGATGCAGGGCTACTGGTGAAGTGATGACGAGCGCCGAGGGCCTAGCCTCGCGAGCCATGGAGCCACTCGAACCGAAGATCGGCTGGGGGGTGCTGCACCTGTTCTACCGGGTGGGCGCCGCAGCCCGCAGCGACAGCGCCGCCACGGTCAAGCACGTTGCCGCCGCGGTGGAATCACTCGAGGCCGAGGGCAACGGGTACCAGGCACTGGTCTTCGCCGTGCTGGGGCACAAGGCCGACGTCGGCGTGATGGTGCTCGGCCCCGACCTGGCCCGGCTGCACGCCTTCCAGGCCGAGCTGCGAGCCACGGCGCTGGAGCCGCTCGACTCGTTCGTGTCGCTCACCGAGCTCTCCGAGTACACGATGAACGACGACGACGAGCGCCGCCGGCTCGAACGCGAAGGCATCACCGGCGAGGACGCCGACACCGCGCTCACCGCGTTCAGCGAGCGCATGGCCAAGTACCGCCACGACCGGCTCCATCCGAACCTGCCCAGCAAGCGGACGATCTGCTTCTACCCCATGGCCAAGAAGCGTGACGTGGGCGCCAACTGGTTCGCGCTCTCGTTCGACGATCGCAAGCGGCTCATGGCTGGCCACGGCAAGACCGGTCGCACCTACGCCGGACGGGTGCAGCAGCTCATCACCGGATCGACCGGCCTCGACGACTGGGAGTGGGGCGTGACCCTGCTGGCCGATGACGCCGTCGACATCAAGGACATCGTCTACGAAATGCGCTTCGACGCCGCGTCGGCCGAGTACGCCGTGTTCGGTCCGTTCTGGTTCGGTCTCCTCGACACGCCGGCCGGCGTACTGGCCTCGGTCGGGTTGTCGCAGTGACCGCGCACGAGCGCCTCTTCCTGTCGTTCCCCGAGGAGATCGTGGGTGAGCCCATCACCTACGAGGTCGTGAAGCGCTTCGACGTGATGCCCAACGTGCGCCGGGCCAACGTGGAAGACCACAGCGGCTGGGTGATCATGGAGCTCATGGGCGATCCCGAGGCCGTCGAAGCCGCCATCGAGTACTACCGCTCCCGCGGTGTGCGCGTGAACCGCATGGACGGCGACGTCATCGCCCCATGACCGTCCCGGCATCGTCACTGCCTCCCGGCGTGCCGGCTGGCGGTCCCGACCTGGGCAACGACCGGGCGGCCGCCGAGGCCCGCGGTCTCGAACAGCTCACCCAGGTCGGCCGGTTGATCGTCGCCGGCGTCGAACGGGCGCTTCCCACGTACCTCGCTCGACGAGTCGAGGGGATGCTCGACGCCTGGGGAGGCGTCACCGATGTCGACCGTCGCCCCGAGATCACGGCCCAGGCCCAGGCTTCGGCGGCCTTGGCGACGGCCCGGGTGGTAGCGGCGCTGGAGGACCTGCTGGCGCTCGACCCCGACGAGCAGCGGGCCACGCCCTTGCAGATCGTGCGCACCGCGGTGCGCGAGCCCACGGCACTCCTACTCGATCTCGGGATGCCCGAGGTCGTGCGCGACGAGCACGACGAACGCTCCTGGCCCGACGATGTGTACGGCCTGGGGATCGTCACCTTCGCCGACCTCGACGACGACGACCTGGCCCCGCTGCATCTCATGTGGGGCGTGGCCAAGGCCACCGTCATGAAGGCCCGCCATGAACGCTGAGCCACCAGCGAGCACCTGTCGCTGAAGGGGGCGGGGTGCGGTTGAGCGACAGGTGCTGGATGGGGTGGCGACCCGGAGGCGGGACCCGTCCCCGAGCACCTGTCGCTGAAGGGGGCGGGGTGCGGTTGAGCGACAGGTGCTGAATGGGGTGGCCCGCCGCCCGCCCGATCGGTCACGGCCGTTCATACGCCTGAAACAATCGGGACCCGATCGGGCAACAATGCCGGCTGAACATGCAGCCGTCACCTCGCTGACAGCAACCAGAAACCTGACGGGGGAATGAACGATGCTCGCAGCTGAGATCAATAGTGGCGACACCTCCTGGGTGATCGTCTCCGCAGCCCTGGTGTTGTTCATGACACCGGGTCTGGCGCTGTTCTACGGCGGCATGGTGCGGTCCAAGAACGTGCTGGCCATGATCATGCAGAACTTCTTCTGCATGGGCCTGGTGAGCATCCTCTGGGGATTGTTCGTGTTCTCGCTGGCCTTCGGCGGCACCGGCGGCTTCATCGGGAACTTCGACTTCGCCGGCCTCAAGGACCTGCTCACCACGGCGCCGCCGGGCTTCGAGGCGCTCACCATCCCGCCACTGGTGTTCATGGCCTACCAGATGATGTTCGCCATCATCACGCCGGCGTTGATCACCGGGGCCATCGCCGACCGCATGCGGTTCGCGGCGTGGGCCGTGTTCAGCGGGCTGTGGCTGATCCTCGTCTACGCCCCCGTGGCCCACTGGGTCTTTGCCCCGGCGGGTTGGTTGTTCGAGCGGGGTGCGCTCGACTTCGCCGGCGGGACGGTCGTGCACGTCAACGCCGGTGCCGCTGCGCTCGCCGCCACCATCATCCTGGGCAAGCGCAAGGGCTGGCCCCGCGACGCGATGCCGCCGCACAACCTCACCATGACCATGGTGGGGACGGGCATCCTGTGGTTCGGCTGGTTCGGCTTCAACGCCGGTTCGGCCCTGGCCGCCAACGGGCTCGCCGCCCAGGCGTTCGTGAACACCCACATGGCCGCCGCGGCGGGGATGATCGGCTGGCTCGTGGCCGAGCGCATCAAGACCGGCCACGCCACCACGCTGGGCGCGGCATCGGGCGCCGTGGCCGGGCTCGTGGCCATCACGCCGTGCGCCGGATTCGTCGGAGGTCTCGCCCCCATGATCATCGGCGTGCTCGCCGGTGTGCTGTGCTTCCTGGCCGTGTCGCTCAAACACCGCTTCGGTTACGACGACTCCCTCGACGTGGTCGGCGTGCACCTCGTCGGTGGTCTCCTCGGCTCGATCCTGCTCGGGCTCTTCGCCGACCAGACCGTCCTCGGAGCGGGTACGGACGGGCTGTTCTTCGGCGGTGGCGCCGGCCTGCTCGGCGAGCAGGTGCTCGCGGTACTGGTTGTGGGGATGTTCTCGTTCGTGGTGACGGGGTTCATCCTGCTCGTCATGAAGAAGGTGATGCCGGGAGGTATCCGGGTCTCCGAGGAGGACGAGTTCACGGGTCTCGATCTCTCGCAGCACTCCGAGGTCGGGTACTCCCTGAGCGACGCCGGCAGCATGCACGGGAACTTCTAGAAGAGGCCGGAAGGACGCGACGTGAAGCTCATCATCGCCATCGTCAAGCCGCACAAGCTCGACGACGTCAAGGAAGCCTTGCAGGAAATGGGCCTGGCCGGACTCACCATCAGCGAGGCCCGGGGCTATGGCCGCCAGCGGGGTCACACCGAGGTGTACCGGGGAGCCGAGTACAAGGTCGACTTCGTGCCCAAGGTGCGCGTCGAGGTGCTCGTCGACGACGCCGACGCCCGGCGTGTCGTCGACAAGATCGTCGAGACGGCCCGCACCGGCAAGATCGGCGACGGCAAGGTGTGGGTGCTGCCGGTCGAGGAGGTCGTGCGCATCCGCACCGGAGAATCGGGCCCCGACGCCGTCTGACGTCGCCCGTCCCATGGACGCCGAGGGGTTTCGTGGGGGCGGGGGGGCGCGGGGCGCCCCCCGGGCGCGCGCGGGGGGGGGCAGCGGGCCCGGCCAGGCGACCCCG
>JANLSK010000280.1:0-4986 GCA_031362415.1 Actinomycetes bacterium | reverse complement strand
GCGTCGAACCGCGGGATGTCGAAGTCTCCGCCAGCGCAGTGGCCGACCCTTCGCCCGTGGGTCACTAGGAGATCGAGCAGCTCCTCGCGGCGATAGTCGGGCTCGAGCGCGCCCGTTGCGCCGAGCGCCGTCCAGTCGCGCACGACGCGGGGATCGGTGACCACGATCACGATGCTGCCGGCCGAACGAGCGAGGTCGACGAGGTCGCGATCGACGGCGTGCGATCCCCCGTCGAGGACCACGGCCGAGAACGGCCGGCCCTGGGCCAACCTCACCCGGACCTCGTCGGCGCTCACGGCCTTGACGAACTCGATGGGCAACGCACCCGAGGTGGCCCAGCGCGACACCGAGGCGAACCAGGCGGCCCGGGGCTGGGCCAGGCCGAGCACCACGAACCGTTCGGCCATGATCAGGCCCCCGCCGGGATGCGGGCCACGTCGGCGACGCTGCCGGCGACGCTCCCGGCGACAGGGCGATCGTCCGCTTTCGAGCCGTCCCCCGCCGCCGTGTGCGGGCAGGCCAGCACGGTGGCCTCGTCGGTTGCCGTCGTGGTCCCGACCACGCTCAACGTCGCCGTGTCGGCCGCGAAGGTGAGAAGACGGGCGGTCTCGGGGTCGGCGACGGCCAGCACGAACACGACGTCGTCACGAGCGCCGAGCTGGTCGTCTCCCCGGCGGAAATCGGCCACCAGCGCTCGACGCACGATCCGATCGGTGCAGGCGCCGGTGGTGTCCTCGAAGGTCGCCAGCACGTCTACCCGCTCGCCGGGGGTGAAGGCCCGTCCGAGCGCCCGGCTGGTGGGCACCGAGAATGACACCTCCTCGAAACCCTCCTGGGTACCGACGGCCACCACTTCGTCGATCCGGAGCATCGAGTGCGCAGCCACGTCATGCACCAGCACCGAACCCACCACCATCGCCGGGTCGACGATCAGACCGGCCTGCGCCTGGTCGGGCACGTCGACGGCGAGCTCCTCCAGATCGGCCCGGGTGACCACGGCCCCGGCGTTGAGGTCGCGGTTGAGCGCGAGCACCCGGGTGGTAGGACGCGAATCGGCCGAGGCCATGGTGGCGAACAGCCCCACGGCTGCCGCGGCCACGAGAAATCCGCCGACGAGGGCCCGCGAGTTGGGCCGGGCCGCCCGGCTTCGAGGACGGGGTCGGGTCCGGGCGTCGCGGCGGGGACGATCGGTTCTCGGGTCTCGGCCCTCGGTGGTGTCGGACGGTCGATCGAGCACGGTCATCGCGGGGAACCTCCGCACTCGAGGGCGCGGGTCTGGTTGGGGACCGCCCGCGACCGACAAGGAACATGAGCATGAAACGACACGAGGTGGTATGGGCGACTATGGTCGGGCCCATGGCGATCGACATCGAATGGCTCGGGACCCAAGAAGCCGCTCGGCTGCTGGGCGTCACACCCCGCACGCTGTACCGCTTCATCGATGAAGGGCAGCTCCCGGGCTACAAGTTCGGCCGGGTCATCAGACTCAAGGAGTCCGACGTGCTGGCCTTCATCGACGGGGCCCGCATCGAACCGGGCACGCTCGAGCATCTCTACCCCGAGACCCGCGCCGGACACTGAGCCCGTCACCGTCACCGACACCGCCGCGGTCGCCCCGTCCGACACCGCCGAGCTCGTCGTAGGGGGCGTCGCAGTCATCGGGATCGCGGTCATCGGGTCACCGCCGGGCCCGAAACGTCGGTCACGATCTCGGTGACGACCCGGAGCTGACAGGCGCTCAGCCCGCTCTCTCGCCCGTCCACCCTCACCGTGAGCACGTCGGCGCCGAGCGACCACAGGCGTCCTGTCACCGTGGCCGCCTGAGCGCCCAAGCCCACCGAGGCCCGCTGCTGGTCGGCCACGAGCTCGGCCAGCAAGGCATGGAAGCTCGAGTGCCGTTGGAGGCGACGGTCGGTCGTGGGGGCCGGCCAGTCGGGCCCAGGAGTGCGCACCGAGGCCACGGCATCGAGCACCACGGCCGCCAGCCGACACGTGGTGGTCTCGACCAGGCAGTAGTCGAGGCCCACGGCTCGCACCCGACCCACGTGCTGACGGCCGGCCGTGGTCTCCACCACGACCGTGCGGCGGGCCTCGGCCAAGTCGATCAACGCGCTGGCGAAGGTGGCGCTCTCCCGAGCCTGGTCCCGCAGCCACCGTTGCCGGCCCCGGGCGTCGACCGCCTCGGCGCGGCGGGCCTCATCGAGGAGACCCACGATCTCGAGATCCATGCTGTGCTCGTCCACGCCCGCCCACTTTCGTCACTCTCCGTGAGGCGAGGGGAACGTACGCCCAACGCAGACGCAGCGGGAGAGGGACTGAAGCCACTCATCGTGAGGTTAGAGAGACTTGCCCGAGTTCAGGACCACCTCGCGGAGCCAGTGGGAGCGAAGCCCGATCGACGCGCCCGAATGCGGTCGGCATTCCCGGGGTGAACGGGCCCCGCCGAACGCACCCCGGGCTGCCAAGCCCGGAGATCGAAGCCGGAGTTCGCTCGCAACCCCACCCCGTCCCCGGGGGACGCCGGGTCCGAGGATCAGGTGCCGTGGCCGGCGGCCAGGACGCTGAGGGCGCCGCCGGCCTTGAACCACTCCACGTGCTCGTCGGACATGGTGTGGTTGGTGACGATCTCGTGCGTCGTGCCGTCGGCATGACGGAGCCGCACGGTGACCGTGGAGTCGGGGGCCAGACCGGCGAGGCCGATCACGTCGACGAGGTCGTCGGCTCGAATCAGGTCGTAGTCGGCCGGGTCGGCGAAGGTGAGCGGCAGCACGCCCTGCTTCTTGAGGTTGGCCTCGTGGATGCGGGCGAACGAGCGCACGAGCACGGCCCGGCCGCCCCGAAAGCGCGGCTCCATGGCCGCGTGCTCGCGTGACGAGCCTTCGCCGTAGTTCTCGTCGCCAACGGCGATCCAGGTGATGCCGGCCTCGGAGTACTCCTTGGCCAGCTGAGGGGTCGACTTCGTTGAGCCGTCGCGAGCGTCGATGGCCTGGCCGCTCTGGCCCGGGGTGAAGGCATTGTTGGCCCCGATGAACATGTTCATCGAGATGTTCTCGAGGTGGCCCCGATAGGTGAGCCACTTCCCTGCCGGCGAGATGTGGTCGGTGGTGCACTTGCCCGCGGCCTTCAGCAGAACCCGCAGACCCGTGAAATCGTTGCCGTCCCAGGCCGGGAAGGGCGTGAGCAACTGGAGCCGATCGCTCGTGGGCGACACGGCCACCGAGACAAGTTCGGGGTTGCGGGCCGGGGCGATGAAGCCCGACTCCCCGGGCGTGAACCCGGCCGCGGGCAGCTCGTCGGCCACGGGCGCCTCGAGTCGTACCTGCGAACCGTCCTCGGCGGTGAGGGTGTCGCGGGTGAAGTCGAAGTCCAGCCGACCGGCCAGGGCCAGTGCCACCACGGTCTCGGGCGAGGCGATGAACGCCAGGGTCGACGGGTTGGAGTCGTTGCGGGCCGGGAAGTTCCGGTTGAACGACGTGATGATGGAGTTGACCTCGCCGGGCTCGATGTCGTCGCGCTTCCACTGCCCGATGCACGGACCACAGGCGTTGGCCAGCACCGTGGCGCCCATCTCCTCGAGATCGCCGAGGAACCCGTCTCGCTCGATGGTGGCCCGCACCTGCTCGGATCCCGGCGAGATCAACAGGTGCGTCTTGGCCTTGAGCCCCTTGGCCTTCGCCTGACGGGCCAGGTTGGCGGCCCGGCCGATGTCCTCGTACGACGAGTTCGTGCACGAACCCACGAGCGCCGACGAGAGCTCGAGCGGCCAGCCCTCGGCCCGGGCCTCGGCACCCAGCTTGGAGATCGAGCGGGCCCGGTCGGGCGTGTGGGGGCCCACGACGTGCGGCTCGAGCGTGTCGAGATCGATCTCGATCACCCGGTCGTACACACGACCCCGGTCGTCCTCGATCTCGGGGTCGTTGCGCAACAGGTGCGCGTTGCGGTCGGCCAGGTCGGCCAGGGCCTCACGGGCCGTGGACTTGAGGTACATGGCCGAATGGTGGTCGTACGGGAACAGCGAGCAGGTGGCGCCGATCTCCGCGCCCATGTTGCAGACGGTGGCCTTGCCCGTGGCGCTGATGGAGTCGGCGCCCGAGCCGAAGTACTCGACGATGGCTCCCGTGCCGCCCTTGACCGTGAGGATCTCGGCCACCTTGAGGATGATGTCCTTGGGGGCCGTCCAGCCCGACAGCGAGCCGGTGAGGCGCACGCCGATGAGCTTGGGGATCTTGGTGTTGAAGGGCCAGCCGGCCATCACGTCGACGGCGTCGGCGCCGCCCACCCCGATGGCGACCATGCCCAGGCCGCCGGCGTTGGGCGTGTGGCTGTCGGTGCCGACCATCATCCCGCCGGGGAACGCGTACTGCTCGAGCACGACCTGGTGGATGATGCCCGAGCCCGGGCCCCAGAAGCCGATGCCGTACTTGGCCGACACCGAGCGCAGGAAGTCGTAGACCTCCTTGTTCGTGTCGACGGCGACGCCCATGTCGATGCGGGCGCCGGCCTTGGCCAGGATGAGGTGGTCGCAGTGCACGGTGGACGGCACGGCCGTGGTGGGCAGGCCGGCGGTCATGAACTGGAGCAGCGCCATCTGGGCGGTGGCGTCCTGCATGGCGACACGGTCGGGGTTGAAGTCGGCGTAGCTGCGGCCCCGCTCCATCTGCTGGCCCTCGGGATCGACGAGGTGGTTCACGAGGATCTTCTCGGCCAGCGTGAGCGGGCGCCCGAGGCGCGTGCGGCCGAGCGCGGCCCGCCCGGGCAGCGTGGCGTAGACCTTCTCGACGAGCTCGATCGGCGTGCCGGCGGTGACGGCCATGGCGGGTTCCTCCTGTGGGCGGTGGCGGCGGGTTGGCGATCCCAGCGTACGAGGTAGACAAGTTAGAGACAAGTGGTGCGGCCGTGTCTCTCTCGGGACCGGCACGCTAGTGGCGCCGCGGCGCAGCAACGGTTGGTCACTCGGGCGGCACGCGCGGCTTGCCATCGGTCGGC
>JANLSK010000277.1:0-11025 GCA_031362415.1 Actinomycetes bacterium | reverse complement strand
GCGTGATCACGTTCGGGCCCGAGGCTTCGATCACCGACTCGCTCAGCGACTCGCCGTAGAACACGAAGGTGTCGTTGTCGACGGTGAGGCACGGGATGGCGCCGTTTCGGAACCCGTTGCCGTTGACGACCATGAAGACCTCTTCGTCGAGGGCGGCCGCGTTGCAGGCCTCCTCGAAGCTTGCCGGGTCGACCGGGTCCCACACGACGGTCACGTACTCGATCTGGCGCCCGTTGATGCCGCCCTCGGCGTTCCAGTCGTCGAAGTAGCTGCTCCAGCGCAGGGTCAGGTTGTCGGTGGTGAGCTTCTCGGGGAGGCTGATGCCGGCATCGCGGAGCCCGTCGAGGTCGGCCACGAGCATGGCGATCTTGATGGAGTCCTCGGTGACGCCGGTGTCGGAGGCGGTGAGCTCGACGGGCGCCGTGGTCGTGGGCTCTTCGGGCGTCGCCGCGGTCGTCGTGGCCTCGCCCGGAGACTCAGCCGTGGTATCGGTCGGCGTGGCGGTCGTGTCGGTCGGCGCGGCGCTGGTCTCGGTCGTGGCCTCGTCGTCGTCACCGCATGCGGCAGCAACCAACGACAACACGGCCATCATGCCGACGATGAGCCCCCACCGTCTGCGTCGAAGAGTCATGGATGTTCCCCCTGTTGATGTGTGCGACGTGGAGCGCGAACGATAGCTCCGGGCGTGCCGGGACGCGCGGCGACTCGCCGCGCTCGCGCACCGGCGACTGCTCACGTTGCGTGGGACGCGCCTGAGCTGATTGCATGGCGGTCCCACACGATCATTGGCGGTGCCGGGGGGCAGCGTGGCCGACGACGTTGAGCGCCAAGGGTCCGCGGCGGCATTGACCGCCGTGGTCTTCGAGGAGGAGGAGCAGCGCCGAGAGGCCCAACAGGCAAGCGAGCGTGGTGTTCTCCTGCCCGACGACCTGCTCCCCGGGGTGGGTACCGAGACCATGTCGCTGCGGGAGGGCTTGCGCGCCGGCGGACCGTCGTTGGCCATCGTGGTGCTGTTGTTGACGTTGGTCGAGGAGTTCGACCGGGTCGCCATCCAGGTGCTCGGCCCCGACATCCAGGACTCGCTCGAGATCTCCGACACCATGCTCCTGGGCCTGCAGAGCTTCGGCGGCGTCGTTCTGGTGTTGTCGACCCTCCCGTTCGCCTGGCTGGCCGATCGCTATTCGCGCACCAAGCTCCTCGCTGGAGCCACGGGGCTGTGGGCCGTCTTCGCCGCCTTCACCGGAGCGGTCTCGAACGCCTTTCTCATGGGTGTCACCCGGGCCGGCACCGGGTTCGGGAGCTCGGCCCGCATCCCGATCTCGCCGTCGATGCTCGCCGATCGCTATCCGATCGCGGTGCGGGCTCGGGTGTTCGCGTTCGAGGCTCTCGGGCGTCCGGCCGGTCAGGTGATCGGGCCGTTCATCGCTGGCGGCATCGTGGCCCTGGCTGGCGACGACCCGGACGACTGGCGGCTGGCGTTCTACGTGTTCGCCATCCCGGCGGCGATCCTGGTGATCGCCACGGCGTTGCTGAAGGAACCGGCCCGAGGCCGTCACGAGCAGGAAGCCGTCCTCGGCGGCGTGCTCGAGACGACCGTCGAAGAACCGCCCGTCCGGCTCTCGGCCGCCTTCCAGCGCCTGAAGAAGGTGCGGACGTTCTACTTCCTGGTCGTCGGCATCGGGGTGCTCGGCTTCGCGCTGGTTGCCGTGCCCGGTGCCTTCAACCTCCTGCTGGAGGACGAGTACAACTACGGCGCGTTCAAGCGGGGCTGGATCGGCTCGATCACGTGGGGCGCGGCCCTGCTGGCCATCCCCTTCGCCGGTCGCTATGGCGATCGCCTGTTCCGCCGCGACCCCCGCTCGTCGTTTCGGATGATGGGCATCCTCGTGCTCGCCTACGGCGTGCTGATCACCATCGGACTGCGCTTCGACTCGGCCCCGGTGATGATCGCGTTCGTGGCCGCAGCCAACGCCTGCCAGGGCGCGGCGTTCACCCAGATCGGCCCCACGATCTCGGCGGTGATCCCGTATCGCATGCGGGCCCAGGCGTTCTCGCTCATCGGCGTGTACATCTTCCTCATGGGCGGCTTCTTCGGAGGCCTGCTCGCGGGGGCCTTCAGCGACTCGTTCGGCGAGCGCACCGCGCTCACGATCGTGGTGCCCCCGGCGGCGATCATCGGCGGGTTCCTCATCGTGAACGGCGCCCGCTACATGAAGAACGACATCTCGCTCGTGGTCGAGGAGCTCATCGAGGATCAGGCCGAGCATCGGCGGATGGCCGAGGACCCCACGCACGTCCCGCTGCTCCAGGTGCGCAACCTCGACGCCAGCTACGGAACCCTGCAGGTGCTCTTCGACGTGAGCTTCGAGGTCGCCCGGGGCGAAACGTTGGCCCTGCTGGGCACGAACGGCGCCGGGAAGTCGACGCTGCTGCGCGCCGTCACCGGGTTGATGATGCCCGACCGTGGCGTGGTGCGCCTCGCGGGGCGGACGATCACCCTGGTCGATCCCGAGTACCGGGTGAAGCTGGGGATGGTGAAGGTTCCCGGCGGCGAGGCGCTGTTCAACACGCTGACCGTGGGCGAGAACCTCGACGTGTGGAGCTGGCAGCTCGGCGACGATCCGGGCCGGGTGCGCGAGCGGATGGAGCTGGTGTACGAGGCATTCCCCCAGCTGCGCGATCGCCTCGACCAGCGCGCCGGCTCGATGTCGGGCGGCCAGCAGCAGATGCTGGCGCTGGCCAAGGCCGTGCTGCTCGAACCCGAGATCCTGCTCATCGACGAGCTCTCCCTTGGCCTGGCGCCGCTCGTGGTCGCCGAGCTGCTCGGCGTGGTGGAGGGCCTGAAGGCCCAGGGGCTCACGATGGTGATCGTCGAGCAGTCGGTGAACGTGGCCTTGGCGGTGGCTGATCGGGCGATCTTCATGGAGCGGGGCCGGATCCGTTTCGAGGGCCCGGCTCAGGAGTTGCTCGAACGCGACGACCTGCTGCGGGCCGTCTTCCTCTCGGGAGAAGGCGCGTGATGGGCACCGTCGGCGCCGTTGCCAGCTTCGGCAGCTTCGGCATGGATGCCATCCTCAACCCCGTGCTGGGCTTCACCTACAGCAACGACATCGTCTGGAAGGGCGCGATCAACGGGCTCATCTACGCCTTGGTGGCGCTGGGGCTGGTGCTCGTGTATCGGGCGTCGGGCGTCATCAACTTCGCCCACGGCCAGATCGGGGCCTTCGGCGGCTACCTGATGGCCGTCTTGTTGGTGAACTACGACGTCCCCTACGGGCTGTCGTTCCCGTTGGCCATCATCGCCGGAGCGGCCTGGGGCGGGCTCACCGAGCTGCTCATCGTGCGACGGCTGTTCAAGCAGCCTCGCCTGTTGCTGTTCGTGGCCACCCTGGGGGTCTCCCAGCTCATCTTGTTCGTGCAGTTCAAGCTCCCGAGGATCGACGAGTACACGCAGTATCCGCGTCTTTCGGACGGGCGCTGGCGCATCGACAGCCTCGACATCGACGTGCGCGGCAGCCAACTCGCCGTGCTCGTCGTGGTGCCCGTCCTCGTGATGCTCCTGGCGTATCTGATGCAGCGGACCCGCTTCGGGCTCGCAGTGCGCTGTGCGGCCGACAACCCGAGTGCGGCCTCGCTGGGCGGGGTCAGCGTTCGCGCGGTCTCCACCAAGGTGTGGGTGCTCGCCGGCGCGCTGTCGGCCATCAGCGCCTTGCTCATCGGGCCCGTCCAGAACCTCGACGCCGGCAGCGTGCAGATCGCGTTGGGCCCCAACCTGCTGCTGCTCGCGCTCACCGCCGCCATGTTCGGACGGCTCACGTCGTTCCCGCTGGCCCTCGTTGGCGGCGTCGCGGTCGGGATCATCGACCAGTTGACGCTCTCGAACAGCCCCGACAACCCCGGTCTCAACAAGCTGGTGCTGTTCGTCATCCTCGTGGTGCTGGTGCTCACCCGGGGACGGGCCCAGGCCGCCGACGACCAGTCGTGGAGCCTCACCGGCCGTCTGCGGGCCGGTTCACAGGACCTGGCCCGGCATCCGCTGGCCCGGTGGACCCGTTGGAGCGGCAGCGCGGTGCTGCTCGCGGCCGGCGTGATCGCGCCGTTCCTCATCGACAAGCCGACCGATCACATCAAGTACGCCGAGGTCCTGATCTTCATGATCGTGGCCGTGTCGGCGACGGTGCTCACGGGCTGGGCCGGCCAGCTCTCGTTGGGCCAGTTCGCCTTCGCAGCAGTGGGTGCGTACTTCACGATCTACTATGCCAGGGAGTTGCCGTACCTCGTCGGGCTGGGGCTCGGCGTGGCCTGGGGCGTGGGGATCGCCGTGGTGATGGGCGTGCCGGCGTTGCGCATCCGCGGGCTGTACCTCGCCGTCGTCACGCTGGGGTTCGCGCTCATGGTCGAGGGCTGGCTGCTCGGCCTGGGCCGTCTCAACAACGCCGACGGCGGCTTCGGGGCCAAGCTGCAGCCGCCCACGATCGGGCCCCTCGACCTGCGCGACAAGCGCGACTTCTACTTCCTGTGCCTCATCGTGTTGTTGGTCACCCTGGTGATCGTGAGCCGCTTGCGGCGCACGGGGATCGGGCGTTCGCTCATCGCCGTGCGCGAGAACGAGGCCACGGCGTCGGCCTACACGGTGTCGCCCACCAGGGCCAAGCTCATCGCCTTCGCCGTCTCGGGAGGCATCGCCGCGCTGGGCGGGGGTCTGCTGGCCCTGGCCAACTCCACCACCCAGCCCACGCAGTTCCCCCCCTCGGAGTCGCTGCGGGTGATGTCGGTGGCCGTGGTGGGCGGGATCACGTCGATCACCGGGGCCATCCTCGGGACGCTGCTCATCGTGGGCATCCCCACGATCCTCGACGGCACCGACCAGGTGCGCCTCTTCGCCAGCTCGCTCGGGATGCTCGTGATCGTCCTGTACTTCCCGTCGGGTCTGATCGGGCTGGTGCATCAGGGTCGCGACGTGTTGCTGGCCCGCATCGCCAAGCGCACCGGCTGGAAGCCTCCGGCGCGCAAGGTGCAGGAGGGGCTCACGACGCTGTCGCGCCGGGGCGGCGACCGCGCCGGCCCCGAGCCTGCGGTCGATGGCGCTGGAGATGCCGATATCGCTCTCGATGCCGGCGTTCCGGCGTTGAAGACCGTGGCGCTCACGGTCCGCTTCGGGGGACGGGTCGCGGTCGACGAGGTCTCGATCACCGTGAACCAGGGCGAGATCGTTGGGCTCATCGGCACCAACGGCGCCGGCAAGACCACGCTCATGAACGCCGTGTCGGGGCTGGTGCGCTCGGGCGGCCACGTCGAGCTCTTCGGGACCGTGGTCGACGCCACGGCGCCGTACCGGCGGGCCCGGCTGGGCATCGGACGGGCCTTCCAGAACGCCAAGCTGTTCGGGGCGCTGACGGTGCGCGAGACGTTGATGGTGGCGTTGGAGGCCCGGGAGCGCTCGATCCTGTTGCCGTCGATGCTGGCGCTGCCACCGTCACCGTTCGCCGAACGCCGCAAGCGGGCCGAGGCCGAGGAGATCATCGCCTACTTCGGCCTGGGGCGCTACGCCGACTCGTTGCTGGCCGAGCTGTCGACGGGCACCCGGCGGATCGTGGAGTTGGGCTGTCTCATGGCCCTCGACACCAAGCTGATGCTGCTCGACGAGCCCACCGCCGGCGTGGCCCAGCGCGAGACCGAAGCCTTCGGGCCGATCATCAAGCAGGTGCAGCGCGAGCTGGGCGCGTCGATCCTGGTGATCGAGCACGACATGCCCATGGTCATGGCCATCAGCGACCGGATCTACTGCCTCGAAGCCGGCGCCGTCATCGCCGAGGGCACCCCGGCCGAGGTGCGGGCCAACCCCCTGGTGATCGCCTCGTACCTCGGCACCGACACGCGGGCCATCCAACGCAGCGGCGTCGCCGGCTGATTCGCCCTGAGCCACGCCGGGCTCGGGTTCTCGCTGGGAGAGAGCGGGGTTCTCTCAAGGGGGGACAGGGTTCTCGCGGGACTCCGGGTCTGGCTCGGGGCCGGCGAGGTCGGCTGAGCGGGGGCTGGGCGGATGTGGCTCGTGGTCAACCGGGGTCCAACGACCCGTTCCGGTACCGCAGCGGGCTCGCGACCGGGCGGTAGGGCTCGTACGGCGGTCCAGCGCCACGAACCGAGCGTCGTCGCGTGGTTGGAGTTGGGTCACCGAGGCCGCTGGCGCGGGCTCGTCGAGCAGCCCCAGCTGCTGGCCAGCATCGACAATTCGAGCCGACCCGACACGTCGAAGCGGGCGAGGAGCCCGGCCAGCTCGCGCTTCACGGGTGGCCTCGGAGACGGTGAGCTCGCGGGCCACCGCAGCGCTGGTGTGACCCCGCGCCACCAACACCAGCAGGTTCTGCTGGCGCTCGCTGAGGGCCTGGACCCGGCGGGCCAGCGCCAGCACGGCGGTGGGCACGGCCGCGAAGCCCTCGGCGAGGGCATCGAGGGCCCGGCGGCACTCGTTGGCGACGGGCGCCACGATCATGACGTGGGCCCGCACGGGCCCGGCCACGCGGCTCGACGGGAACCGGTCGGTGAGCACCACGGTCGACGGGGAGGCCTGGGTGGTGATCTCGATGCCGGCCTGGGCCATCACCTGCTCATCGCCTAGCGGTTCAGGTGGTCGCCGATGTCGAGCAGCACCCGGGTCCCCGGGGCCAAGAGCGCGAGCTCACCTGCGTACGACACGGAGGGCACTTCGTGGCTGCTCATGCCGGTACACCTGTCGCGGCCCACGGGCCGTAATCGTTGTCTGCGCTGACTCCGATGATGATCGGCGTGCCTCGCCACACGGCGATGCCTCCACGGCGGCCACGGCTGCACCAACGAAGGGCTGCGCGTCGATCTCGGCCCAAACCTCGGTCTGGTCGGGCCGCACCCATCCGCCGCTTGCTCCAGACACGCTGCCCAGCACCACCAGCGACCGTCCGTCGTGCGCCACCTCCTGCAGCGACGCCCCGCGGAAGCGAGCGGCGTCGTCGGTGATCCAGGCGCGCCCGTCGGTGGAGTGCCACACCCGGGCCTCGCCCCCGGCGGAGCCCCCGGCGGCGAGCCCCCGTTCACCTCGGTGAGCGTGATGGGCAGGGCGCCGGCCATGGCGGGGGGCACGATCTGCTCCCACCGCTGGGCGTCGGCTGACGTCCAGACCACGCCGCCACCGTCCCTTGTGCCCCCCAGGATCACCTCGGCCTCAGCCGAGGCCGCCAGCGTAGTCGGAGGTGCCCGCGGCCATGACGACCACGGCGATGATCAGGCCGAGCGTATCGACGCTCCCGAACGTCTTTCGTCCTGAGATCTTCTTCCCGGCGTCGTATCCCTGGTGGTGCTGTTGACCGTGGCTGCACCGCGGACGCTGCGAGCGTCGATGATCCCTGCTGAGGCCTCGGGGTGGCGTCCCTCGAGCTCCCGGACTTGCTGGGCGAGGCGCGTATCGAACGACGAGGCGGTGGAGGTGAGTCGGCCTGTACGCCGGATTCTGTCTTCTGAGGGCGTTTCCGCAGGTCAGAGGTAGTGTGCGGGCGGGAAGTCCTCAATAAGTCCTCAGCCGAGTTCCCGCCTGTGGCCGGCCGTCGACGGGTCTCGCCGACGAGTCGAACGTCTCGCCTCGGCCCTCGTGATCGACGGTCTCCGGTCCGCCTCGTTGCCTCCCGAACCCGTCCCGCATCGGCGAGATGGCACGAGTCGAGTCGACGGCGACTGCGCCGTTGCTCAGGCGCGCGTCCTCGGCGCGCTCGGACGGCAGCCTGAGGTGACCCCCTTCCTCGTCCGTCGGGACCTCAGCCGGTGAGCATCTCGTCGGAGGCTCGGAGGCGACGGGCCAGGCCGATGGCGACCCGGCGGGTCACCGAGGGGACCTCGAACATGAGCTGCTCGAAGTCGCGTGCCTCGATGACTTCGACGCGTAAGGGAGACGTGGCTACGACGGTGGCGGTTCGGGGGCCGTTGTCGAGCAGGGCGACCTCTCCGACGAAGTCGCCGGCGCCGATCCGGGAAACTTCGAGGCCCTTGCGGGTCACGATGGCGTCACCTTCGAGGATGATCACGAGCTCGTGGGCGGGTTGACCTTCGGCGATGAGGACGCTGCCCTCGGGGAGGTCGGCCTCGGTGGTGAGCTTGGCGACGAGGTCGAGCTCCTTGCGGGTGCAGGCTGAGAACATCGGGACTGCTACCAGACGCTCGTTCTTGGTGGGCAGGGCTCGACGCATGGGTTTCTCCTGGTCTCGGTGGGCCTCGTTCATGAGGCCGTTGGTCACCTTGATGGGTCCATGGTGCGCCGTCTCGGCTGGTCGTGCAGCGGACGATGGCGCTGTGGATTGGGTATCCGTACCCAGTCACGAAGCGGCCGGGGCGGCTCGAGACGTCGTGTTGGGCTTATCGTGCCGAGCTGTGGAGCGTGATGCACACGATGGGCTGGCCTTCCTGGAACGGCTCGACGACGATGACAGCCGGGCGTTGCTGGAGCTGGCCCGCCGACGTTCGTACGGGCCAGCGACGACGTTGTTCCTCGAGGGAGACGATGGCTACACCGTCCTGATGGTGCTGTCGGGGAGGGTGAAGGTGTCGGTCTCGACCGCGAACGGCCACGACGTGGTGATCGACGTGCTCGGTGTCGGCGCCATCGTGGGGGAGCTCTCGGCCATCGACGGTGGGCCTCGCTCGGCCACCGCGACGACGCTCGACCGGGTCGAGATCGCCCACGTGCGTCACGAGGACTTCCTGGCTTTCCTCGCCGGCAACGCCCGCGTCTCTATCGAGCTCACGCGCTCGCTGGCCGGCCGGGTGCGGGGTGCGACGAGGCGGCAGGTCGAGTTCGGCAGTGCCGATGCGCTCTCGCGGACGTGTTCCCGCCTGGTCGAGCTGGCCGCGTCGTCGACCGATGTCCACCTCCCGGTCTCGCAGACCGACCTGGCGTCGTGGATGGGGCTGTCGCGCGAGGCGGTCGTCAAGGCCCTGCGTACCATGCGGGAGCTGGGGTGGATCACCTCACGGGGCCGCGACATCGCCCTCGTCGACGTCGACGCCATACGCCTCCGTGCCACCCAATAGACCCGATCGGACCAATAGGAATAGGACCCGATCGAAACAGGGACCGGTGACGGTGACGACATCCCTCAGCCCTGACGATGGTGCGCCCCTCGAGCAGCACATGCGACCGAGCAACTTGGCCCCGCAGAGCTGACCTCGGCGTCGACCGGGCGGACGGGTTGTGCGACGATGAGTTCATGGGGGAACGCCTTTCGGACACGGCGACGTTCCTGTTCACCGACATCGAAGGCTCGACGCGACTGTGGGAGGAACGGCCCGACGAGATGCGCGCCGCGCTGGTTGAGCACGATGCGCTGTTGACGACGCGTACGAGCGGCATCTCAGCGAGGGCGCCCGGGCCGATCTGGCCGGTTTCTGTGTCCGAGTCCGCTCGGCGATCACCGCCACCGATTTGTGACCGCTCCACGCTCGGCCCGCGGCGCGGCTTCTGGCGCCGTGCTCTGGCCTCGACCCTGTGTTCGCACTGAGGACCGCCGATACGGGTGGTGTGACCCAACGTGAGACCGAAACTTCCTCACGGCTGATCAAGCGGGTTCAGCGCGAGGTCCAAGCGGCCGTCGTCGTGATCGAGCATGACATGCCGCTCATCATGTCGATCAGCGATCGTGTCTGTTGCCTCGGCGCCGTCATCGCCCACGGCACTCCCGACGAGGTCCGCAACGACCCCACGGTCATCGCCTCCTACGTCGGCACACCGACGAACGTTCCATCCGCTGCAGCGGCGCCATCGCCTGACAGCGGCGACGGTAGCCTTGAGCTGTTCGCCATGACTGCGGAGCGAGGAGATCTGCTGATGAGTGAAGCCCAGCTCGACCTGATCTCGATCGACCCGGCGGTCTGTCACGGGCAGCCGGTGATCCGCGGCACCCGGGTCCTGGTGACCGTGGTCCTCGACGCGCTCGCAGCCGGCCTGAGCGAAGCGGAAATTGTTCGCCACTACCCGACGATTGACGAAGCGGGAGTGCGAGCTGCCGCCGCGTACGGGGCCTGGCTTGCCAAGCAAGAGGTGCGACCTCTCGCTCCCAGGTCGTGAAGTTCAAGCTTGATGAGAACGTCACGTTCGAGGCTGCAGCGCTGCTCGCATCGCTCGGTCATGATGTCGACACCGTCGCTGATGAGGGCTTGACGGGAGCACCAGACATCGACGTGATGGCCGCCGCCCAGGATGGCGAGCGCACGCTCATCACGTTCGACCTCGGGTTCGGCGATCTTCGTCAGCATCCGGTCGGATCCAACCGCGGTGTCGTCGTGCTCCGGCTGAGTGACCAACGACCGGCCGCGGTGCTCGAAGTCCTTCGCGGACTCGTCGAGAACCACGACCTCGATGCACTGGCCAGAAGCCTGATCGTCGTGACCGAGCGACTGATCCGTATCCGTCGACCTGACGGCGACTGAAACCCGGTCGGCGGCGACGGCGTGGCACCCCCGGGCGAAAGACGCTTGAGCCATTCGGACACGGGGGCATTGGGTCGGTTGAGACGAACGGTGCTGGGGATCGGTCAGATCAGTTCTCGGGAAACACCTCGAGCCAGGAGCGGGCGAGTTGCTGGCTGCCGTCCACAGTGAGTCGATCCCACGGGACTCGTCGGTACGCCGCCAGCAGAAGATCCGACGCCGACCCGGCGAGGACCGTGCGGGGCGCCGGGGCCGCGTCCGTGGCCGTGGCGATGTCGTCGACCGTCGGCTCGCCGTGAGGTGGTAGCGACCATCTCTTTGGCGTGTCGGTCGTCTCGACGAGCAACGTGCCGTCAGGCGCGACCGCTCCCAAGGTCAGCTGGAGCGGGATGAAGCACGTGATCAGCTCGTCGAGCCCGTCGGTCGCCACGTCGGCATCGAGGTGGCCGGGCGCACGGAGAGCCAGCTCGGCGTCCCAACGATGAAGGGCCAGCTCGACGGCCGCCCGGCGCGCCAGCTCTGAGGCTGTGATCGTGGCGCCGAACAGCCACACGAGCCTCGTCGGATCGGCAGAGC
>JANLSK010000244.1:0-10874 GCA_031362415.1 Actinomycetes bacterium | reverse complement strand
GGGCCCGAACGTGATCACGCTGGGCACTCCCATCGAGGTCTCGGCCCGTTCCGGTGCCAAGCTCGCCATCGAGGACGGGTTCCTCGCAGAAGGAGCCAAGGTCGGCATCCTCTCGGGCAACGAGCCGGGCATCCAGTCCGGCGGCAACGTCGTCGAGGAGTACATCACCGACCTGGGCTTCGAGGTCGAGAAGATCGAGGTCAACAACCTCCAGGCTGACGCCGCAGCCATCAACCTCGAAACCGCGGCGGCCGTCTCCACGTTCGAGGCCGCCGAGGTCGAGTTCGTGTTCGTGCTGCTGCCGTTCACCAACGTCCAGGGCTTCTTCACCGAGGCCGGCGCCTCCGGCTCGTCGTTCGACTACACGATCGTCGACGTCGCCAGCTCGGCGTGCACCGCCTTCGGCGCCAGCCGGACCCCGGCCGAGGCCGCCGGTGCCCCGTGCATCACCACCTGGAACAGCTGGGCGCTGGCCGACAAGAGCGGCATTCGCGAGCACAACGAGTTCGAGATCGAGTGTCGCGAGCACTGGGACGCCACCTACGACGAGGAGTCGTACCCCGGCGTCCCGTCCGGTGACGACATCGAGACCTCCGACGGCCGTCTGCTCATCAACGACTTCGGCCAGAACGAGTGCACGATGGTGAACCTGCTCAAGCAGGCTCTCACCAACGCCGGCCCCGACCTCACCCACGAGTCCCTGTACGAGGCCTTCCTGGCCTTGCCGCCCGGACCTGCAGCGATGATGTCGGATGGGCAGGGCGCGTTCGGCCCCGACAAGCCGTACTACGCCACCAGGGTGCAGGCCGTGCAGCTCCAGATCAACACCAAGGAGCAGGCTCTCGACGCCAACGGCGACACCTACAACGGCTGCGCGGCTCCGGTGAACTGCTGGATCCCCGTCACCGGTACCTGGGTCGACGTCGAGGAGTAGCCCTCCCGATCCGTCCCGCAGTCACATCAGCACCCGAGGGGCGTCGGTGGAACCGGCGCTCCTCGGCGCGCCTGGCCTGGTAGCTCAGATCGAGGCTCTCAGGGTGCGCGTCGACGTGGCCCGTGATGCGCCCCGAGGCGCGTGGAGCTCGAACACGGCAGGAACCGCGTGTTCAGGGAGATGTCGACGGCACCAGGCCACGAGCCCCGGACGGTCACAGCCCGGCTCCACCTCAACGATGGCCCGGATCACGCGATCGCAGCCGACGAGCTGCCCGACGACCGCGACGTCGCAGACGCCGGTGGCGGCCAAGATCACCTGCTCGATCAGCTCCACGTCGACCGGACGACCGGCGGCGTTGTAGGCCCCGGGACGAATCCCGAGCACGTGAAGGCGTCCACAGGGCTCGAGACGTGCGACCTGTCCCGACGACACCCAGTCGGTGCACGCTCGGGTGTGTTCGCCGCGAGCATCGGCGACGGCCAGGGGTCGTCGATCGTCGGGGCCGCACGGGCACGCCTCGCCCAGATGGACCATGAGCTCGCCGCTCCGACCGGGCGGGCAGGTCGTGCCCCGCCGATCGACGACATCGACGATGAGGCCGCTGAACGCCAGCGGATCGCCCACCGATCCCCCAGCCACGGTGGGCTCGGCGCCAACGTCGGCGGCCACGAAGGCCCCGGCTGTCTGCAACACATGACGCAGCGGAACGCCGTAGCGACGACGGAATCCTTCGGCCAACGCCGTGGAGGCCCGGGGGCTCGACAGCGCCCACCGGAGCCTCGATGACCAGTTGCCGTCAGAGCCCGACCGGAGCCGACGAGCCAGCGTCGTCTCATCCAAGACCATCACCGTCGTGTCGGGCGACGGGCGCAGCGACAGGCTGGCGCCCGATGCCAGCGCCACGAGGAGCATGCCGAAGCCCAGGGGCTCAACGATGGGAACGTCGGCCTCGATGACGTCGTCGGGACCGATCGAGCATTGGTGCGCAAGTGTCCGGGCCGATCGAATCACCGCACCCTGACGGGCCACGGGCCACGGGCCGGTGGCGGCACCGGCGAGAAGGGCGCCGAGCCCGGCCGCCCGCGTGGAACATCCCGGGAGTGACGCGTCCCCAGCCCTCACACCGGCGTGTTCGCCACCGTTGGGGACAGTCTCGGTGCGGGTGCCACGGGTGCCGGAGCCCGGCACGAGGTGGCAGGTGCCGTCGACGTCGCCCAGGGCCCGGGCGAGCTCCTCGAACGACACCGAATCGTGGGACCCGACCAGCACCGGCCGTGATCCGTGCTGCTCAGCCGCCCGGACCATCAGGTCCGCCAGCGTGTCGTTGCTCACGTGTCTGCTCCCCTCGCACCGCTTCCGTGCCGATCGTACCCATCACGCTCCGCAGCCGAGCGGCAACGGCGCGCGACTTGCCCGAATGAACGACATGTCTACCCGATGACGGAGCGTGAGAAACCGCGACCGTCCACGAAGCCAGCAATGTCAGCCGGCGGGCACCTGGAGGTGGCTCGTGTCGTTGAAGCCGGCCAGGAATCCCCGTCCGGCCCGATGGCCGATCCGGGTGATCGAGGCCAGGGAGACGTGCATGTTCCACGTCACGAGATCGTCGACGCCCAGGGCCCAGCACGCCGCCGCCTTGATCGGCGACACGTGCGACACGGCGATGTGGATGGGCGCTCCGCTCGTGGACCATTCGCTGCACAACGCGCCGACCCGGAGACCAACCGACCGCAGGCTCTCACCTGCGGGAGGGGCGAAATCAGGGTCGGTGCGCCATCGACGAACCACGTCTTCGGGAAGCTCGTCGAGCCGACGCCCTTCGTAGTGGCCGTAGCCGAGCTCGACGATCCGGTCGTCGACCCTCACCGCAGCGAGCGACCCCGCTGCGCCGGCCACCGCCTCCCCGACGATCGCCGCTGTGGTCAGGGCCCGTTTCAGGGGACTGCTGATGATCTGGACCCCATCGACCTCATGGAGCATCGCGGCCAGCGCCGCGCCAAGCTGGCGCACCTGAGCCCGACCACGCTCGGTGAGATCGGGATCGTTCCGACCCAGCAGAACCCCGTCCCGGTTGGCCGCCGTCTCCCCGTGACGCACCCACAGCACCATGGCGTTCGCCGGGAGCCCGGGGATCACGGGGATCACGGGTGGGTCTCAGGGGGCACGAGGGTGCCCGTACGAAGGAACTGGCTCCGACGGCTCGGCTCGCCCAACGAGAATCTCCCCACGAACCAGGCGACGGCGACGAGCCCCACCAGCTCCTGGCCGATCAGACGCCAGCCTCGAGGCCAGATCCTCCCGGGGGGGACGTCGACACCGAAGAGCGGCCACCAGAACACGTCGCGATCGGTCCACACGGCGTCGAGGAACAGGTGCAGCAGCGATCCGATGACCAGCGCCACCAGGGCCCGCCGCAGCGCCTTGCGTCCCCGTCCGGCCACGAGGGCCACGAGGAGCGCGCCGGCGTTGACCACCAGCGAGTGACCCCAGGCCGGGTCGAGTTCGACGAGGTCGACGAGGTCGACGAGGTCGGGGAGCACCGAGCCCACGAGCAGGAACCGGAAGTCCATCCTCGGATCACGAAACACCGACCACACCACGATCGGGGTCAGGCCGAGATGCCAGAGGATCATCGCCAGAGGCCCGGGGTCAGAGGCTCGGCGTCAGCGCACGAGGATGCAGCCGCACGTGCTGGACTGGATGACCTCGTCGGCGGGGGCCCGTCGGGCGTGATCGACCTCGACGGTCGGGAGCACGAGATGGCAGCCCTGACAGGTGACTCCCACGAGCTTGCCGGCGCCGATGCCGTTGTTCTTGAGCCTGATCTTCTCGTACAGGGCGAGCAACGACGACGGGAGCTCGGCCACGAGCTCGGCACGCGACGCAGCATGCTCGGCGAGCGCCGAGTCGACCTCGTGCTCCTGGCCGTCCAGGGTCGCCCGCAGCTCGTCGGCCGAGGCCGAGAGGGCAGCCAGCTCGTCCTCGAGGGTCCGCACCCGGCCGTCGAGCTCTTCCCGTTCGACGAGGACCTCGAGCTCGTCGTCCTCGACCGCCCGGCGATGCCGACGGATCGACTCCACGTCAGCCTGGAGGGCCTGGAGCTCCTTGGGACTCGTGATCGATCCGGAGTAGAGCACAGCATCGGCCTCGGCGGCCTTGGCCTCGAGCGAGCGGGCCTCGTGATCGAAGGCCTTCTCACGGCGCAGAACGATGTCGCGCTCGGCCCGGACCTCGTTGATGGTCACCAGCAGCGCCGCCGCTTCCAGCTCCCGAGCCGCCAGCTCGGCCCGCACGGGAAGCCGATCGCGCCGGCGCCGCAGCCCGTCGCACGCAGTGTCGTGGTCCTGCACCGCGAGGAGGTTGTCGAGCTGGCCCATTCCGGCGAGCCTACCGTGACCTCCCTCGTTCGCCTGCCTGAGGCGGCGGAACTCGCCACGGTCGTTGCGGTTCCATCCGCCAAGATGGGCGATGGCCCAGAACCCGACTCCCGAGCGCCCCCAGCGGTCCCAGACATGCTCGATCGATGTCGAGCGGGTTCGAGGCGACACCCCGGGGTGCGAGCGCATCGTGCACCTCAACAACGCCGGGGCGTCGTTGCCCACGAGGGCCGTGCTCGACGCCATGGTCGGCTATCTCGAGCTCGAGGCCATCACCGGGGGCTATGAGACTGCTGAGCTCCTGGCACCCCGTCTCGATCGATACGCCGATGCGGCGGCCGAACTGATCGGCGCGTCAGCAGACGAGATCGCGTTCTCGGAGAACGCCACCCGGGCCTGGAACGGGCTGTTCTGGGCGATGGCGCTGGGCCAGCGGTGGCAGCCCGGCGACCGGATCGTCTGCAGCCGGGCCGAGTACGTGAGCAACTACCTCGGCTTCCTCCAGGCCCGACGCCTGCTTGGGATCGAGATCGTCGTCGCCCGCACCGACGATGCTGGGGCGCTCGACGTCGGGGGCCTGCGCGCCTGTATCGACGAACGCACCCGTCTGGTCGCGCTCACCCACGTCCCCACCCACGGCGGGCTCGTCAACCCGGTCGCCGAGGCCGGGGCGTTGTGTCGGAGCGCCGGGGTGCCGTACCTCCTCGACGCCTGCCAATCGCTCGGACAGCTCCCCGTCGACGTGGAGGAAATCGGCTGCGACGCCTTGGCGGCCACCGGTCGCAAGTTCCTGCGAGCTCCCCGGGGGACCGGCTTCCTGTACGTGCGACGGGGGCTGGCCGAGGCCATCGAACCGATCGGGCTCGACTACCACTCCGCCGATTGGACCGCCCCCGACCGGTACGAGCTGCGGGCCGGCGCTCGACGCTTCGAGCAGTTCGAGACCTCGCAGGCGGCCAAGCTGGGACTCGGCGTGGCCCTCGACTACCTGCTCGAGCTCGGCATCGACGCCGTCGCCGAGCGCATCGGCCTGCTGGCGGCAGGTCTGCGGACCCGACTCGGCGCTCTGGCTCGCGTGGAGCTCACCGACACGGGCCACGTCCGCAGCGGCATCGTCACCTGCCGGGTCGACGGCGCCGACCATGGCGCGCTCAAGGCGATCCTCCGCTCCCGCGGCTTCAACATCTCGGTGGCGGCGGCCCCCTCGGCCCTGCTCGACATGGGTGCCCGAGGCCTCGACACACTGCTGCGGGCGTCGGTGCACTACTACAACACCGACGATGAGCTCGACCGCTTCGCAGCCGCTCTGGACGAGGCCATCCGAGGGTGACGCTACGCTTTGCTCGTGCGTCTCGGGAGGCGAAGTGCCGTCAGAGCCGCATCGGTGACCGTCGTCGTCGGCATCGTGCTCGTGGCGGGGTTCCAGCTCCATCGGCCCGAGCGACCTCTGATCGATCCGTCGCAGACGATCGAGCCCCGACCGACCGCGCCGCCGGGTACGCAGGTGCGGCACGTGTACCGGCCGACACCACCGCCCGCGGGCTTCTCGCTCGTGAGCGAGCAGGGAGGCGCCGCCAACGACGTGGCGCTCCCAGGCTCCAGCGGTGACGGACCGGCCCTGGCCGACCAGGCCGCGGTGTACGTGCTCCACTACGAGCGGGCGACGGCGGATCCGGGCGCGGCGCCCGACACGATCGACGTGCTCACGATCGACCGGGGGCCCGTCGACCTGACCCTCCCGACGACCACGTCATCAGCATCGTCGGCCTCGTCGGCGACGGGTGGGGGCGGCGTTCCGGCGAGCGCCCCGGCCAGCGCGCGCATCGAGGACGTGACCGTCGGGAACCACCGAGCGATCCTCGACACGACCGAACTCGACGGTCCTGTGGGCATCGTCACCTGGGACGAGACGCCCGAGATCACGATCAAGATCGTCGCCAGCGGAGCGATCGGACGCGACGCATTGCTGGCCATCGCCGAAACGGTCACCGCCGCCTGAACCGACCGACGGCCGTCCAGCCCGACAGGCGTCCCCGGGCGCGGTCAGCCCAGAGAGCCGTCAGCCTTCGGGGGGCGGAAACTCGACCTCGACCCGGGCGCCGCCCGACGGTCGGTTCGAGAGCAGAACCGAGCCGCCCGCCGCCTCGGCGGTGCGGCGGACGATGTCGAGACCGAGCCCGCTCGATCCGGCGAAGCTCACCCCGCGAACGGTGAGCGATTCGAGGCCCTCGTCGGTGTCATCGGGCTGGCGGAACCCCGGCCCGTTGTCCTCGACCACGAGCACGCTCGAGCGGTTCCTCCGCCCCGCGACCGTGACCCGGAACCCGACCGCCTCGTCGGTGTGGGCGAACACGTTGCCGAGGAGTGCGTCGACCGCAGCCTCGAGATCGTTCGGATGCACGTCGACCACGTGGAGGCCGGGCGAGATCTCGACGGCCCACATCCGTCCCTGCTCCTCGGCCAGGGCCGACCAGAACTCCACCCGGTTCCTGGTGACCGCCGAGAGGTCGGAGGTGACGCCCAGGCCTTCCCGGACCGGTCGGCGGGCCTCGGCGATGATCGAGTCGACGACGCGCTCGAGCTCGGCCACGTCGTCGGTGAGGCGGCGAGCGACATCCTCGTCGTCGATGCCTTCGGCGTCGAGCGCCAGCGCCGTGAGCGGCGTTCGCAGGCGATGGGACAGATCGGCGACGAGCTCGCGCTCCTGGGCCAGCAGGTCGGCGATACGAACGGCGAGTCTATTGAACGCCCGGCCGACCTCGGCGATCTCGGGGGGCCCGCTTGGCGCGATGCGGGCCGTGAGATCACCCCGTCCCAGCCGACGAGCTGCGTCAGCGAGCCCGAGCACCGGGCGCACGACCGAGCGAGCCAGCCGATCGCCGACGCCCACCGCAACGAGCACGAGGGCGATCCCCAGGACCGTGAGGACCAGCCAGGCCCGGTACACGCCCTTGTTCAGCCGGCTCCCCGGCACGAAGGCCCGCAGGACGATCACCGACTCCTCACGGTCCTTCTCGACGATCACCGGGACGAGCACCTCGAGCCCGCCGTCGATCTCAGCCGAAAAGGCCCGGTTCCTTCGGGCGATCTCGATGCTGTCGCCGATCTTGGCGAGCGGAGCACCCACGGTGTGGCCATCGGCGAGCACAACGGTGAGGCGCCCCTCCCCGCCCGTGGCCGTGTTGCTGATGGCGAGCTGGATCTCGCGTGCGTCCTCGGTGATGGCCAGCACCGGGGCCACCGCCTGGGCATCGCGCTCGGCGGCCGCCGCGGCGCGGTCGTGCGCCACCCCGCCAAGCAGCACCGCCAGGGGGATCAGGAAGGCCAGCGCCACCAGCGAGGTCGTCGCGGCCGCAACCGCGACGAGCTGGCGTCTCATCGATCGCTCAGGTGACCGGCTCCGTCACCGCTGGTCTCGAACCACGGGAGATCGACCACGAGGATGTCGCCGAGAGATCAGAGCTCGGGAGCGACGAGCTTGACTCCCACACCGCGAACGGTGTGCAGGTATCGGGGTTCGGCGGCCGTCTCACCCAGCTTGCGACGCAGCCAGGACAGGTGCACGTCGACAGTCTTGTCGGCGCCGCCGTAGGGCTGACGCCACACTTCGGCCAGGAGCTCACGGCGGCTCACCACCGCACCGGGCCGGGCGGCCAGGTACACGAGCACGTCGAACTCCTTGCGGGTCAGGTCGAGCAGGCGACCGTCCATCGTGGCCACCCGCGAACGCTCGTCGACCACCAGATCGCCCACCTCGAGCGGCGGGGCACCCTCGCCGTCGGCCTGATCGCCCAAGGCCCGCCGCAACACGGCGCGCATGCGGGCGTCGAGGTGCTCGGCCGAGAACGGCTTCACCACGTAGTCGTCGGCCCCGGCGTCGAGGGTTCGCACGATCTCGGCGTCGTCGTCGCGAGCCGTCGCCACGATCACCGGCACCGCGCTCACCGCTCGGACCATCTTGAGCAGCTCGCTCCCCTGGATGTCGGGGAGACCGAGATCGAGGATCACCAGGTCGGGAGCCCGCTCGACGATGCGATTGAGCCCCTCCATCCCGGTTGCCGAGGCCACGACATCGTGCCCTCGCTCGCTCAAGGCCCGTACCAGCGCCGCTCGGATGCGATGATCGTCTTCGACGAGGACGACAGATGCCATTCCCACTCCGGGTACCTGGTGTCGCGACATGCGACAGATCCCCGGCGACGCACAGGGGCTTGCCTGCAGGCTAGCCTGCCTGCACGGCCACGGGCGGGCGGATCATCAACGCTCCTCGCGTCTCAACCGCAACTCGAACGTTGGTGCTTCGTGCGCAAGACATCACTCCTCGTGATCACCTGGATGATCGGAGCCGTACTGGCAGTCGGCCTCGCTCTCCAGGGCGTCGCGCTCGTCGACGGCCAGTTCGTCGAGAACCGCCCCAACGCCATGTCCCAGAGCGCCGTCAAGGCCGAGATCCGTCGGCTCGCCGCCATCAGCACCACAACGGCGACCACGGTTGCGCCCGGCACCTCGTCGGCGACGGCGGGAGCGGGAGCGTCGACCACCTTCGCGGAATCCACGACCACGACGGCCGCGTCGACGACAACCCTGGCTCCGCCCGTGGCCAGCAATCTCGCGCTGGGCTCGGCGGGGCGACCCCGGATCGCCACCACCACCACCACCCGCACCGCCGCCGCCGCCCCACCTGCGCTCGTCGCCCCGCCGAGCCTGCCGCCGGAAACCACGCAGCCCACGAGTTCGACCACGTCACCGGTCACCCAGGCCCTGCCTCCCGAGGTTCCGACCACCGTTCGCGCAAGCACGATGCACGTGTTCAGCACCGCCGGTGGATCGATCGACGTCAGCTTCGACGGCTCCAGCGTCGCCCTCGGCGCCGTCAAGCCGGCCGCCGACTATGTGGTCGAGATTCGCGACAGCGGTCCGAGCACGATCACCGTGCGCTTCACCAACGAAATCTTCCGCAAGACGATTCGGGTCACCATCTACGACGGTGAGCTCGTGCACTCGATCACGGTCCAGCGCCTCGACAGCTAGTCGCTCGTCGCCTGCTCCGTCCGATCGCCTCCGATCGCCTCCGATCGTGAGGGGCGAGCTGCGGTCGACCGTCCGTGCGACAACGGCCGGTTCACGGCCGCCGCGAAGGCCGGGGCAGGGCGGCCAAGGGCCTCGTGCGGTCGGGCTACGCTGCGTCATCGCATGATCACCGAACGAGGGGTTGAGCGACCCTCCGTGGGATCAGTGACACCGTCGTCGATTCCCACCCAGGAGCGGGCGTGCGTCTGAGGCATCGGCTGAGCATCGCACTCGTTCTCGTCGCGGGCATGGGCGTCAACGTCGTCGGCTCCCCGGGGGCGGCGGCGAGTGCAGCACCCGGGCCCGGCTCCGGCCCCGGGGCCGACCCCAGCCCTGGGCCTGGTATCGATCGTTCGATCCGTCCCGCAGCCAGCGCCGAGGTCGAGACGGCGATCATCGGCGGGACGCCGGCGTCAGCCGAGGCCTGGCCGGCGATGGTGGCGCTGGTCGACGCCAGGATCGCCAACCCGCTCCAGGGACAGTTCTGCGGGGGCTCGCTGATCAGCGAGACGTGGGTGCTCACTGCTGGGCATTGCGTCGACGATGCCAGTCCGGCCGACGTCCAGATTCTCGGGGGGACCGTCACGCTCGTGGCAGGCAGCGGCGAACGGGTGGGCGTGAACCGGATTGTCGTCCACCCCGGGTACGACCCCCGGAGCCAGGTCTACGACATCGCCCTCGTCGAGCTGGCCCGGCGTCCGTCGGGATCGTCGCCGATCCGCATTGCAGGCGCGAGCGAGATCAAGCTGACGAACCCGGGAACGGTTGCCACCGTGCTGGGGTGGGGATTGACGTCGGTGACCCCCTCGCTCGGCGACTACCCGTCGCGCCTGCAGGAGGCGACGTTGCCGATCCAACCGGGGGCGTCATGCGTGTCCACATTGGGCACCGCCTACGTCGACGACCTGATGGTGTGTGCCGGTACCCCGACCCGCAACACGTGCCTCGGCGACAGTGGCGGACCCTTGCTGGCCCGCACGATCGACGGTCAGTACGTCGCCGTCGGTGTCACGAGCTTCGGCCCCTGCGACGCCGCGGCCGCGTACACCAAGGTCTCGGCCAACGCCTCGTGGATCACGACCACGATCACAACACCGGCCATCGCACCCCGGACCGTCGCGCTCGTGGCCACGTCCGGCGGTACCGGCTATTGGACCGTCGACGACGACGCGACGATCGCAGCCTTCGGCGACGCCATGCCCTTTCCCGCCTTCGGTTCGGCCCTGACCCAGCCCGTCGTGGCCGCGACCCGAACCCCGTCAGGAAGCGGCCTGTGGCTCGTCGCCAACGACGGCGGCATCTTCGCCTACGGCGACGCCCGCTTCCACGGCTCCACCGGCAACATCAAACTCAACCAACCCATCGTCGGCATGGCCCCCACCCCCACCGGCAACGGCTACTGGCTCGTCGCCAACGACGGCGGCATCTTCGCCTACGGCGACGCCCGCTTCCACGGCTCGGCGTGAGCCGTCGTTCGATCACGCCCCTGC
>JANLSK010000225.1:0-21879 GCA_031362415.1 Actinomycetes bacterium | reverse complement strand
GGAGGACCTCGACGCCGACAGCCTCGACCTCGTCGAGCTGGTGATGGCGCTCGAGGAGCGTTTCGACATCACCGTCCCCGAAGACGACCTCGAGGGTGTGTTGACCATCGGCAACTCCCTCGACCTGGTCATGGGCAAGCTGGCAGCCAAGAGCTAGAGGGCAGCCCCGGTTCGGGGGCGGCCACCCGGTCCTCGGATCGCCGCCGCACCCGGCATCGGAACCAGGCGCCCGGAGGAGCAACGCATCACATGACCAACGACCACCTCGACCATCGGGGACGCCCCCGTGTCGCAATCACCGGCCTGGGCGTCAAGAGCCCGGCCGGCAACGACGTCGAGACCTTCTGGCAGACCGTGCTCTCGGCCCAGTCGCAGGCTGCGGCGATCACCCGCTTCGACGCGTCGGAGCTGCCCGTCAACTTCGCGTGCGAGGTCAAGGACTTCGACCCCACCACGTACGTCGCGGCGAAGGAGGCTCGCCGCCTCGACCGGGTCAGCCAGTTCGCTCTCGGAGCAGCCGTCGACGCCCTCGCCGACGCCGGTGACGTGGGCGCCGATCCGGCCCGCTGTGCGGTCGTCGCCGGGACGGGCATCGGCGGCATCATCACGTTCGAGGAGCAGGCAGCGGCGTACGGGGCCAAGGGCTATCGCGCGGTGAGCCCGTTCCTGGTCCCGATGTTCATGCCCAACGCCCCCACGGCCGTCATCGGCATGCAGTTCGGCTGGACCGGCCCCAACTTCTGTGTGGCGACGGCCTGTGCCACCTCGGCCAACGCCATCGGAGAGGGCGCCCGCATGATCCGCGACGACTCGGCCGACGTCGTGATGGCCGGCGGCTGCGAGGCCGTCATCACGCCGATCACCCTGTCAGCCTTCTGGCGCATGACAGCACTGTCGACCCGAATCGACGCTCCCGAGCTCGCCTCCCGCCCGTTCGACGTCGATCGCGACGGGTTCGTGATGGGCGAGGGCGCCGGCTTCTTGGTGCTCGAGCGCTACGACCGGGCCATCGAGCGCGGGGCCCGCATCTACGGCGAGATTTTCGGCTACGGCCGCAACAACGACGCCTACCACATCACGGCGCCGTCGCCGGGTGGTTCGGGAGCCGCGGCGTGCATGGAACAGGCCCTGGCCGACGCCGGCCTGGCCCCGGGAGCCATCGGGCACGTGAACGCCCACGGAACCTCGACGCCCCTGAACGACGCCGCCGAGGCCGAGGCCGTCCGCAAGGTCTTCGGCGACGACCCGCCGCCGCTCACCTCGACCAAGGGTGTCATCGGCCACATGATCGGCGCAGCCGGTGCCGTCGAGGCCATCGCCGCGCTCCTCGGTGCCACTCGCGGGCTCGTACCTCCCACGGCGAACCACCACACGGCCGATCCCGACGTGCACATCGACGTGGTGGCCGGCAGCCCCCGGTCGATCGCGGTGGCCCCGGCGATCTCCAACTCGTTCGGCTTCGGTGGTCACAACGCCAGCCTGGTGCTGGGCCCGGTCCGCGACGAGTCGGTGCCTGCCCACCAGGTGCCCGGCCCTCCGGCCTGATCGCCCACCACGTGGCCCTCGCCTTCGACGATCTCGGTGCCCCGATCTCCCGGGATCGGGGCACGGCCGTCGAGGCGGGCCTGGGTGAGCTCGCCGGCCGCCCGGTCGCCATGTTCCGCCTCGCCGGCGGGCGCCATCGGGGCTCGATCGGCCCGGCCGACGGCGCCACGATCGTCCGGTGCATCCGACAGGCCGTCGAGCTCGGGATTCCCGTCGTCGGCATCCTCTCCACGTCGGGGGCCGACATCCACGAGGGCGTGGCGTCGTTGCACGCCTGGGGCCGCATCGCCCGAGCCGTCGCCGACGCATCGGGCGTGGTACCCGTCCTCTTCGCCGTCACGGGACCGTGCCTGTCGGGGCCGGCGCTGCTGCTGGGTATGGCCGATCACGTGGTGATGACCACCGAGGCCTACGCCTTCGTGAGCGGGCCCGACGCCGTCACGGAGTTCACGGGCATCCCCATCAGCGCCGCCAAGCTCGGAGGCACCTTCGTTCACGACCACCACTCGGGGATCGCCGATCTCTCCGCGGTTGACGAAGACGATGCCCTGGCCGCCATCACCGACCTGCTGTCGTACCTGCCCCAGAGCGCAGCCGACGAGCCCCCGCGGCTGCCGGTGAGCGATCCCCTCGAGCGCGACTGCGAGATCGCGCCCACGCTGGTGCCCGCCCGCCCGACCGCGTCGTACGACGTGCGTGAGGTCGTGGGCGATGTCCTCGACGACGCCTCCGTCCTCGAGGTGCGGCCCCACTATGCGCCCAACCTGGTGACGGCCTACGGGCGTCTGGGTGGACGGGTCGTGGGCGTCGTCGCCAACCAGCCGCAGATGCGAGCCGGGACGCTCGACATCGAGGCCTCGCGCAAGGCGGCTCGCTTCGTCCAGCACTGCGACACGTTCAACATCCCGATCCTCACGTTCGTCGACACGCCGGGGTTCGAGCCCGGCCGAGACCTGGAGTGGCGCGGCATGATCCGCCACGGCGCCGAGCTCGTGCACGCCTACTGCCAGGCGACGGTCCCTCGCATCTGCATCGTGCTCCGCAAGGCCTACGGAGGCGCGTACATCGTCATGGACTCCAAGGGCGTCGGGAACGACGTGTGCCTGGCCTGGCCCACGGCCGAGATCGCCGTGCTGGGGGCACCGCCGGCGGTGCGGATCCTCTTCCGCCGACGCCTCGACGCCATCGAGGATGCCGCCGAGCGGGCCCGCGAAACGGTCCGACTCGAGGACGACTACACGATGAAGTTTGCCACGGCCCTCATCGCCGCCGAGCGGGGACTCGTCGACGACGTCGTGGCTCCCGTCGACACCCGTCGACGCGTCGCCGCGGCTCTCGCCGGGATTGGTACCAAGCGCGACCGTTCCGAGCCCCGCCGCCATTCCAACTCACCCTTGTAGCGCCAACCCACCTTGTAGCGCCGACCCCCTTCATGCGGGGGCCCGACCGGGAGACACCATGTTGCTCGAGGGCAAGAAGATCGTCGTGACCGGCGTGCTGACCGACGCCTCGATCGCCTACACGGTCGCTCGACTCTGTCAGGAGCAGGGCGCCGAGATCGTCCTCACGTCGTTCGGTCGGGCCATGTCGCTCACCCAGCGTGTGGCGAGGAAGCTCCCCACGGTGCCCGAGATCGTGGAGGTCGACGTCACCAACGAGGAGCACCTGACCGCGCTCCGGGCCGATCTCACGGCCCGGTGGGGACGGCTCGACGGTGTCGTGCACTCGATCGGCTTCGCTCCCGAAGCCTGCCTGGGCGAGGATTTCTTCCGGGCCGGCTGGAGTGACGTCTCGACGGCCATGCAGGTGTCGGCCTACTCGCTCAAGGCGTTGGCCGAAGCGTGCAAGCCCCTGCTGGAAGCGGCCGGCGGCGGATCGATCGTCGGCCTCGACTTCGACGCCACCGTCGCCTGGCCGCTCTACGGCTGGATGGGCGTCGCCAAGGCGGCCCTCGAGTCGTGCTCGCGTTATCTCGCCCGGGCCATGGGGGCGCAGCAGATCCGGGTGAACCTGGTCTGTGCCGGGCCCCTGCGCACGATAGCGGCGAAGTCGATCCCCGAGTTTCAGCGCTTCGAGGAGGTGTGGACCGAGCGGGCCCCGTTGGGTTGGGACGTCACCGACCCCGAGCCCGCGGCCAAGGCGGTCGTGGCCCTGCTCTCCGACTGGTTCCCGGCCACCACCGGCGAGATGGTGCATGTCGACGGGGGCTTCCACGCCGTCGGTGCGTGAGCTTCGAGGTCACGGCGCACCCGGTGGCCGGCTCCGAGGTCGGCTGCAAGGTCTCATGCACGGCCGACTCCGAGGTCGGCTCGTGACGCAGGGGCTGGCGCGGCGTGGGGCCGTCCAGCGGGCAAGATGGGGACCTCATGGTTGATCTGGGAATTCCGGGGCTCATCGACGCGGTCGAGATCGGCAGGGGCGGCTTCGCGGTCGTGTACCGGGCCCTGCAGGTCGACTTCCAACGGGCCGTCGCCGTCAAGGTCCTCACCGGCGCCCACATCGACGAGCGCAACCGTGAGCGCTTCGACCGGGAGCGCCGGGCCCTGGGCGCGCTGTCATCGCATCCCAACATCGTCCCCGTCTACGCCGCCGGTTACACCGACACCGGGCACGCCTACCTCCTGATGCCGTACCTCACCGCGGGCTCGCTCCAGGACCGTCTCGATCATGACGGACGACTCCCGTGGCAGGACGTCGTGCGCATCGGCGCCCGGATCGCCGGGGCGCTCGAGGCAGCCCACCGGGCCGACGTGCTGCACCGCGACATCAAGCCCGCCAACATCCTCGTCTCGGCCTACGGCGAGCCCATGCTGGCCGACTTCGGGATCGCGCAGGTCGAAGGGGCCCGGACCCAGACGTCCAGCATCACCGCGTCGATCGCCCATGCCGCCCCGGAGCTGCTGTCGGGTCGGGCTCCGAGCGTCGCCAGCGACGTGTACGCCTTGGGTTCGACCATGTACGCCCTCCTCACCGGGCTCCCCGCGTTCTCCCGTATCACCGACGATTCCATCATTGCGGTGTTCAACCGCATCGCCAGCGAGCCCGTCCCCGACCTGCGCTGGACGGGCGTCCCGTCGGGCCTCGCCGCCATCATCGAGCGGGCCATGGCCAAGGATCCGACAGCCCGTCACCCTTCGGCCGCCGACCTCGCCCGGGCCCTGGCGGCGCTCGATCCTTCGGCCCCCGTCGACACCGCGGCCACCGGGGCCGGCCCGGTCACCAGCGCGGCGGCCTACCCGGGCGGTCCACCGCTCGACGACACCTCGGCACCGGGCGCCTGGGCGGCCGACAGCTGGACAGCCGATACCGCAGCGACGGGCGCCGGAATGGCCCAGGTCGTCCCGCCGGCGTCGTACGAGATCCCCACCCAGGCTGTGCCCACGGTCGGCTCGGGTGCCGCAGCCGGGTACAGCGCAGTGGCCGGGTACGGCGCCGCAACAGCGCAGCCTCCCTGGTTCGATCCCCATCCGCCCACCGACACCCCCGGGGCGGCCGACGTCACCTCGCCGGTCCGCCGCCAGGCCCGCATGCTCGTCACCGTCGGCGTGGTGTTCCTCGCGCTGGCGCTGGTGTTGAGCGCGGTCGCGGTGCTCGGTGGCGGCGACAGTGGCGCAGCGACGGCCGCTCCGGGCAAGGGGAACGGCATGGTTCTCGTACTGGAGCCAGCAGCCGCCGTCGGCGACGATCCCTTCACCGCGAGCGTGGCCAAGTCCGCGGGGAGCGGCTTCTCGGAGGCCGCATCCACGAGCGGCGGTACCAAGAGCGGCGGCCGGGTCAGCGTGAACCCGGTGGTGGGCACCACCCCGGGGCTCTACGGAGGGACCCAGTCGATCGGCTCGTGCGACGCCGAGCAGATGATCGCCTTCTTGCAGAGCGATCCGGCCAAGGGCGCGGCCTGGGCCGGGGTCCAGGGCATCGCCGTGGCCGATCTCCCCGAGTACGTCCGTAATCTCACCCCGGTGGTCCTGCGCCAGGACACCCGGGTCACGAACCATGGGTACGCCGGCGGCCAGGCGACGCCCCGCCAGTCGGTACTCGAGGCCGGCACGGCCGTGCTCGTCGACGCCCAGGGTGTGCCGAGGGCCAAGTGCGCCTGCGGGAACCCGCTTCTCGGCCCCGAGCCACTCGACGCCGGCGCGCCCAACAGTGGCGACGCCTGGCCCGGCTACTCGCAGGAGCAGAACGCAGTGATCGTCGCCGGCGAACCGGTCGAGGCGCTCGTGCTCGCCACCGCCGACGACACGGAATTCAGCCGCCCCGTGGGAACCTCGGGCGAGGCCGACGTGCCGGTGGCGACCGTCGAGACCACGACCACGACGCTCCCTGTCACCACCACGACCTCGCTCGCCACGGCATCGTCGGCACCCGCGCCCCGGGGCCCCGATCTCGAGGTGGAGCTGAGCTGGACCAGCCCCGCCGACCTCGACCTCGTCGTGGTGGCCGAGGCCACGGGCGCAACCGTGGCCTACAACTCCCCGACGGCTCCCGGCGGGGGCGCGCTCGACCGTGACGCCAACGCCAGCTGCATCCCGACAGCCAGTACCAACGCCCCGGTGGAACGCGTCGTCTGGCCGATCGACGGCGCGGCGCCCGGTGACTACCTGGTGCGCGTGGTGTACTACGCCGTCTGTCCCGGAGGCGGCGGCACCCAGGCGTTCACGATCCGCATACGCCAAAACGGCACGGTCGTGTTCGACGAGAACCGGACCATCGACTCCAACGGAACGATCGATGTCACCCGCACCCGCGTGAGCTGACCCGCCCGCTGCCCGGTCCCCGGGCCCGGGCCCGCTCAGCCGGGCGCAAGTGCGGCCAGGGCCTTGGCGGCCTTGGGAACGGTGTCCTTGGGGCTCACCTTGTAGAACGTCGCCGCGATGTTCCCCGATGCGTCGATCACGAAGGCCGACCGGATGATGCCCATGTACTTCTTGCCGTAGTTGAGCTTCTCGCCCCATACGCCGTAGGCCTCGGCCACGGCGTGGTCGGTGTCGGCGAGGAGCGGGTAGCCCAGCGTGTGCTTGTCGTCGAAGCGCTTCTGCAGCTCGGGTCGATCGGGGCTGAGGCCCAGCACGACGGTGTTCTGGCCCGCCAGGCCCGGCGCGGCGTCGCGCAGCTCGCAGGCCTGGGTGGTGCAGCCCGGGGTGAGCGCCTTGGGATAGAAGAAGATCACGACGTTCTTACCCCTGAGCGACTTCAACGACACGGCTTGGCCGTCCTGGTCGCTGAGTGTGAAGTCGGGAGCGGCGTCTCCCACCTGGAGCTGCGGCATCGGTTTCCCCCGGGGTCGTCGTAGGTCGAACGCGCACCCTAGAGCCAGGGAACCGGACCATGCTCTCCCAGTGCCTACGATCCACCGGTGCCCCGACTGCGACTGACCGTCGACGCCGATTCCCAGACGGTCATCGACCGGGCCCTCGCATCGTTGCCCGAGGCCCGGATGGCCGACGGTGTCGTGCATTTCACGGTGTCGTCGTCGATCGACGGGGCTGCCGCCGCAACCATGAGCGTCGGCGACGACGGCGTCATCGAGCTCGCCGTCGGTCGATCCCCCCGGCTGCCCTACTTCTGGTGGGTCACCACCCCCTGCCTGTGGTGGGAGCGGCGCCGGGGTCTCGAACGCGCCGCGTCGGCACTTCGCGACGAGCCCGTGCACGTCGAGCTGCGACGGAAGGTCCGCGCCGGGCCGCCCGTACCGTTCACCGAAGCGCAGGCCGTGCACCTCGTGACGGTCTCGGCCTTGCTGGCGATCGCCACCTTCGGCGGATCGCTGTTCACCCAGAACCTCGACTACATCGGCGATTCCTTCGGGAGCTCCGATCGTGCTCTCGGCATCGCGTTGGCCGTCGCTCGGATCGGGGTGATCGTGGCCCTGGTCGCGGCATCGGTCGCCGATCGTGCCGGCCGGCGCAGGGTGCTGTTGCTCACCACGATCGGGATCGGGATCGTGAGCGGCCTCTCGGCCCTGGCGCCCAACTTGGCGCTGTTCACCGTGCCGCAGGTCCTGAGCCGGGGCCTCTTCAACGCCAGCATCTCCATCGCCGCGATCACCGTCGTCGAGAACGCTCCCGAACGGGCCCGGGCCTACGCGCTCGGCATGCTGACCCTGGCCAGCAACGCCGGCTTCGCCATTGGTACCTTGCTCTTGCCTTTGAGCGATCTCGGTGGAGATGCCTGGCGCATCCACTACGGGCTCGTCGCGGCCTCGCTCGTGCTCGTTCCCGGGATGGCCCGACGGTTGCAGGAGTCACCCCGGTTCGAGGCCATCAGCGCCGAGCAGCGGGCCCGGCCGGCGGCCGTCCGCGAGATCGTGCGGGGCAGGTACGGGCGCCGGTTCTTCGCCCTGGCGGCGTTCGTGTTCCTGCTCCAGATCTTCGTGGCCCCTGCTGCCCAGTTCTCGAACCGCTACCTCCGGCGCGATCGGGGCTTCGACGGCCTCGACATCACGATCTTCCGGGTGGCCACCACGAGCGTCACGGCGCTGTTCGGGATTCTCGTCGGCAGCCGCCTGGCCGAGACCAAGGGGCGTAAGCCCGTCGCCATCGGCTTCGGTGTCGCCGGCCTGGCCGCGTCGATGACCTTCTACACGACCAGCGGCGTGCCCCTGTGGACGGCCGCCACCGTCGGAGCGGTCGTGGGCGCCATGGCCGCGCCGGCCATCTCCAGCTTCAGCAGCGAGATGTTCCCCACCGCGCTCCGGGCCCGGGCCCACGCGCTCCTTCTGGTCGCCGGGGTGAGCGGATCGGCGGTGGGGCTGATAACCACCGGGTTCCTCCGCGATCCCTTGGGCGGCTTGGGTCGCACGATCGCGATCCTCGGGATCATCCCCATCCTGGCCACTCTGTTCCTGCTCCCCCGGCTCCCCGAGGCATCGGCAACCACGCTCGACGAACTGAGCCCGGCTCACGCCAGCGACGGGGACGGGGACGAGGACCCCGGCGAGGATCACGGTGACCTCGATCCCACGCCGGTGAAGCGGTGATCTGAGCTCCGTCGGAGCCCGGCTGGGAGGGCCCGGTACCGTTGCCCCGATGGCGCGCACCCGAGGCACCTCGACGACGACCGGGCCGAGCCCCGCTCGCATCCGCAGCCCCCGAGCACGGCTGGCTCGGCTGCTGGGGTCCACGGTGGTGTTCGCCGTCATTCTCCTGTGGATCTTCGCCTTCGTCGACGGTACCGGTGACGACTCGCCCGACCTGCTCGCCGATACGGCCTGGGCGGCCCAGGCCGAGTCGATCTGCGCCTCGGTCAAGGCCGGGCTGCCAGAGGCTCCCGAGCGCCGCGACGGCGAGACGTTCGATCAACGCATCGCCCGTCTCCAGGCCGAGAACGCCGGTCTGCGCACCATGGTGGCCGACCTCGCCGCCAGCGCACCGGCCAACGATGCCGACCGGCTGGTGGTCGACACCTGGCTCGCCGACTGGGACCTGCACGTGCGCGAGCGAATCGGTTACACGGCCGACGTGGTCGCGGCCGACAGCGGGGATGCCGTATTCAACGGCACCGCCGTCGAGGACGTGTCGATCACCGAGCGCATGGACACGTTCGCCACGACGAACGACATGGATTCCTGTCAGACGCTCGACGGGCTCTGACACCCCGGCGACCCGGCGACCCCGGTTGACGCGGTGAACGGTGTCACCGACGCCCGCGGTCAATCGTGGTTGATCATCGCCGTCGCGGCCATCTCGAAGTACTCGAGCAGGCGAGCCTCGATCTCCGGGCTCGGACCCGAGCGCGTCACGGCGCCAACCATGTGGTGGAGCCATCGATCACGCTCGGCGGGTCCGATCACGAACGGGGCATGGCGCATCCGTAGGCGAGGATGGCCCTTCTCCTCGCTGTAGGTGCCCGGTCCGCCCCAGTACTGCTCGAGGAACAGCTGCAGGGCCCGCTTTCCGGGGCCCAGGTCGTGGGGATAGAGCGGCCGCAGCAGCGGATCGTGCTCAACACCGTCGTAGAAGCGCTCGACCAACGCGGCGAAGAACGCCGATCCGCCGACGTGTTCGTACAGGGTGATCTCGTCGTCCACGATTGCAGTCTCGCGGCCCCGGGTCGATCCCAATGCACCGCGTTCAATTGCGATCGGATCGGATACAGGCCCCGATCGATGAGGATTCCATCGCCCCCGAACTCACCGACGATGGAATCCACTGTGCACGAGAACCCGTGCGGGACAAGGGCTCCGGGTGCTCCATACTTATCCTCCCCACTGACCGAGGAGGACCGTTGGCTGACGACACCGCACCACCAGTTGGTGCAACGCTTCATCTGCCCACCGACCGCATCCGGCGCTTCGTCGCCGACAATGAACCGCCCACACCCTGTCTGGTCGTTGACCTCGCGATCGTCGCCGAGCGCTACCAGGCCCTGAGCGACTCGCTCACCGAAGCCGCGATCTTCTACGCCGTGAAGGCCAATCCGGCGCCCGAGATCCTGCGATTGCTCGTGGAGCTGGGCTCGTGCTTCGACGTGGCCTCCGTTGGCGAGATCGAGGCCTGCCTCCGCGTCGGAGCCCCGCCCAGCACCATCTCGTACGGCAACACCATCAAAAAGCGCAAGGACATCGCCTACGCCCACGAGATGGGCGTGCGGATGTTCGCCTTCGACAGCGCCCAGGAACTCGACAAGCTCAGCGCCGAGGCTCCGGGCTCCACGGTGTTCTGCCGCATCCTCACCGCCGGCGAAGGCGCCGACTGGCCGCTGTCGCGCAAGTTCGGATGCGAGCCGCTGATGGCCGTCGACCTCCTGCGCGACGCAGCCCAGCGAGGCCACCGCGTCGGAGCCAGCTTCCACGTCGGATCCCAGCAGCGCCAGCCCAACCAGTGGGACGGCGCGCTCGCCGAGGTGGCAGCGATGTTCAGGATGCTCGAGCGCGACGGCGTCATCCCGGCCGTCGTGAACCTGGGCGGCGGATTCCCGTCGCGCTACAGCGACGCGGTCCCCGACATCGGCGCCTACGCCAAGGCCATTCGCAATTCCGTCGCTCGGCACCTCGGGCCCATGATGAACGGGCCCGACCGTCCGTTGCTCATCGCCGAACCCGGTCGGTACCTCGTCGGCGACGCGGGCGTGCTCTTCAGCGAGGTCGTCCTGGTGTCCCGCAAGAGCGACGTCGACGAGCGCCGCTGGGTCTACCTCGACGTCGGGATGTTCTCGGGTCTGGCCGAGACGATGGACGAGGCGATCCGCTACCGGATCCGCACACCCCACGACGGGACCGAGTCGGGGCCCGTGGTGGTGGCCGGACCCACCTGCGACAGCGTCGACATCCTCTACGACAAGTCCAACTATCACATGCCGTTGGCCTTGCGCCCCGGTGACATCGTCGAGATCCTCTCCACGGGGGCATACACGACCACGTACTCCACCGTGGGGTTCAACGGCTTTCCGCCCCTCCGCAGCTACTGCGTGTAGCCCCGGCATCGATCAGACCAGACGACGACCATGACGGGAGCCTGGCGATGAGCCAGCCGGAGACGAACGACGCTGCACCCGAGCTCGTGAAGGACCCACGGTGCGATCTCTGCGAAGCGGCGAAGATCACACCGTGGTTCCACGAGGACGACGTGTGCTGGATCGCCGAGTGCGAGATCTGCGCGACGCCGATGGTCGTGTGGCGCTGGCACGGGACCGAGCCTTCCGACGCCCACCGTTCGCACATGATGGAGCACCTCGGCCGTGTGGCAACCGAGGTCTTCGGCGAGCACTACGTCGACGGCCACATGCGCAACATTCCCGACCATTTCCACGCTCACGCCCGTCCCAAGGGCGGCTTCTTCGGCCACGGCCTGCGCCGCTGAACAACAGCCTCACGGGCGTCAGGTCGTCGTCGTCGTGCTGGCCCGCGTCGTGCTCGGCCGCGTCGTCGTGGATGCCACTGTCGTGGAAGCTGCGGCGGTGGTCGGGGTCGGCCCCGTTGTCGTGGTGGGGGGCGTCGTGGGCAGGACGAGCGGCGACATGGCGGCCAGGGTCGCTGCGGCCTCCTCCAACGCCAGCGTCGTCGTGAAGCGCACGACGGTTCGACCCGAGATGATCTCGCCCCTGATCGTCTCGTCGTCGACGACCACGTACCACCCGATCGTGGTCTCGGCGATGAGGTCCTGCGCAGCGGCCGGCACGAACGTGCGACACGTCGAGGGAAGCTGCTCGAGCACCAGCGACTCGCCGTTGCCGTCGCCGTAGGTGAGTACCGGATGGAGACAGGGCACCGCGTTGCGGGCCGGGCCTGCTCCCCCCAGGACCATCTCGGCCTCGAGCAGCGTCCAACCGTCGGGCAGGGTCACGGGTTGGAGGAGGCTGACCCCCGAATACTGACCGAGGCTCAGGTCGTCGATCGCCGGGGTCTGATCGAGCGCATCGGTCTCGGGAGGCTCGAGCACCAGCTCGGCATTCCACCGCTCGAAGTGCAGCTCGGCCTCCAGACGGCCCGGGCCGGCAGCGGTGATCTCGACGCGCCGGGGCTCGCCAGAGTCGCGAGCCCACACGACCACCGTTGCCGTCGAGAACGGCAGGTCGGGGAGGAACGTCAAGGCTCGAGCCCCGCCGAGCTGGTAGCTGACGGGCGTGAGGCCCCCGGCGGGCACACCGACCACGCCCCCGGCGAGCGCAGCGAAGAGATCGCCGACGAACGTGGGACGGTCGACGAACGTCCGGGTCTGCTCGAGCGCAGTGAGCTCGCGGCTCGTCCAACGGGAGGCCACGAGCGCGTCGAACGTCTGCGCGTTGCGGAGATAGGCATCGGCGCCGTCGAAGAACCGGCCCCGCAGGTAGGTTCCGTTGTCGAGGGTCGACTCCGACCGCCCGGGGATCTCTACGGCGACCGAGCCTGTGAAACGCTCGGTCACCACCAGCGTCGAGTCGAGATCGTCGAGCGGCGGCCGTTCCCAATCGACGGTGACCGAGAACTCAGCCGAAACCGCCGACGCAGCGAAGCGGCCGACCCGTTCGGGCAACGTTCCCGACGCGCTCGGCGAGCCGTCGGCAGAAGGCCACGACCAGGCAACCGCCGCTCCGACGATGCCCACCATGGCGACCACGGCGACGCCAGCGATCCAGGCGCGCGGCCGAACCGCGGGCTTGGAACCTCGGCTCACGGGTCGTCCATGATCAACCGACACCGACCCCGGCACCGGCGCTGGCGCCGGCTTCGGTGAGCGCCGCACGGATCGTCGCCACGTAGGCGCCGGCCGCCTCGGCCCCGCCTCCTGAGAGCAGGCACCGGACCACCGCCGAGCCGATCACGACACCGTCAGCCGCCGAGCATGCCTCGACCGCCTGCTCGGCGTTGGAGATCCCGACCCCGAGCACGGCCGGCTTGTCGGTGGTGCGCTTGAGCCGCCGGGCTATCTCGAGGGCCTGGCTCGACAGGGTCAGCCGCTCGCCGGTGACGCCGAGCAGGGAAACGCCGTAGACGAACCCTTGGGAACGCTCGCAGATACGGCGTAGCCGGTCGTCGGGGGTGGTCGGGGCGGCCAGGAGCACCGTCTCGAGCCCGACGGCTCCCGCCGCGTCGGACCACGGATCGAGCTCGTCGAGGGGGAGGTCGGGAACGATGGCGCCGTCGACCCCGGCTTCGGCCAGCATGGTCGCGAAGCGCTCGAAACCCATGTGGGCCACGGGATTGCAGTAGGTCATGACCACGAGCGGGACGCCGATGCGCACGGTGGCGAGATCGGCGATGATCCCGGCCGGCGTGGCCCCCACGTCGAGCGCCCGCAGGGATGCCTCCTGAATCGTGGGCCCGTCCATCACCGGATCGGAAAAGGGGATCCCGACCTCGACGGCGTCGGCACCGGCAGCCGCAACCGCTTCGATGGCCTCCATCCACACGCCACCGAGGCCCCCGGTGACGTAGGGGACGAGCAGCTTGCGCCCCGATGCCCTGGCCTCGCGGAGATGGGCTTCGAGCCTCATCGCGCTGGAGCGCCGCGCTCGACAGGCTCGAGACCGAACGCGCTCGCGTACCGCTCAGCGAGTTGCTCGGCGTCTTTGTCGCCCCGTCCAGAGAGGGTGACGAGCACCGTGGAACCGGCGGCGACGCCGTCGGCTCGACCGACCGCGGACGCGAGCCAACCGATGGCGTGCGCCGGCTCGAGCGCCGGCATGATCCCCTCGAGCCGCGACAGGAGCCGAACCCCTTCCAGCGCCATCTCGTCGGTGGCGTAGCTGTACTCGGCCCGACCGCTCGCCTTCAGGCTCGCGTGCTCAGGGCCCACGCCCGGATAGTCGAGTCCGGCCGAGATGGAGTGGGCTTCGAGAATCTGACCGTGCTCGTCCTGCATGAAGTAGCTGCGCGCCCCGTGCAGGATGCCAGGACCACCTCGCGACAGGGCCGCGCCATGGCGCCCCGACTCGATCCCCCCGCCGCCGGCCTCCACCCCGATCAGACGGGCGTCGGTGTCGACGAACCCGGTGAACGTGCCGATGGCATTGGAGCCCCCGCCCACGCAGGCCACGACCACGTCGGGATCGTGACCGTCGAGGAGCAGGCGGCACTGCTCGCGTGCCTCGTCGCCCACAACCCGGCAGAACTCCCTGACCATCCACGGGAAGGGATGCGGCCCGACCACCGATCCCAGGATGTAGTGCGTCGACTCGACGGAAGCCACCCAGTGACGGAGCGCGTCGTTGACGGCGTCTTTCAGGGTGGCGCTGCCGCTCGTGACCGGGACGACCTCGGCGCCGAGCAGCCGCATGCGGAACACGTTGAGCGCCTGGCGTTCGACGTCGACCGAGCCCATGTACACCCGGCATTCGAGGCCGAACAAGGCCGCAACGGTGGCCGTGGCCACACCGTGCTGACCGGCGCCGGTCTCGGCGATGACCCGCTTCTTGCCCATCCGTCGGGTGAGCAACGCTTGGCCGAGGACGTTGTTGATCTTGTGCGAGCCGGTGTGATTCAGGTCTTCCCGCTTGAGCAGGACCCGGACCCCGAGGTGGTCTGAGAGCCGGTGACACTCGGTGACCGGCGACGGGCGCCCGGCGTACGAGCCCAGCAACCCGGCGAACTCCGACCGGAAGTCGTTGTCGTGCCAGGCCTTGCGGAACTCGACGGTGAGGTCCTCCAACGCCGGCACCAGCGTCTCGGGCACGTACATGCCGCCGAACTCGCCAAAGCGGCCGAGCCCGATCGGCTCGGGGCCTGGCGGATCGAGGTGCACGCCACCGGCTCGGGTGGCGATGGGGTTCGTGGTCACTGGTCGTCCTCTGCCCAATCAAACGGTCGTTCGGGAGCCACCCGGCGAATGCCACCCTGATCGGCCAGCTCCTCGCCTGCCAGCTTGGCCTCTTCGATGAAGCGCCGGACCTTCACGGGGTCCTTGCGACCCGGTGCCCGCTCGACGCCACTGGCGACGTCGACGCCCCACGGACGGACCTTGGCGATGGCCGTGGCGACGTTCTCGGGCGTGAGCCCCCCGGCGAGCAGGATCTTGGACCCCGACGGGGCGCCTTCGGCGAGCGACCAGTCGAAGACGGTCCCCGAACCGGGCTGGGGACCGTCGATGAGGATGACGTCGGCTGCGCTGCCCGAGGCCCGGTTGAACGCGTCGTCGCCAGCCGTGACACCTTGGATGACCACGCCCACCCGCTCACGGATCCATCGGACGTCGCTCGCCGGCTCGCGGCCGTGGAGCTGAGCGGCTTCGAGGGACGTGCGCTGCATGATCTCCACGACCCGCTCGGGCATCTCGTTGCGGAAGACGCCAACGGTGACGATGTCGTCGGGCAGCCGCTTCACGATGTCGCGCACGTCGTCGGGGTTCATTTGCCGGGGGCTCGGCGCGAAGATGAATCCGACGGCGTCGGCCCCCATGGCCACCGCGAGCAGGGCATCTTCCTCGTTGGTGATCCCGCAGATCTTCACGAACACCGGGGCAGCCTTCCCACGACGGGCCGGTGCGACAGCGTATCCGCCTCGCGGTTCAGACCCCGTGCGCCAGGAGCTAGCGTCGGCGTTCGTGCCCGGTCAAGGTGGAAGGTCCCGGATCATCGCTTGGGCCGTGGTTCTCGTGATGGGCGTGACCGCGTGTGCCGGAGACGGCGACCACGGGTCGCCGACTGCGTCTCCCCCGTCTCCCCCGTCCACCCCGCCCGCCACCGGGCCCGAGACGGCGACGACGGCCTCCACCGTGTCACTGGTGGCGGCGGGCGATCTCGCCGGGTGCGAGTGGGAGTCGGATTCGGCTGCGGCCGAGCTCGTGGAGTCGCTGGGCCCGCTCCCCGTCGTGATGCTCGGCGACATCGTGTACCCGGCCGGCACCGATGCGATGTTCTCGGGATGCTTCGACCCCGTGTGGGGTTCGATGCGCGACCGTCTGTACCCGACCCCGGGCAACCACGACTACGGCGACCGCGACGCCGCCGGCTACATGGCGTACTTCTCGGCCTCACCGAGCCTCGCAGATCGGGTCGACGAATCCGGTGGCCCGGTGGACGGCGCCCGGGGCTGGTACAGCTGGGATCTCGGCGACTGGCATCTCGTGGCGCTCAACTCGAACTGCGCCGTCGTCTCGTGCGACGCCGATTCACCGCAGGTCCAATGGCTCCGGGCCGACCTCCAGGCCCACCCCGGCCGGTGCACGCTGGCGTATTGGCACCATCCCAGGTTCAGCTCCGGTGTCGAGCACGGCTCCGACACCACGGTCGCTCCGCTCTGGGACGCGCTCGTGGATGGGGGAGCCGATGTCGTCCTCAACGGCCACGAGCATCACTACGAACGGTTCGAGCGTCTCGACGCCGACGGGCTTCCCGTTGCCGAAGGCGTCCGAGAGTTCGTCGTGGGCACCGGTGGCGCGCCGCCGTACGAGTTCGCCGCGCCCCTGGTGGGCTCGGAGGTCCGGCACACCTCGGTCTTCGGCGTCCTCGACCTCACGCTCGAGCCCGATGGCTACCACTGGCGCTACCTCGACACCACCGGCGGTCCGCCGATCGACGAGGGCGCCGACGTCTGCCGCTGACGATCGAACCACCGCTCGCCATCACGCCAAGCGCTTGCGTCGGCGGGGGGCGGGATCGCGGGGCGCCGCTCTGCGCCGGGGCCATAGTCTGCGCTGATGCATCAACGAGGATACGGGTCGCTGGTTGTCGTGATTGCCCTGGTGGCGTTGGGGAACGGCTGTGGTGGCGATGACCGCGCCGAGGGCGCGGTCTCGGCCACCGAGCCCACACCGCCACCCTCGGGCGTCAGCGTCCCAGCCGCTCCTCCGGCCCCGGGCCCTCCGACGACCGGGATCGTGTTCCCCGAAACGACGCTCGGCAACGGCGGGGGCGGTCCCACGATCATCGCGGCCGAGGTCTCTCCCGTCGGGGTGTCGACGGCCCCCGGAACCACCACCGCGACGGTGCCGATCACCCCGTCCACCGTCGCCGCAGCCCTCAGCGACGGGACCTACTTCGGCTACGTGCACGCCATCGATGCCGCCGCCTCGACGATCGCTCTCGACACCGCGAGGTGGATCACCGGCGAGGAGGCCGATCGGGTTGCGTGTGCGGAGTTCGACGAATGCGACGGGGCACCCAACGGCTACGTCGTCGAGAACCTCGACCTGTCGACGGTCACGCTCACCGTGGCCAACGGTGTGAAGGCCACGGTCCAGGGCGCCGACGGGCGCAGCAGCGATCCCGGCAATCTCGCCCAGGTCGACCTGGCCACATGGGCCACGTTTCTGGCTCCCGGCCATCTCGGCAGCGATCCCGAGTACCAGTACGCCTTCGCCATCGGCTTCAACGTCACCGTTGCAGGAGGGTTGGTGACCGGGATCGTCCAGCAGCACCAGCCCTGAACGGGCGAGCGCCGGCATCGAGCGCCGAGCGCCCGGCGCCTCGCACCGATCGCCCGGATGGTTGTCAGTGCCGGCGTGACACCGACGCCGCCGCCATGGCCGCGACCAGCGCCTCCGGATCGTCGGCCTTCACCAGCGCTTCACCGACCAGCGCGGCGTCGAAGCCCGCGGCGGCCATCCGGGCGGCGTCGTCGGCCGAGCGGATCGCCGACTCCGCCACCGCGATCACCGAACCCGGAATGAGTCGGGCGCAGCGCTCCGACACCGAGAGATCCTCCCCGAAGGTCCGCAGATCGCGGTTGGTCACACCCACGACACGGGCACCGGCGTTCAGGGCCCGTTCGACGCCGTCCTCGTCGTCGGCTTCCACGAGCACGCCCAGGCCCAGATCGATCGCCATCTCATGCAACGATTTCAGCTGCCCATCGTCGGGGAGGGCGGCCACGATGAGGAGGATCGCGTCGGCACCCTCGGCTCGGGCCTCGAGGATCTGGAGCGCGTCGACCGTGAAGTCCTTGCGCAGCACCGGTAACGAGCATGCGCTCCTGGCGGCCTGCAGATCGCCGAGCGAGCCGGCGAAATAGGGGCCGTCGGTGAGCACCGACAATGCGGCCGCGCCGCCAGCCTCGTAGGCCCGGGCCAGGGCGATGGGATCGAGTCCTGCGGCCAGGATTCCTTTCGACGGCGACTTCCGCTTGATCTCGGTGATCATGGCCACCCGACCGTCGGCGCGGCGCAACGACCCGGCGAAATCTCGAACCGGCGGTGCACACGCCGCGGCCGCTTCGATCGAAGCAGAGCGGGGGCGCAACGCAGCCACCTCGATGCGCTTGGTGGCCAGGATGGTGTCGAGGATCGTCACAGGGCGAGGAGTGTACGGTCCCGGTTCGTCGAGACTGAGATCCGCTTCCCAGCGAGGTTCGTGCGGGGAATCGCCACCCTGGTCGGCCCTGGTACAACCCAAGCCGCGCCCGTCGAGGTGCCGGCGCTCACCGTTTGGCGCGTAGGCCGAGACGAGCCTGGGCGACCGGCTTGGGGGCGTCGTCGTCGACCCGGCCGGGGAGCACCTCGAGCCGGCCGGCGATCCCGGCGATCGTGACGGCGCTGGGCACGGCGATCGTCCGTTTCACCGAGGCCAACGCCACGGCCGTCGCACCGCCGGGCTCCGTGGCCACGCTCGTGACCGCGCCGACGCCGGCGCCCTCGTGCACGACCTCGCTGCCGGGCTCGACCGCTCCCCGAGCGTCGAGGCGCACCAGCCGGAGCAGCCGGGGCACCTGGCCGAACGAGTCGATGCGACACACCAACTCCTGGCCCACGAAGCATCCCTTGGTGAACGAGACAGCCGTCCGCTCCAGATAGGCCTCCTGCGGGATGGTCGCGTCGTTGGTGTCGAGGCCTTGACGCACGACGCCGGCAACGATCCGGCGGTACTCGTGCTCGTCGGCCGACGCCAGGCCCAGACCGGCAGCCATGAACTCGGCGAGCGCTCCGTCGAGACCGTCGAGACCGGCGTGGGTTCCAGCGACGATGGGACCGACGACGTCGAAGCCCGGTGTGCCGTCGGGCCAGTCGGCGCGCACGATGCGCACACCGGCGCAGCCCGGCCAGGTCCGGTGGGCGTGCTGGGTCTCGGGGACGGGCACCGGCGATGTCGCCAGGGCCCCGGGACCGCGAACTTCGATCACCCCGAGCTCGGCGGACCGGTCGAGCACCTCGGCCTTCACGCGGATGCGGAAGCGGTTGAGCGTGGACGCCAGCGCCGAGCCCACCCCGGCCTCACAGTCGAGCCAGAGCTCGTTATCCACCCGCAGCACCCGAAAGTCGGCGATCAGCTTCCCTTGGGGTTGCAGGAGCAGCGCATGGGCGCCTTCACCGTCGGCCAGGCCGGCAACATCTTGCGAGCACAACGAGTGCAGGAAGGTCGCAGCATCCGGCCCGGTGACCACCACCGCATCGCGATCACGACGATCGAACAGCACCGCGCCGGCGAGCTCAGCCATCTCGTCCCTCTCGTTCGTCTCGGTCGTCACTGTCGCGGCGATCGTCTCGGTCGTCGACCACCAGCGGGGTGAGGTCGCGAGCCGCGGCAGCCGCCGTGAGCAACGCTCGGGCCTTGTTGTGACATTCCAGGTCTTCCTCGGCCGGCTCCGAGTCGGCGACGACCCCGGCGCCGGCCTGGATCGATCCCAGCCAGCGTGTGGTGGCCGAGCCACCGTCACCCGAGCCACCGTCACCCGAGCCGGGCTCGGCGTCGAGCGGCCGTACGAACATGGTGCGGATGGCGATCGCCGTGTCGAGGTTCCCGGCGAAGTCGAGATAGCCCACCACGCCGGCGTAGGGGCCACGCTTCACCGGCTCCAGCGCGTCGATGATCTCCATGGCCCGCACCTTGGGCGCGCCGCTCACCGTGCCGGCCGGGAAGGTCGCTCGCAGCACGTCGACCGGTCCCAGCCCGTCACGCAGCTCCCCCGACACCTGGCTGGTGAGGTGCATGACGTGCGAGTACCGCTCGAGCAGCATCAGCTCGTCGACGGTCTCGGTGCCGAAGCGCACGACACGACCCACGTCGTTGCGGGCGAGGTCGACGAGCATCACGTGCTCGGCCCGCTCCTTGGGATGCTCGGTGAGCTCGGCGGCCATCCGCCGATCGTGCTCGTCGGTGCGGCCCCGGCGCCGAGTGCCGGCAATGGGACGTGAGATCACCCTCCCGTCGAGCAGTTGCACCATGGGCTCGGGCGACGAGCCCACGATCGTGATCTCGGGATGGCGGACGAAGTACATGTACGGGGACGGGTTGAGCTGGCGCAGCGACCGGTAGACCTCGAAGGGAGCGGTGGGCAGCTCCACGTCGAACCGCTGGCTCAGCACGACCTGGAAGATGTCGCCCGCCAGGATGTGCTCCTTCGCCACCTCCACGGCCCGCCGGAAGCCGTCGCTCGACCACGGTCCCGACGTGGGCAGCATCTCGAGCTCGTCGGTGGCGAGCAGCGCCGGGGGAACGGCGGGCTGGTAGCGCAACGGACGGCCGACGGCCACGACCATCTCCTCGAGGCGGCGGCTGGCGTCGTCGTAGGCCTGGTCGATCGTGGCGTCGGTCGTACCCGAGGGGAGGTACAGGTGCTCGATGAGCTGCAGGCGTTGGCGGAAATGGTCGAAGGCCACGACCTGGCGGGGCACGGACATCACGGCATCGGGGAAGCCCCCGTCGTCGACCGGCCGGTCGGGGAGCCGTTCGATCTCGCGCACCACGTCGTAGCCGAGATGCCCTACGAGCCCACCGTGGAACGGCGGCAGCTCGTCCACCCGCGGGCTGCGGAACCGGGCCAGGAGCGCTTCGATCGCGCCGAGCGCGCCGCGATCGCTGGGGACGCCTGGGGGAGGCTCGCCCCGCCAGGTGACGGTGTTGCCGTTGGCGATGAGCGTGAGCCGGGGATCGCGCCCCACGAACGAGAACCGTCCCCAGCGCTCGGCGTGCTCGACCGACTCGAGCAGGAACCCCTCGTCGTCGCCGACGAGCTTGGCGAACACCGACACCGGCGTCTCGACATCGGCCAGCAGCTCACGCCAGACCGGGACCATGGTGTGGTCGCGAGCCAGGGCCCGCACGTCGTCGCGCGACACCTGGGCCTTGCCCGTCGAGCTCGTGCCGGGGCTCGCCACGTGAGCGGATCAGCCCTCGGCGGTCGCCGCCGACGGCTCACCGAACGACCGGAAGAAGCACGAGTACTCGCCGGTGTGGCAGGCGCCCTTGCCCTCCTGGTCGACGACGAACAGCAGCGTGTCGCCGTCGCAGTCGTAATAGGCCTCGCGCACGTATTGGCGGTCGCCCGAGGTTTCGCCCTTGCACCAGTACTCCTGGCGACTCCGCGACCAGAACCAGGTGCGGCCGGTCGCCAGCGTCTGGGCCAGCGAGTCGGAGTTCATGTAGGCGAGCATCAGCACCCGGCCCGTGCCGTGTTCCTGCACGATCGCCGGGACGAGACCCTGCTCGTCGTACTTCACGGTGGCCAGCGCCTCGGGGGAGGCCACGATCGGCGTGGATGCGAAGGACATGGCCTGATCGTACCCGGGGCCCGGCGACGCCTCCGAGCCGACTTCGACCCGGGCCAGCGCCCATGGGGCCTCCCGGCCCGTCGGCCGGGAACGAGCACCCCGGGAGGATCTAGGTTCACGGTTCATGGCAACGACAGCGGTCATGCTCACGACGGCCGACGGGATCCACATCGAGGCCGAGCAGGCGCTGCCCCTCGGTGGCCGGCGGCCCCGGGCGGGCATCGTCGTGTGCCATCCTCATCCCCTCCACGGCGGATCGATGCACACCACCGTGCCGGCGGCGCTCTTCAGTGCGCTGCCGACGATGGGCATCACGGCGATCCGCTTCAACTTCCGGGGGGTGGGAGCCAGCACCGGCAGCCACACCGCCGGCGACAGCGAGGTGCACGACGTGCGGGCCGCGCTCGAGCACCTCACGACGATCGTCCCCACGGGCACACCGCTCGTGGTGCAGGGCTGGTCGTTCGGGGCGGTCATGGCGCTGTCGATCGACGAC
>JANLSK010000217.1:0-12575 GCA_031362415.1 Actinomycetes bacterium | reverse complement strand
GGGCCCGCCGGTGCAAGTCGCCTACGGCGTCGCCGATACCCGGATGGCGGCCGAACGCTGGTTGGGACGCGGCGTCGGCCCTGTGTTCCTGCGCGACCACATCGCCGTCGCCAATGCCCGCCTGGCCGGTGAGCCCGCGACGTTCGACCACTCGTCGGCCTTCACCCAGTGGGGCGAGGTGATGCTCGAGCTGTTCTGCGTGCACCACCCCAGCCCGGTGACCCAACCTGCGGGCCTGCACCACCTGGCGTTCTTCGTCGACGACGTCGAGACGGCCGGCGCCGCGCTGGCCGCCCGGGGATGGCCCGAGATCCTCTACGGCGAGACCTCGACCGGCAACGCTTTCGCCATGCACGACGCCCGCCACGAGCTCGGCCACCTCATCGAGATCTACCCCCGCACCTCCCGGCTCGTGGCCTTCTATGCCATGGTCGCCGACGCCGCCCGCACCTTCACGGGCGCCGACCCCCTCCGCGTGCTCTGAGTGCTCTGAGCGCTGAGTGCCAACCCCCAGCGAGCATTGTTCACAAGGACATCCCCGGTGACGTCGTACTGAACAATGCTCAGGGTTGGGCGACCGGTTCGCCCGGCGAAGCGGCCGGCGCCGACCACAACGGCGCGGGGACGGTCCAGTCGACGGGCCGGCCCCACGACTCCGCGAACACGGCCTCCTCGGCCGGACGGCGCTTGGGCACGCCCCACCGTCCGAGCGGATAACCGATGGGGACCATGGCGTGCATGTGCCAGACATCGTCGTCGGGCACGCCGAGCAGCGCCTCGATCTCGCGCTTGCGGTGCTTGAGCAGCGTGGTGATCGTGGTGCCGAAACCCTCGGCCCGGGCCGCCAGGCACAGGTTCCACAGGCACGGGAACGTGGTGGTCTCGCCGCCGACCTTGCCGAACACGAAGATCAGCGCCGGGGCCACGTGCACGTTGTCAGCCAACCATTGGGCCGAGCCGTCGATGCGGGCCGTCTGTTGCACCAAGGGATCATTGGGATCGCCGGTCGTCACACGTTCCTGGGCGTAGGCGTACTGGGTCTGGTTGAGCTGATCGAGACAGGCCCGGTAGAGCCCCTGCACCTGGCGCTTGACGGCGGGATCGGTGAGCACCACGAACCGGAATCGTTGCTCGTTGCCGCTGTTGGGTCCTCGGATCGCCGCGTCGAACAGCCTGGGGAGCAGGTCGGAGGGCAGGGGCGTCGGTTCGAGTCGCCGCATTGCCCTGGTCGTGTATATCGCCTCGTAGACATCCATGCCCGGAAAACTAATCGTTTGGTATGTCGCGGTGTAGCGTCGGACGAGATCCACCTGTCACCCCAGGAGCGAACGTGCACAACGTTCTGGCGGAACGCATACGCGAGCAGATGCGCTGGGAGGTGGCCCGGACCGGTCCCCCGGACGGGTTCCCGGCGTTCTCCCCGATCGCCTCCGAGCGCTACACCAGCGACCTCATGTTCGAACTGGAGGCGCAGAACCTGTGGCCGCGGGTCTGGGTGTTGGCCGGACGATCCGAGGACGTGCCCGAGCCCGGCGACCACATGGTTTTCGACGACCTGGGTGTGCCGATCGTGATCGTGCGCAACACCGACGGCGTGCTGCGGGCGTTCTACAACACCTGCCAGCACCGAGGAGCGCCCGTCGTTCGCGACGCACGCGGCTCGGCCCGCCAGCTTCGCTGCCAGTACCACGGCTGGACCTACGAGATCGACGGCGGCACGCTCGTGAGCCTCCCCGACGAGCGCGACTTCGTGGGCCTCGACCGGGCCGCGATCTGCCTCCCCCCGGTGCGCTGCGAGACATGGGACGGCTGGGTGTTCGTGAACCGCGACCCCGACGCCGAGTCGCTGCTGCACTGGCTGGGACCCGTCCCCGGCGAGCTGGCCGAGCTCGGGATCAGGAGCGAACCGTTACGCCGCATCGGCCGCACCTCGGAGGTGATCGCCTGCAACTGGAAGGTGGCGGCCGAGGCGTTCCTCGAGGTGTACCACTTCCGTCACATCCACTCCCACGACGGCTTCACGCTGCTCGACAACCGGGGCGCCGCCATGGGCCTGCTCACCAACGGCCACAGCCGCATGGTCACGCCGTTCTCCCGCCGCCGTTGCGAGAACTCGGGGATGGCCGACTGGGCCGATTGGCAGGATCTGAAGGAGCCAGGTTTCACCGACATCGCGACCGTCGATCGCATGATCCGCAGCACCAGCACGGCGTACAGCGTGTTTCCGAACCTCATATCGCCGCTCGCCGCCTACGGCTACCCGGTCCTGAACCTCTGGCCCATCGACCCGGGCCACACCCGCCTCGACTGGACGCACTACGGGCCCGTCGACTGGGAAGGCGACGAGCTGCCCGAGCATTGGCAGGCGAGGCTGGAGCGCTTCGATCGCATCATGGGCGAGGACACCGCCAACATGGCCCCCATGCAGCGCTCACTGGAGTCGCCGGCCCTCGCCGGCATCAGGATCAACTACCAGGAGCGCCGGATCTGGCACTTCCACGAGCAGCTCGACCGCATGATCGGCAGCGAGCGCATCCCCGAGGCCTGGCGGGTCGCACCGCTCCTCGGGCGCTACGTGGAGAGCTAGCCCTGAAGCTAGCCCAGAGTTCGCCCCGAGAGACACGAGCACCTGTCGCTCAGGCGGGCTCTGACCCCCATGAGCGACAGGTGCTGGACGGGGTTCAGGGCAGCGGGCACGGGCTGGGTGCGACGCCCGGGGCTCAGGGGTGGTGGAGCTCTTCGGCCGCGGCCATGACAGCCCCGAAGTCGCTGTCGTCGGCGGCGAGGAGGCGGTTGACCCAGGCGTGGAAGCGGTGCCCGCCGGCTTCGTTGCGGCCGAAGACGAACTCGGCCTTGGCGCCGGTACGCACCGCCCGTTGGATACCCAAGCCGGTGTGGTAGTCCTCGTCGCGCACCACGTCGAGCAGGAACCCCATGCGGGTCTCGATCTCGGCTCGGTGGGCGTCGGTCGGCTCGAAGGTCGCCAGGAAGTTCTGCACGGTCACCGACGTCCCCGGGGTCTCGCCCGGGAACAGCTGTGACACCATGTACAAGCGCCCGCCGACGTCGAAGTTGGCGATGGAGACGTGCGGGAAGATCGTCCAGACGCCACCGAGCATGGCCTCGGTCGGCCAGTCGGGCTCGGGCACGCCGTCGAGGACCATCATGCGAGCGTCGGGCTGGGTCAGACGTTGGTGCGGCCCCCAGGCGTCGTAGATGGCCCGGTTGCTGTACTCGGGGCCGAAGCTGTCGCGATGCAGCACGGGGAGGTGGTAGAAGTCGAGGTAGCCGTCGTACGCGAGCTTCCAGTTGGGACCGGCGACGCTCTGGCGTCCCACCAGCGTGCACCGCTCCAGGTGGTGCTCGGCCAGCACCTCGTCGTAGCCGCACAGCCAGGCGTCGATGTCGAGCTCGGCTCCCGGGGTGACGCCCCCGAAGACGAGTCCGGCCCGCTCGGCCACCGGGAGCGGGGTGAGGCCCATGCACGACGCGTCGACCTCGCCGAAGACCTCCCGCTGGAAGATCCCGACCAGCGCGCCCTGGCTGTCGTAGGACCAGGCGTGGTACGGGCACGTGAAGCGCCGGGCCACACCCGAGCCCTCAGGCGCCACGATCGCCCCCCGATGACTGCACGTGTTCACGAACGAGCGCAGCACCCCGTCGTCGCCCCGGCTGAGCAGGATCGGTACGCCCATCACGTCGAGGGCCTTGTAGGCGTGGCGCTCGCGCAGCTCGCAGCTGAACCCGAGCACGAGCGGCACCCGGCGGAAGATGCGGGTCATCTCGGCCTGCCACTGCTCGGGATCGTGGTAGCTCGCCGTGGGCACCCGCACGATGCCGGGCTCGATGGGATGGGTACCGGCGACGGCATGCGCCAGGGTGCGCCGCGCCATAGCCACGAGCTGATCCCGTCCCGAGGCGACGGGTGCGGAGGCGACGGGTGTGGCGGCGACGGGTGCGGTGGGAGCGTCGGCGGTGTGTGTCACGAGTGCGCCCCCGGCGGGGAGGGGACCGTCTCGACGACCCGGTGGTTGGGGATGATCGGACCGGCGACCCATCCGCACAGCTGCGGATCGCATTCCCGCAGCGGGCCCTCGATCCATGATCCGTCGACTCGGAACCTGCCCCAGCGGTCGCCGTCGGTCACCAGCAGGTTGCCCAAGCCGTCGCGCTCGTACAGTGCACCGCTGAAGGGATGTCGCATACCGAGCATCAGTCGCCTTTCACCCACTGGTCGAGTTTGGCGTGGATCCAACGGATCTTGGATTCCTGGTAGTTGCCCAGCGTCATGCCGGGTTTGCGGGTGGTTTCGAGGCCCCGCTGCACCTTGGCCATGTTGAAGAGGTCCTGGTCGAAGACCTTGGCCAGCATGCCGAGCTCGGCGGCGTCGACGAACGTCTCGTGCTCGGCGAGCCAATGGATGGGCGCCGGCGGCGGACGCTCACCGGCGAAGGGAGCGAGGTAGATGCACTCCATGATGGAGCTGCGGTGGTCGTCGCCGTTGGGCCGGAAGCGGTACACGATCCGGTTGAATGCACCCCACGGGTGGAAGTTCGGGAAGACAGTGTAGTCGATGCTGTCGTTGAGCTCGGCGTCGGACAACCGGTCGACCCAGTCTCCGGCGACGGGCCGCCAGCGGGCCCGGGTGGCTTCGGCGGCCTCAACGCGCATCGAGGCGCCGTCGGGCACCGGGATGGGGTTGGGTTGATCGTGGCGCACGTCGAGCATGGCCCGCATCATCTCGTCCTGTGTCGGGATCGGATCGAGGTGCGGGCTGGGCGTGCCGCCGGCGGTGATGGTGCGAGCGAAGTTCTCCCAGATGTCGATCTGGCTGTTCAGGTCGCCCAGGTACGCCAGCGCCTGCGGGTGCGTGCCGCTCACGTGGTAGGCCTCGCAGAACGCCTCCTGGGCGACCTTCCAGTTGGCGTGGATGACCTTGGCCACGTGGGCCTGCTTGTAGCGATTGGCGAGGTCCCAATCGGCGAAGTGCTCGACGATCTCACCGAGGTAGCTGGCCAGGGGCTCGGCGTCGGGGTCGGGGTTGATGAACACGAACCCGGCCCACGTGCCCACCCGGCATTCGGGCAGCGAGAAATCGTCGGCCGCGACGTGCTCGAAGTCCCAGTCGGCCGGGACCCGCTTCAAGGCACCGTCGATGGCCCAGGTGAAGCCGTGGAAGGGGCAGCGGATCTCGCTGCAGTGCCCGTCGTGGTCCTTGAGCTGACGGCCCCGGTGCAGGCAGGAGTTGGGATAGGCCTTGATCTCGTCGCGCGCGGTGCGGATCACGATGTACGACGATCGCACGATCTCGTAGATGTGGAAGTCGCCGACCTCGGGGATCTCCTCTTCCCGGCAGGTGTACTGCCAGACCCGGCTCCAGAGGTTGGCGACCTCTGCGTCGTGCCAGGCGCGGCTGATGTAGCGGTCGATCGGGATGTCCTCGCTGCCCAGGTAGCGGGGATGCTCGATCCGGAGGACGGCCGGGACGTCGTGGGTGTCGGTGTCGAGCAGGGCCTGGTAGGTGATCCCGGGCGACCTGGCCTGTCCGAGCTGAGTCGGTTCGCTCATCTGGGCGTTTCCTCCGCGACGTGGACCCCCATTATTGACCGCAGAGTTAATTACAGTCCAGCTCTGCTCGCTCCGGCGGGCCCCCGCCCTTCAGCAGTGTTCAGAAGGACACGGCATGTGGCGTCGTTGTGAACACTGCTCGGGTGGGTGGGCGCCCGCCGCCCAAGGCGCCCGGTGGGCCACGGCGCTCAGGACTCGGGTGGTGGAACCTGCGGCCCCACCCGACGGCGCTCAGGACGTGGGTGACGGGCGCGGCTGGTACTGCACGGCCCGATGGGTGCGGCCGCCGGCGACGAGCAGGAGCTGCCCGGTGACCCACGACGCCGCCGGCGACGCCAGGTACACCACGGCGGCGGCGATGTCGTCGGGTGTGCCCATGCGGCCCAAGGGAATCGAGGCGGCGATCTCGTCGTGTCGACCGTCGGTGCCCAGCACCTCGGTGAAGGCCTCGGTGGCCACGGGCCCCGGCGCCACCGTGTTGACCCTGATCAGCGGGGCCAGCTCGAGCGCCAACGTCTCGGTGAGGTTGTTCAACGCGGCCTTGGCTGCGGCGTAGGGCCCGGTGTATGGCGAGCCCCGCATGCCGGCGCCCGAGGAGATGTTGACGATCGCCCCGCCCGTGGTCATCCGCCGCGCTGCGGCCTTGGCGCCCTGGAACGCGGTGACGAGGTTGAGCTCGAGCTGCGACCGGAACGTCTCGTCGCTGGTGTCGACGAGGGCCCGGACGGTCTTCTCGTCGCTGCCGCCGACGTTGTTGACCCACACGTCGAGGCGGCCGAACCGCTCGATCGTACGCTCGGCCAGCGTCTCGGAGAGGCCGCGGATGTCGCCGTCGACCACGAGGGCCCGGCGGCCTTCAGCTTCGATGAGCGCAGCCGTGACGGCCAGGTCGGCGGTGCGGCGGGCATTGAGCACGACGTCGCATCCGGCGTTGGCCAGCCCCACGGCAATGGCCCGCCCGATCCCCTGTCCCGAGCCGGTCACCACGGCGACCTGGCCGTCGAGCCGGAACTGATCGAGCAGCCCCATCAGCGTGGGCCCGTCCCGGCCATGAGCCTGTCGAGCTCGGCCAGGGCAGCGGACGGGTCGACCACGTGGATCGTCGACCATCCGTGGGCCCGGGCCGGGGCCAGGTTGTCGAAGAAATCGTCGAGGTAGACGATCGACGTGGCGTCGACGCCGAGCCGAGCGGTCGTGAGCTCGTAGATGCGGGGCTCGGGCTTGCGGCAGCCCACCAGCGACGAGTCGATGACGTCGGAGAAGAGGTCGAAATCCATGACCGCCTCGATGATGTGGCGAGCCTCGACGAAGCTGTTGGTGAGCAACGCCACGGCAATCCCGTCGCCACGGAGCCGGGCGATGCGTTCGACCACGGCCTCGTTCACGGTGAATCCATGCCCGGTGAGGATGTCGTCGATCTCGTCGCCGGCCAGCCTGACCCCGAGCGCCGCGGCGAACGGGGCCAACAACGCTTGGATCTCGGCGGTGGGGAGCTCGCCCCGCTCGGCCCGGTGCCACGGGTGATCGCCCGAGACGTGACGGGGGCCCATCACGACCTCGAGCATGGTCTCCGTGCTCACGCCGGCCCGCCCGGCCAGGCGGGTGAGCTGGTTGGTGATGGGCGTGATGACCACGCCCCCGAAATCGAACACGACGGCGTTGATGGTCACGGGGCTCGTTCGGTCACGTCGGAGCGGTCGGGATCGTCGGGATCGTCGACATCAGACGATGTCGATGGCGTCGAGCACGGCCGTGGCGTATGCGATGTCGCCGTCGAGCGCACACGAGGCGCGCCAGTCGCTGCGGTGCGTACCCCAGCTCACGAAGTCGTGCGCCGACGACGTGACGGTTGCCGCCGCGGGCCCGGCGTCGCCCTCGACGATCGTGACGAGGCCGTCGCTTCCTGCCGGGTGCACCGTCCACGAGCCGCCGCCGGGGCCGGTGAGCACGAACCCGATGGGCTCGGTGACGACCGTCATCGACTCGCGACACATCTGCGGGAGCCCCGACCACATCCAGTCGATGCCCGGGCGCAGGCGGGCGTCGTCGACTGGAGGAAGGGTGATCGCCAGTGGCCCCTTGGGCGCCAGGAGATCGTGGCGGAGATGGCAGTAGTGGTCGAAGCAGTAGGCGTTGGCCAACTGGTGCATGGCGTAGGTGCCGAGGTCGGCCACCGGGAAGGGCGTCGACGCCAGAGGCTCGTCCTGCATCCCGGCCAGGATGGCCAGCGCGGCGTCGCGGTAGCGGTCGTACTCGGCCAGCAGCTCGGCCGGGCTCCAGGACTTGCGCGGCGCGACGAGGGCCTCCATGGCGTCCTCGGCCTTCATCGCCGGCGCGGGCGAAGCAGGAGGCTGCGGGGCCGGGGTGGGGTCGACCATCTCCTTGAAGTTCGACGTGACGTGCGCCAGCACGTCCTGCACCCGCCAGCCGGCACAGGCGCTCGGGCGTGGCCAGTCGTCGGCGGAGACGGCGGCGAGAACCAGACGCAGGTCGTCGTGGTTGGCCCGGAGGCCGGCGATGGCGTCGATGCTCACGATGGCCGTCCCTCGGACGGGTGGTCGAGCCACCGGTCCATCACTGGTCGTCCCTGGATCGCCAGGTCCATGGTGGTGTGGTATTCGACGGGCTTGCACTCCCTGGTGCTGAACACGTTGCGGGTGTAGCCCATCGAGTGCCGGGTGCCGGAAAGCTCGTTGAACACGAAGAGATCTTCGCCCACCACGCCCTTCAGCACCTCCCAGTGCGCCATCGTGGCGGCCAGGTACTCGTCGTACTCGGGGTCGGTGACGGCCGCAGCACCGTCGGCCACGGACCCGTCGGCAGCAGCCCCGTCGGGCGGGTAGATCAACTCCCAACAGATGAACCGGGTCTGGTCGACCGACAGCGGGATGGGCTGGAACATCTGGATGTGCCGGGGATTGTTGTTGAACACCGTGTTCGGGAACACCACGTAGTGGCAGATCGTGTACTGGTGGTGATCGCCTGACGCAGCCAGCTTCTCGAGGTGCTCGGCCCGGGGCACGAACATCATCGAGTTGGGCCCCGAGAGATGGAACGTGGTTCCCCGAGCCGCCTTGGTGAACTCCGCCGGCACGTTGTGCAACTCGGTGGAGTGGTACACCTCGTTGAACCCGTCGACGATCGCCTTGTAGTTGACGGGTATGTCGGTGACCCACTTCTCGTGGACGATCATGTGTTCCATGCCGAAGCGCCCGAGGTCGGTGACGATGTCGGGGCCGATCCAGTCGAGCAACGCCGGTGCGGCGTCGGGGCCGGCCAGGTTGATCCAGATCCACCCGCCCCACTCGTCGACGGCGACGGCCGGCGAGCGCAGCCCGGCGAGGTGCTCGGGGGCGAAGTCCTCACGCTCGGGAACGCCCACCACGGCCCCGGTGGTGTCGTAGACCCAGCCGTGCCACGGGCAGGTGAAGCGCCTCGTGCAGCCCGATGTTTCCCCGCGCGACAGCCGGGTCCCCCGGTGCTGGCACACGTTGTGGAATGCGGCCAGCGAGCCGTCGGCCTGGCGGCTGACGATGACGGTCTCGCCGTGGCCCTCGTAGAGCAGCCAGTCGCCCGTTCCCGATGCTTCGCTCGACCGACCGGCGATCATCCACGAGGAGCGCAGCACGCGCTCTCGTTCGAGCTCGAAGCGTGTCGGATCGCGATACACGTCGGCGCTCACCGTGGAGCCCGGGATGTCGGGAACGAGCGCGATGCCCGTCCCCACCCGCAGCGGTGCGTCTCCTCGGGTCGGCTTGAACACCATGGGTGGGGCCTTTCGTTGCGGTGCCGGGCTGCTGAGCTGGCACGCTGGGCTTCACGATAATTGATCGCGCGATATGTCGTTGCCTCGGAGCCCCCGAGGACCCCGAGGACGAGGGAGAGTGACGGCCATGCACGCTGCGCTCATCACCAGACGGCACACGATCGAGATGGTCGAGTTCCCCGAGCCCGTCCCCCACGACCGGGGCGTGGTCGTCGACATCTCGTTCTGCGGGATCTGCGGCACCGACGTCCACGCCTACCAGTCGGGACGCGACTACAACCCGGCGATCTGCGGCCACGAGTGGGCCGGGACGGTCACCGCCACAGGCCGGCACGTCACCCGTCTGCGTGAGGGCGATCGGGTCGTGGTGGCCGTGCCTCCCCCGTGTGGCGAGTGCGGCGCCTGTCGGGCCGGGAAGGCCGAACGGTGCGAGCCGCTCTTCCTCACCACGCACGGCCGCGAGCCGGGAGCGCCCGTCCACGGCGGCTTCGCGCCCCGGATCGCCGTGAACGCGTCCCGGGTGGTGAAGGCCGACGACCGTCTCTCCGACGAGCAGCTCGCACTGGTCGAGCCCTCGGCGGTCGCCTTCCACGCCGTCCGTCGAAGCGGCATCCGCCTCGGCGATCTCGCTGTCGTCCAGGGGGCCGGGCCCATCGGGCTGTGCACCCTCCAGCTCGTGAAGGCCGCGGGCGCGCTCGAGGTGATCGTCGTCGAGCCCAACGAGCGCCGGGCGGCCCTGGCGCTCGATCTGGGGGCCTCGTTCGCCGTCGCTCCCGGCGAGGCTCGAGCCCTGATCGACGACCACAGCGCCGGGATGGGCGCCGACATCGTCTACGAGTGCGCCGGCACGCCCCGCACCGTCCAGGCCGGCGTCGATCTGGCTCGCCGGGGCGGGTCGCTGTGCCTCATCGGCCTGGCCGACGGCGACGTGGCCATCTCGCCCGGCCAATGGCTGAGCAAGGAGATCTCGGTCACCTCGGCCCTGGCCTACCAGCACGAGGAGTTCGCCATGGTCATGTCGATGATCGCCGACGGGCGTCTCGACGTGACCCACCAGCACACCTCGACCACCAGTCTGGCCGGCCTCGAGGCCGCGCTGGCCGATCTCGGCTCGGGTGTCAGCGAGCAGTCGAAGGTGCTCGTCAACCCTCGCTGGTGACGCTCAGCGCCCCCAGCTCTGCGACATCGCCTGCGTCGCCGATCGCTACCTCGCTCGGGGCCGGCAGATGTCGAGATAGAGCTGGTAGAACAGCGAGATGGGGTTGATCGTGAAGGTCTTCATCACGCCGCCGCCCCGGCCCTGCACGACATCCTCGACCCCGACGAGCATCTGCTCGAGCAGGCGGACGGTTCCCAGCAGCAGGAAGTACTCGACGATCTCCTCGTTCACCTGGGCCTCCGAGAATCCCATCAGCTCCCGATAGCGGGCCAGGAACGCTGCGGTGTCAGTCGTGTAGAGGCTCGGCGGCACCGGATACATGAGGTGATACCCGAGGTCTTCACGGGGATCGGCGATGCGGGCGAACTCCCAGTCGATCACCACCGGTGGACGGTGTTCACTCACGAGGATGTTGCTGGGCTGGAAGTCGCCGTGCACCAGCGAGAGTGCGACCGGCGCCGGGCGATGCTCGATGAGCCAGGCGGCTGCGTAGCGCAGCACCGGGCTCGCCGCCGAGAACGACCGATCGAGACGGGCGAAGAGCGCGGTGATCTCGTCCATGTACACCTCCCAGCTCGCGGGCCGGGCCAGGGTCGCGGGCAGGGAGTCGAGCGGGGTCTGGTGGATGGCCGCAGCCAACTGCAGGAAGATCTCCCGGGGTCGGGTGAGGTCGTCGCCCTCAGCGAAGGTGTGCTGCAGTGCGACGCCGTCGTAGTGCTCCATCACGATGCACTTGGTGCCGAAGTGCTCGCCGGTGCCGTCGTAGCCCCTCGGCGCCACGATGCTCAGCGACTCCACCTCGCGCAACGACTGCAAGAGCGCCCATTCGTCATCGCGGTCGCTGTCGAACGACCCTGAGCCCGGAGGCGGGTCGGAACGCAGGATGAGACGCTCGTCGCTGCCGTCGTCCCAGCGCATTTCGGCCACATGGGTGGTCCGGCTGTACCCACCGGGGATCGGCTGGCACGACGTGACCGTCGCGCGGCGTCCAACCTCGTTGGCCGCGAGGAAGCGGGCCAGGCCGGTGGCGATGTCGGGAGGCGGCTGAGTCGGCATCGGGGTCCTCGGTCCGTTCAACGGTCGGCGGTCGGTTCGCTCGGGGCGGTCGGGGCAGCGGTGGAGCGGGCGGTGGAGGGTCTAGCGCCCGATGGGCGTCCAGCCGGCTCTCACCTCGTGCTCGCGCTCGGCTCGAGTGTCGAGGAGGGCGATGCCGAGCTCGACCAGGTCGCTCCGGCGGGCCGACGTGGCGGCGGCCACGGCGCTGGCCAGCGCGTCGGTCGCGCACCGGTACGTCGCCACCATGTCGACGAGGTGCAGGCTGGCGCGCGGTGCGGCGGCAAGGGAGGCCAAGGCGCTGCTGACGTCCGCAGCGTCGGGGATGGCAGCCAGCACGTCCTGCGCATAGATCTCGTTGGATGCGATCTCCTCGACCATCCACGCGACCTCGTGCCCGGCCCGAACGGCGACGTTGCGGAGCACCGCTTCGAGCATGGCGACCACCACCTTGATGGTGTCGTCGGGTACAGCCGGCATCACCACATCGGAGAGCTGACGGCAGCAGTCGAGCACGATGTCGTCGGTGGCAGGTTGAGTGATCACGACGAGATCATGGCCCCTCAGGAGCCGCTCGTACACACCCGTCGGGCTGATTCGTCCGGCGGTCACGGGCAGTGCTGAACGCCGAAGGCCCGGGACCGAAGCCCCGGGCCTTCCTGCGTGGTCAGTCGTTGCGTGCTGGCGGAGCGAACTGCCAGCGGCTCGTCAGTGAGCCGCGTTGCTCCTCATCCTCAGGACAGCTGGGTGATTCAGACGCCCCACAGGGCGGCAAACTGCTCGGACATGGTTGCCGGGCCCGGCCAACCGTTCAGAGCGATGAGCCGCTCGGCGGTTGCGGCGTCGGACACGATGAACGTGGGCAGGTTGGCGGTGGTCCGCTCCTCGGTGTTCTCTTGACCGATCGAGTGGCGCGCCATACCGTCGACCATGAGCCAGGCCGAGTAGGGCTTGGGGTTGGCGGTCCAAAAGCCCATCGTCCCGTCGACGATCTCCTGCAGCACCGAGGCGCTGAAGTCGACGCCAACC
>JANLSK010000198.1:0-3540 GCA_031362415.1 Actinomycetes bacterium | reverse complement strand
CGAACAAAGGCGTCGTCGTACGGTACGCTGACCGGCCGCGAGAAGCCGAAAACATCGTTGTATTCGACGATCAGAATGCGTGGCCGCCAGGCCTCGAGAGCCTCCAACACGTCACTCGTCGCATCGGGAAGCCCCACCCGGACCGCAGGGTAGAACACCATCTCCTCGATCGACGCGTGTTGCGAGAGCGCCTTGACCATCTTGGCCACGAGCGCTTCCCGACCCTTGTGGGCACGGTCACCGAGTTCCTCGAATCGGGAGAAGAGCTCCTCGACCTCGCGGTGGTCCTGGGTCAGCAGGGCGAGAGCGCTCGGCGCGGCCACCCCGTTCTTGGGGCTCTTGGCTGTGGTCTTGGAGGACGGTACGGATCGTGAACGGGATGTGGGTGTCGTCGTTGCCATGTGCCAGATATGCCCCCAAGGTTCCCGAATCAAACGCTTGGATCCGAGCCCGGGCGCTCGTGGGAGGACCGTTCGTGGGAGGACCGTTCGTGGGAGGACATCGCGGGCACAAGTTCAGTCGGGACGGGGACCGCGGAGGTCACGTCGTCCAAGGCCACCCGACCCGCCAGCGGCAGCCCAGGCGGTGACACGAACGGCGATGGGACGGGCGGCGATGGGACGAACGATCGATCGGTCACGATGACGACCTCCAGTGCCGACACGGTACGACGCCGTCGAGCCAGGCCGAGGCCCACATTTCGAGCGAGCCCGACACCGGCGAGCGCGTTCGGCAACAATCGCTGGGCCGACGAGCACTTCCGAGCGAGCAAGGCGGTTGACGTGAACCTGGACTGGACCGACGAGGAAGCCGCCTTCAGGGCAGCCCTTCGAGCCTGCATGGCTCAGAACCTGCGCCCGGGATGGACGCTCGACAACCGCGACATGCCCGAGCCCCACGACATCGAGGCGGTCAAGGCGTTCTGCGCTGCACTCGGCGACTCGGGTTTCCTCACCCCCCACTGGCCGGTCGAGTTCGGTGGTCGCGAAGCGTCGCCGTGGGAGCAGCTCATCATCAGCGAGGAGACGTGGGCGGCCGGCGAGCCTCGCGGTGGCCAGTACATGAACACGAACTGGATCGGTCCGGCGCTCATGGCGTTCGGATCCGAGGGCCACAAGAGCCAGCATCTGCCGCCCATCTCGCGTGGCGAGGTCAACTGGTGTCAGGGGTTCTCCGAGCCTGGCGCCGGTTCCGACCTGGCGTCTCTGCAATGTCAGGCCGTGCGCGACGGCGATTCGTATGTGGTCAACGGCCAGAAGATCTGGACGTCGTACGCGCACGCCGCCGATTGGTGCTTCCTCCTCGTGCGCACCAACACCGAGGTGCCCAAGCGGGAAGGCATCAGCATCCTGCTCGTTCCCATGGACACGCCCGGTGTGGAGGTCCGTGAGATCCCCAATCCCTATGCGCTGCATCTCATCCACGAGATCTGGTTCACCGACGTGGTCGTGCCCGTGTCGTGTCGGCTGGGCGACGAGAACCGCGGTTGGGACATCGTCCGCAGTGTGCTGGCCAACGAACGGGTGGGGATCGCCCGCCACGAGCACGCCGAGATCGTGCTCGATCACACCGTGGCCGACGCCGTCGCGCTCGGCATCGATGTCGACGATCCGGCTCTGGCCGAGACGATCGGAACGGCCTACGCCTGGTGCGAAGCAGCCCGGGCCATGAACTACGCGGCCGTCGGAGAGCGCATCCGTGATCCGCTGGGCACTCGGCCGCTGGCGTCGGTGTCGCGCTCGATCACCGGCCCGATGGAACGGGAGGTCGAGTGGGCCTGTCTCGAGATCCTGGGAGACCAGGCACTGGCGACGGGTACCGAGGCCGACCGCCAGGTCGTGACGGGCACCACGAGCATGATCGCCGCCGGGTCCTACGAGGTGCAGCTCGATCTGATCGCCAAGCTCAGCCTCGACCTCCCACGGAGCCGGTGACATGGACATCGAGCTCAGCGCCGACCAGGAGCTGCTCGACAGCACGCTGCAGAGCTTCTTCGCCGATCACGCCGGCCCCGCTCGGGCCCACCAGCTCGGGTCCGACATCGACACGGCTCTCGTCGAGCGGCTCGACGCTGCCGGGTATCTCGACATCGGTTACGAGGCCGGCCCCATCGAGGCCGTGCTGTTCGCCGAGCGTGCCGCCGAAGCGGTGGTCCACGCTCCCGTGATCGCCCGAGCCCTGGTGGCCCCGCTCGCCGACATCCGTGATCTGCCGCCGCTGGTGGGGCTCGTCGGCTCAGAGAACGGGCTCGTGCGTTACGCCGGTAGTTGCGACGCTTATCTCGTCCTCGACGGTGCGGGAGCCGGCGACGGCCGCGACGGCCGCTACGCCGGGATCGGCACCGGTGACGGGCGGGCGCGACTGGCCGGGCGCGACGACGTCGACGTCGAGCCCGTGAGATCGCGATCCGCCTACCCCATGGGGCGACTACGGATCCGGCGATCGGAGGCCTTGGCCCCGGGGACGGGCGACGCGCTCCGTCGAGCGTGGCAGGTTGCCATCGCCGCTGAGATCGGCGCGCTGGCCGCGGCCGCCGTTGCCCTCAGCGCCCGTCACGTCACCGACCGCCACCAGTTCGACCGGCCGATCGGGTCGTTCCAGGCCGTGCAGCACCGGCTGGCCCGCTCGTACAGCATGGCCCAGGCGTCGCGATGGCTGGCCCGCCGCGGCGCCTGGCACAGCGGCGACGAGTTCGTGACCGCCTCGGCCGCCACCTTCGCCTGTCTCGCCGCTCGCGAGACCTACGACAACACCCATCAGGTCACCGGAGCGATCGGCATCACCACCGAGTACGGCCTGGTGGCTTTCACGACTCGATTGCTGGCCCTTTACTCCGAGCTCGGCGGCGCTCCGGCCCATGCCCGCAACGTGGCCCGGGCCCGACGGGTGTCGACGTTCGCCCGGGCGGCCGAGGCGCGACCCGATTGATCCGGAGTGATCAGGCGGCGCTGCGGGTCGTGGAGGCGCATTCCACCAAACGGTCGTCAGATCAGCCCATGCGGCGCTGACGGCCCGCCCGGTGCGATCATGCCGACATGCAGATCGGTGTCGTGTACCCCCAGATCGAGCTCCGCGGCCACCCGGATGCGGTGCGCCGCATCGGGCAGGCCACCGAGGATCTCGGCTTCGACCATCTCCTCGCTTACGACCACGTGCTCGGCGCCGTGCACGAGCACCGCAGTCCTTCCCTCACCGGTCCGTACACCGAGCGCGATCCGTTCCACGATCCGCTCGTGATGTTCGCCTACCTGGCCGGGCGCACCGAGCGGATCGGCTTCGTGAGTGGCGTGATCATCCTGCCGCAGCGCCAGACCGCGCTCGTGGCCCGCCAAGCTGCCGATCTCGACCTGCTCTCGGGAGGACGTTTTCGCCTCGGTGTCGGCGTGGGATGGAACCACGTCGAGTACGAATCACTGGGCCAGGACTTCCGCACCCGTGGCGCTCGCGAGGAGGAGCAGATCGGGCTGCTCCGGCGACTCTGGACGGAACCCGTCGTCGACTTCACCGGGCGCTTCGACCGCGTCGACCGGGCCTGCACGC
>JANLSK010000176.1:0-26134 GCA_031362415.1 Actinomycetes bacterium | reverse complement strand
GGGCCCGGGCCGACGACGCCGGGTTCTGGTGGGCCTCGGTGTGGGACCACTTCTACCCCGCCCAGAACGATCCCGACGGCGACTGCTTCGAGGCGGTGTCGACGCACGCGGCGCTCGCCGCGCTCACCACGAACCTCCGGGTGGGTTGTCTCGTGTACTGCGCGGCGTACCGCAACCCGGCCCTGCTCGCCAAGGTGGCGTGCACGCTCGACCACATCTCGGGGGGGCGAGCCGAGATGGGCATCGGCGCCGGCTGGCACGACGAGGAGTTCGCCGCGTACCACGTCCCGTTCCTGAAGCCCGGTCAACGCCTCAAGCAGATGGACGAAGCCGCAGCCATCGTGAAGAGCCTCTGGACCAATGACCGCACCACCTTCGAGGGCGAGCACTTCGGTGTCACCGACGCTCGCTGCAACCCGAAGATGGTGCAGGAGCGGCCGCGCCTGTGGCTCGGAGCCATGGGGGAAAAGGCGATGTCGATCGTCGCCCGTCATGCCGACGGCTGGAACGCCGCGTTCCTCACCCCCGAGGCCTGGGGTGAGCGCAATCGTCTGCTCACGCAGCGGCTGGAGGAACTGGGGCGCGATCCGGCGTCGGTGATCCGCTCGGTCAACGTGGGCCTCGTGCTCGGCGCCGACGAGGCCGGGGCCGAGACCAAGCGCGAGCGGATGGGCCAGCAGTTCGGGTCGGCCGCGGCGTTCGTGTTGAAGGCTTCGTTGGCGGGCACGCCGAACCAGGTGATCGACCGGATCGGCGAGTACAGGGACGCCGGTGCCGATCTCGTGGTGCTCGCCCTGCGGCCACCCTTCGACCTCGACGGCCTCGAGACGTTCATCGCCGACGTGATGCCGGCGTTCTCGTGAGCACCCGTATCCATCGCTCCCGTCGATCGCCGAACCGGTCGGCGAATCGACCGTCGAACCGGTCAACCGACGCATGAGCCATCTCGACGATCTCATCGAGCGCACCGACCTCGACGGCATGCTCGAGCTGTGCGACCGGTGCTTCGACACCGCCGACTGGGACGGGCTCATCGACATCAGGGACCGGGCCCGAGCGGCCGTTGACGGGGGCCATCAGCTCTGGCCGGCTGCGCACCGGGCGTCGTATCTCGTGGCTCTCACCGGGCCGCCCGCCTTGGTGGGAATGGTGATCGACGATCCATCGCGGGTGAGTCCGGGCCCGCTCACCGAGGTCGCGGCCTGCCACCACACCTGGGTTGACCTCGAGCCTCACCTCCCCGAAGGACCCGCTCGTTCGATCGTGGCTCACGAACGGGTGGTTCGAGGCGAGCCCGTCGATGAGTTCTTCCCCGCGAAGGTGCTCGATCTCCCGCTGCGCCTGGCCCGGTGGGAGCCGTCGTACTGCCTGGCCGCGTACGAGCGCGACGGGTGCACGGTGGCTGAGCCGTCGCGTCCACCCTTGCAGCCCATGGCGATGGGCGAAGGGGCCCACATGCTCGACGATCAGGACGTGCTCGCCGCGTTCACCGCTCTGGCCGAGGAATGGTCGACCGGCTCGGAGGGTCAGGTCACCGCCGTCGCCGTGCAGGGCGACGCCATGGGTGCCGTCGCCGCGGCCGTGGAACGCACGGCCGACAGCGACCTGCGCTCCCGGCTCGACGACCCGTCCGAGCTCCTCGCCGCACGCATCTCGTCGAGCGAGGCCATCGCCCTCATGGCCTGGGCCGGTGCATCCGGTGGGGTGCACGGACGGCGCCGGGGTGCGGCAGCCGGACGATTCGGGGCCTGGTGGGTGATCGGCGCCCTGGGTGCGATGCTCGACGACTGGCCGCCCGAGCCGTCGGAGATCGGCGATGCCGCCGCCGCGCTGGAGTGGTGGCTGTGGTCACCCGGAAGCCACGTGACCGGATGGGCGCTGCATCTCGCCGTCGAGGATCCCGAATCCGGCAGTGCCTGGGCCCTCGCAGCACACGACCGCGGCTGAGTAGGTTCGCGGCCATGGCCACTTCGTTCGACTTCTCAGGCCGCGTCGCCATCGTCACCGGAGCCTCGCGGGGCGTGGGCGCGGCCCTGGCCGTGGCGCTGGCACGAGCGGGGGCCGCGGTCGCATGTGCGGCGCGCGCCACCGACGCCACCCCCCTGCCTCTGCCGGGCACCATCGACGACACGGTGCGGCGGTGCGGGGCCGTGGGCGGACGGGCGATCGCCGTGCCCACCAACCTGGCCAAGGACGATGACGTGGAGCGGATGATCGCCACGACCGTCGACACCTTCGGTCGCCTCGACATCCTCGTGAACAACGCCGCCATCACGTTCCCCGGCGATCTCGAGCTCCCGATGAAGCGCTTCGACCTCATCATGGACGTCGACATGCGGGCTCCGCTCGCGGCCCTGACCAGCGCGCTCCCCCACCTGCGCGCCGCGGGCGAAGGCCGCGTCGTCAACGTGTCGTCACGCGCTGCCAAGGAGTACTTCCCGGGCCTGATGGCCTACGGGATGGCCAAGGTCGCCATGGAGCACATGACGATGTGCGCGGCCGAGCAACTTCGCGACGATCGCATCGCCGTCAACACCTTCCGCATCGACGTCGCCGTGGCATCAGAGGGCTTCGTGGCCAACGCGCCCGACCGTGACACCTCGTCCTGGCACGCCAGCGAGGAGGCCGCCGAGGGCATCTGCTGGATGCTCTCGCAGCCCGTCTCCTACACCGGTAACAACGAGAGCATGTACGGCATCGCGCTTCGAGAAGGCGTGATGCCCAAGGTCGCCGCGCGAAAAGTGGAGCTCCCCGCCTACTACCTCGACGAGCTCAGCCGCTCGGGTGTGCCCCGGCGCTGATCGTCACGCCCCATTCGGCGAGTGACAGGGGCAGCACCCGGCCCCCTGCCCCGGCGAGAGCCGCTTCGAGCGCGGCCCGACCGTCGACAGCACCGGGCGAGCCGGGGTCGCCGAGGAGCAGCGAGACCGATCCGCCGGGGCCGCCAGCGCCGTTGACCTTGGCGCCGATGGTTCCGTAGGTCCGGCCGATCTCGATGACCTGGTGGGCGGACGGGGACACGAGCTCGGGGTGGAGTCGGGCCTGGGCCTCGGTGTTCGCCTCCATGGCGCGGCCGAACGCGCCGAGATCGCCTTCGAGCAGGGCATCCCGTCCCGCCTGGGCTGCGACACGCAGGGCTGCCAGCTCGGGCGAGGCCGGTCCCGTGCCCTCCAGGCGGGCGATCACCGCCTCGTGGACGGCAGCCGAGTCGTGAGCCTGGTCGAGGGCCACGATGACGAGACGGTCGGCGAGCCCTTGGCGCACAACGGGATCGAGCGCGAGCCGGGTGACCCGGGCGTCGGGGAAGGCGTCCATCTCGATCCACGGGATGCCCCCGTAGGCTGCAGCGATCTGGTCCTGGATACCGCTCTGGCGGCCGACGAGCTCGTGCTCGACCCGATGCGCGGCGCGGGCCAGAGCGCCGGCCCGCAGCCGCCCCGGCGTGAGGGCGTCGAGCGCCGCCACGATCGCAACGGTGACCGCAGCCGAGGTCCCCAAGCTGGATCCCGGCGGAACCGACGAAGCCACCCTCACCTCGAGATCGCAGCCCGAAGGAAGGGCGACGGACGCGATCGCTTGTTCCAGCAAGGGATTCCGGCCTGGTAAGGCTTCACCCGGGACCAGACCGCAGCGCTCGCCGAGGTCGACGGCATCGAGCACCACCGGCGCCTCGAACGTGCCACGGGCCGAGACGGTGACGGCGACGTCGACACCGGGACGGACCGCCAGGTTGAGCACCCGACCGGTTCCGGCGAACCATGTATCGGTCCAGCCCCCGAGATCGCACGCCCGCACCGGAGCGCTCGCCCGCACGATGCGGGGGCGAGCCGCGTCGGGAGTCTCGTCGCAGGGATGCCAGAGGGAAGCCGACGCCATGCCCCGCACAGTACGACGCCGATGTGGTGCAATCAGTGGAGTGGTGCAATCAGTGGAGCAGAGAGAACAGGCGGGGCAGGCGGTCGCGGCCACCCGCTGCACGATCACACGGGGAGACGAGCATGGGGTCACATCTGTCCGAGGTCTGGTTCCAGGTCACCGATCTCGATGTCGTGTCGGGACGAGGGTGCGTCGTCATCACGGCCGATGGCGTCGAGTATCTCGACTTCACGAGCGGGATCGCCGTCACCAGCACGGGTCACTGCCATCCCCGGGTCGTGACCGCCATCGCCGACCAGGCCTCCCGGTTCATCCACGCCCAGGTGAACTGCTACCGGCATCCGCTGCTCGAGCAGTTGGCGTCGCGGCTGCACGACGTGACCCCCGCCGGCATCGACTCGTTCTTCATCACCAACTCGGGAGCCGAGGCCACCGAAGCGGCCGTCAAGCTGGCCAAGCAAGTGACCGGACGACCGAACGTGGTGGTGTTCAACGGCTCGTTCCACGGCCGTACGCATCTCACCATGGCCATGACCACATCGAAGGCTTCCTACCGCTCGGGCCACCAGCCGCTGCCCGCCGGGATCTTCGTGGCTCCCTTCCCCCACGCATTCCGCAGCGGCGAGAGCGAGGAACGGGCCGTCGCCCGATGCCTTGACGAGGTCCGCACCATCCTGAAGTCGCAGACGGCGCCCTCGGAGACCGCGGCCTTCGTGATCGAGCCGGTCCTCGGCGAGGGCGGCTACCTGCCGGCGCCCGCCGCCTTCCTCGTGGGATTGGCCGAGATCGCCTCCGAGAACGGGATTCTCTTCGTGGCCGACGAGGTGCAGTCGGGCTTCGGCCGCACCGGGCGGATGTTCGCCGTGGAGGCCAGCGGCGTGGCGCCCGACATCGTGGTGATGGCCAAGGGCATCGCGTCGGGCTTCCCGATCGCCGCGATCGGAGCCCGCGCCGAGCTGATGGCCCGCTGGCCCAAGGGGGCCCACGGCGGCACCTACGGAGGCAACCCGATCGGCTGTGCGGCTGCGCTGGCCACGATCGACGTGATCGTCGACGAGGACCTCTGCGGCAACGCCCGGGCCCGGGGCGCCCAGCTCACCGCGGGCCTGCGGGCGCTGCAGAACGACCATCCGGCGCTGGGTGATGTTCGGGGCCCGGGACTCATGGTCGGCTGCGAGCTCGTCACGCCCGACGGCCGTCCCGATGCCGATCGGACGGCTGCGGTGATCACCCACTGTTTGAGCGAGAGCCGGCTCCTGCTCATGAACGCCGGCACCTTCGCCAACGTGGTTCGGTGGATGCCGCCCCTGGTGGTTTCCGAATCCGAGATCGCCCGGGGCCTGGAGGCCTTCGCGGCGGCCCTGGTCGCCAGCGAGCACTGAGACGCGCTCCCCCTCGCGCCAACCCCGGTGCGCGTGCGGTACGGTGTTCCCCATGTTGTCTTTGTGGCTATCGAGGCAGAAGTTGTCTCTGTTGATCGCGGGCGCGCTGGCGTTCCCGCTGCTCGGCGGCACCGGGGTCGCGGGGGCCCACCCCGCCTCCCCGAGCACCCCGACAGCCCCGACGGCATCGGCCCCCACGCCGAAGCAGGCCACGGACTGCCCGGCCGTGGTCGCCGTGGTCAACGCCGCCGCTGCCGCCACCGAGGCCGTCCCGCAGGCGCTCGTCGACTCGCTCAGCGCGGCCATCGGCGACGGTCGCCTGTCCGGCAATCACGTCGGGGTCTCGATCTGGGTCGAGGGCTACGGCGAGGTCTTCGCCAATCGCCCCGATGAGCCCTTGCGACCGGCGTCGAACGAGAAGATCCTCACCGCCATGGGGGCTTTGGAGGTCCTGGGACCCGACGCCACCTTCACGACCCAGCTCGTGGCCACAGGGCCCGTGGAGGGATCGGTCCTGAATGGCGACCTGGTGTTCGTCGGCGGCGGCGATCCCTGGCTGGCGCTCAAGGGCAGCGACTCGCTCGATGCCCTCGTTTCCGCCCTCCGAGCGGCCGGGGTCACCAGGGTCACTGGTTCACTGGTGTACGACGACTTCCGCTACGACGACGTGTTCACGCTCCCGGGATGGCCGAGCGGGGCCGTGCCCAGCGATATCGGGCCCGTCTCCGCGATCACCGTCGAGCGCAACCGCTACCGGGGCGATCGCACGTTCACGACCCGCCCGGGATGGTCGAACGCCGCGCTCCTCCGGGTGCTGCTGAACCACCAGGGCATCGCCGTCGATGGCGACACCAAGCGCTTCGACCTGGCCCCCGACACCGGGACGGTGCTGGCTTCGACGACCTCGCCTCCGGTCTCGAAGCTCGTGCAGCACATGCTGATGTACAGCGACAACGCCATCGCCGAGGCGCTGGTGAAGGAGGTCGCGTACCGGAGCCAGGGCAAGGGGACGACCGCATCGGGCACCGCGACCATGGTTTCGGCCCTCGCGGCTTCGTGCCTTCCGGCCTCGGCACCGGGCGCCGTGGCGTTCGACGGTTCCGGATTGTCGCGAAACAACCAACGCTCGGCCCGACAGTGGCGCGAGCTCCTCCTCGCGGCCCGACAGGAGCCGTGGTTCAACACCTTCGCCGCGGGGCTGCCCGTCGCCGGCCAGAGCGGCACCCTTCAGCGGCGCTTCGTGGGCACCGTGGGCGTCGGCGTGGTCTCGGCCAAGACCGGCACCATCTTGAACACGCGCACGCTCTCGGGGTACGCCACCACGGCCGGGGGGCGCGACGTGGTGTTCTCGGTGATCCTCAACGGGCGCAACACAGGCCAGGCCAACGCCGCCATCGAGAACCTCGTCAACCAGGTCGTGGCGCACGCCGGCTGAGCCGGCCCCACATGGCGACCACGGCGACGCCGACGGCCTCACCCTCGTCTCACCGGTGATACCATCTCCGTATGGGAGAGGCGTCCATCCGACAGCTCCGCAATCACGGCGGCGAGGTCATCGATCGCGTCGCCGGCGGTGAGCACGTCACGGTCACCCGTGACGGCGTGGCCGTCGCCGAGCTACGACCGCTGCCCCGCCAAAGGCTGTCGGCTGCGGCGTTGATTGCCCGGTTCAAGAACCTGCCGCCCATCGACCCCCGGCGACTCCGTGAGGACCTCGACGCTGCGATCGACCAGTCGCTGTGAGCACGGAGCTGATGGGCATTCTCGACACGAGCACGGTGATCCTCATCGACCGCGTCCAGGTCAACGATCTCCCCGCCGAGCCCGTGATCACCGCTGTCACCTTGGCTGAACTCTCGGTGGGCCCTCTGGTGGCCACCGATCACGACGAGCGAGCTGCCCGGCAGGTGAGGCTCCAGCAGGTCGAGGCGTCGTTCGAGCCCCTCCCGTTCGATGCGGCAGCAGCGCGAGCCTTCGGGCCGGTGGCAGCGTCGCTGCGCCGCTCGGGCCGAAAGACCAACGCCCGGGCATTCGATGCCATGATCGCCGCGATCGCCATCGCCAACGATCTCGCCGTCTACACGTGCAACCCCAAGGACTTCATGGGGATCGACGGCCTCGTCGTCGTCGCCGTCACGCACCCTGACGCCAACGGCGGTTGAAGCTCGGCTCGGCCGTCACGCGTGTCGGCGAGCGGCTAGAACACGAGGCCATGGGACGCTTCGACGGGAAAGTGGCCATCGTCACCGGCGGGGCGCGGGGCCAGGGTCGGGCCCACGCCATCGCTCTCGCCAGCGAGGGTGCGGCGGTCGTCGTGTGCGACATCGTCGATGACGACGGTCTCGGCGGGCTCCACCGTCCGGTCGCCAGTGTCCCCTACGGACTGGCGACGGCCGACGACCTCGCCGAGACCGGCCGGTTGCTCGCCAGCGCGGCCGGTGCGCCCCATCTCCTGCGTCACGCCGACGTCCGCTCGATGACCGCCATGCAGGACTTGGCCGACGAGACGATCGACAACTTCGGTCACGTCGACTTCCTGATCGCCAACGCCGGAATCTGCTCGTACGCCGCCCTCGCCGAGATGACCGACGACGTCTGGCGGGACATGCTCGACGTGAACCTCACGGGCTGCGCAAACTCGATGCGAGCCGTGATTCCCTCCATGATCGGTCGTCGCTCAGGGAGGATCGTGGCCACGGCGTCGGGGGCCGGTCGCCACGGGATGGCCAACCTGTCGCACTACTCGGCGTCGAAGTGGGCCGTGATCGGCCTGGTGAAGTCGGCCGCGCTGGAGCTGGCCGAGCACGGGATCACCGTCAACGCCGTGTTGCCGTCCACCGTCGATACCGCAATGGTGAGCCACGATGCCGCGGCCCGCCTCTTCCGTCCCGACCTCGCCGAGCCCACCCAGGACGACCTGCACACTGCGCTCCGCCGCATGAACCCCATGGGGATCACGTGGTTGGCCCCCGAGGATGTCACCTACGGTGTGCTGTTCTTCCTCGGCGACGAGGCCCGCCACGTGAGTGGGAGCACCCTCGACATCGGGGCAGCCAGCAACGCCAAGTACCAGTGAGCGACCGCCCCGGTCGCCGGGCAAGCCCACGCCCACGCCCACGTGACCACCTGGAGCCCCTGTGATCGACCATCCCGTGATCTCCGCCGACGGGCACATCGACCTCAACGTGCTCCCACTCGATCTGTTCACCAGCGCGGCGGGGCCGAGCCTGCGCCAACGTGTGCCACACGTCGTCGACGTCGACGGTGCGCCCACCTGGGTGGCCGAGGACGGCGTCGTGATGGCCCGGGTCGGGGGCGTGAGCTCCACCGGCCGCCCATACGTCCGCGGCGGCTCGCACCGGCTCGACCGCATGGCCGACGCCGGGCTGTACGCCGACCTCGAGGCCGGGATCTGGCGACCGGCCGTCCCCGAGCTGCGTCTCACCGATCAGGACCGTGACGGGATCGTCGCCGAGGTGCTGTACGGGATCCTGGGCGCCGTCGAGAAGATCGCCGACCCGGCACTGGCCATCGAGACCTGCCGGATCTTCAACGACTGGCTCTCGGGGTTCTGCGCCAGCGCCCCCGATCGTTTCGCGGGCATCGCCGTGCTCCCCTCGGCCTCGCCCGAGGCCGCGGCCGGCGAACTGCACCGCGCTGCGGCACTCCCCGGGCTGCGCGGGGGCGAGCTGGCGCTACGCCACGACATGGTGCCGCTGTGGCGCGACGACTGGGAACCGGTCTGGAGGGCGGGGCACGACACCGGCATTCCCGTGCATCTCCACACCATCGGCCCGCCGATCGACGTGAGCCAGACCCGTAACCAGCGTCAGATCCGTTCGTGGACGGCCGTCTACCTCACCACGTTCCAGGTTCGGGTCATGGACCACGTGGCGTCCGTCATCTTCGCGGGCGTCCTCGAACGCTTCCCCGGCCTGCGCATCGTCCTCGGCGAGTCGGGCATCGGATGGCTCCCGTACCTCCTCGAACGGATGGATCTCGAGTGGAACGAGCAGTTCCACGACCTCGACCTCACCATGGCGCCGTCGGACTACTGGCATCGTCAGATGGCAGCGACGTTCCAGGTCGACCCCGCCGGGCTCGTGGCCGCCGAGCGGATCGGCGTCACGAACATCATGTGGGGCAACGATTTCCCCCATGGCGACGGGGTCTGGCCCGACTCTCACGAAGCGATCGAGCGACAGTGCACCGGGATCGATCCCGTCGTGCGCCGCCAGGTCTTCTACGAGAACGCCCGCAGGCTCTACGGGTTCGATGCCGAGCACCGCCCGGAGCACCGCCCGGAGCACCGCTCCGAGCCGCGAGGCGCGGTCAACGGGGCATCGGATGGTGCACGTTCATCGCCGTGAGTTCGTCGAGGCGCACGAAGACGTCGGGCTCGAGCGGGCTCGCCAGAGCAGCGACGGCGTCGGCGAGCTGCTCGGGACGGCTCGCGCCGATGATGGGCGACGTGATCGCAGGTTGAGCCAGGCACCAGGCAACGGCCATCTGGGCCAAGCTCATGCCGGCCTCGGCCGCAATGGGCTTGAGGGCCTCGACGATCTCGAAATCGGCATCGTGCCAGTAGCGCTTCTGATAGATCGCGGCGGCCGTCCCCAGGGTGAAACGTGATCCCTCGGGCGGCGCCCCGGCCGTGTGCTTGCCGGTGAGGAACCCGCCGGCCAAGGGGTTGTAAGGGATCACGCCCACCCCGTCTTCGAGGCACAAGGGAAACAGCTCGCGCTCGCAGTTGCGGTACAGCAGGTTGTAACGGGGCTGCACCGACTCGTAACGCACCAGCCCGAGGGCCTCGCTGCGCCCGATGGCCCGGGCCAGCTGGTAGGCCAGATAGTTCGAGCACCCGATGTATCGCACCTTGCCCACCGCGACCAGATGGTCGAGCGCAGCCAGGGTCTCGTCCTGCGAGACGTTGACGTCGAACTGATGGATCTGGTAGAGGTCGATGTAGTCGATGCCCAGGCGCCGCAACGATCCGTCGACCGCCTCGAGGATGTGCTTGCGGTTGGCGCCGCGCTGCCACGGCTTGGAACCCATGGGGCCGAAGCACTTGGTGGCCACGACGAACTCGTCGCGCCGTCCTGCGAGCCACTTCCCCGTTATCTCCTCGGTCCGACCAACGGTGTCGAGACCGCCACCGAGGGGATACACGTCGGCCAGGTCGAAGAAGGTGACACCGGCTTCGGCCGCAGCGTCCATGATGGAGAAGCTCGTCGCTTCGTCGCACTGGTACCCGAAGGTCATGGTGCCCAGGCACAAGCGGGAGACTTGCAGGCCGGTCCGACCGAGACGTACGTGTTCCATGTCGGAACGCTACCGCTCCGGCACGCCAGCCGGTCGGGCTCGTAGGCTCCGCGTCATGGACGTTTCGAGCTTGTTCGACCTCACCGGTCGCGTCGCCCTCGTCACCGGCGGGAGTCGCGGCCTGGGCCGTCAGATGGTCATGGCCTTCGCCGCGAGCGGAGCCGACGTGGTGATCACCAGCCGCAAGCTCGATGCCTGCGTGGCCTTGGCCCAGGAGATCGAGGCCACGACGGGGCGGGCGGCGTTCCCGTACGCATGCAATGTGGGCCGTTGGGGCGAGATCGAGGGCCTCGTCGACGCGGCCTACGAGCGCTTCGGCAAGGTTGACGTGCTCGTGAACAACGCCGGCATGTCGCTGCTGTACCCCAGCGTGGCCGAGGTCTCGGAGGAGATGTACGACAAGGTCGTGAACCTGAACATGAAGGGCCCCTTCCGCCTCACGGCGCTGGTTGGTACCCGCATGGCCGCTGGTGGCGGAGGTTCGATCATCAACGTGAGCACGTCGGGCTCGATCCGGCCCACGGCCGGCATCATCCCCTATGCCGCGGCCAAGGCCGGGCTGAACACCATGACCGAGGGCTTCAAGTTCGCCTTCGGTCCAACGGTTCGGGTCAACTGCATCATGGCCGGGCCGTTCTTCACCGACGTCACCAAGGCCTGGGACCTCGACGCCTTCAGCGTCGCGGCCAGCTCCTCCATGGCGCTGGGTCGGGGTGGCGAGCCCGAGGAGGTGGTGGGTGCCGCGCTGTACTTCGCCAGCGACGCGTCGAGCTTCACCACCGGGGCCATCCTCAGGGTCGACGGGGGCCTGCCGTGAGCGGGCCCGGGAGTCGGCACCCGGGCCCGACGCCCGAGGCCGATCTCTCGGGTGTCACGCACCGCTTCGTCGACACGAACGGCATCCGCATGCACATCGCCGAAGCCGGAGCGCCCGCCGACGGTGAGGCTCACCGCCCGCTCGTCCTGTTGTGCCATGGGTTTCCCGAGAGCTGGTACTCGTGGCGCCACCAGTTCGCCCACCTGGCCGCGGCCGGCTACCACGTCGTGGCTCCGTCCCAGCGGGGGTACGGCCAGACCGACGCCCCGGCCGACGTGCGCTCGTATACGCAGCTGCACCTCGTCGGCGACATGGTGGGTCTGCTCGACGCCCTCGGCTGCGAACAAGCGGCCTGTGTCGTGGGCCACGACTGGGGCGGACCCGTCGCATGGAACTGCGCCCTGCTGCGCCCCGATCGCTTCGCTGCGGTGGTGGGCGTGAGCGTCAAGTTCAACGGTGTCAGCCAGGACGGCGTCCGTCCCACCGAGATGCTGCGGACGGCCGTCGGCCCGGACGGGTTCTTCTACGTCCTGTACTTTCAGGAGGAAGGCGTGGCCGAGGCCGAGCTCGACGCCGATCTCCGAGCCACGTTACGGAGCGTGCTCTACTCGCTCTCGGGCGACATCCCGCGCGCCGACTTCCGGTTCTGGAACACCGCTGCGAAGCGCTGGGGCGACTGCCTCCGCGTGCCCGCAAGCCTGCCTCCGTGGCTGAGCGAGCACGATCTCGACGTCTTCACCGCCGAGTTCGCCCATCACGGCACGTTCCGCGGTGGGATCAACTGGTATCGCTGCATCGATCTCACGGCCGAGCTGATGGCGCCCTTCGCCGGGCAGCAGATACACCAGCCCGCGTTGTTCGTGGGGGCCGAGCACGACGTGGTGTTCGGCACCGACCCGGCAGCGGTCGAGGCCATGCGCGCCGACGTTCCCGACCTCCGCGGCGCGGTCTGGTTCGACGGTTGCGGGCACTGGATCCAACAGGAGCGCCCCGCCGAGTTCAACGCCGCACTGCTGGGTTTCCTGTCGGGACTGTGATCGGTCGGTCGGAGCGCCCGCCGGAGCTCAGGCGTCGACGATCTCGATGCGGATCCGCTTGTTCCCCTTGCCCTTCGACTCGGTCTTGACGACCCTCACCACCCCGATCTCGCCCGTGGAGCGAACGTGCGTCCCGCCGTCGGTCTGCTTGTCGAGGCCCACGATGTCGACCACGCGCACGTCGGTCACCCACCCGGGAATGAGGTTCGCCTTGGTGCGGATGAGGTCGGGATCGACGGCGGCCGCCGCCGTCGGGAGGAACGAGATCTCGATGCGCCGGTCGAGCGCGATCTCCTGATTGATCGCTTGTTCGAGGTCGCGGGCGAAGCCCTCAGGGAGCGGATCGAACTCGTAGTCGATGCGGGCGCTGAGCGGTTCCATGTTGTTCCCCGTCGCCAGCGCGCCCCATCGATTCCACACCACCCCCCCGAGGACGTGCAGGGCAGAGTGCGTGCGCATCAGGCGATGACGCCGTATCCAGTCGATCTCGCCGTGGACGGTCGAACCCACGACGAGTCCGGCGCCGTCGGTCACCGTGTGCCATGCCGTCTCGCCATCCTTGCCGACGTTGATGACGGCCCGACCGTCGAGCACTCCCGTGTCGTGCGGCTGCCCCCCACCGGTGGGATAGAAGGCCGTGCGATCAAGCGCGACGCCGACCGTCTCGTCGTCGTGGACGCGGACGTCGACGACCATGGCGTCGAACGCACCCAGGTACGCATCGCGTAGGTACAGCAACTCGGTCACGGTGTCACGCCTGCGGTGCCGTCGGAGCCACCCGGCGTGGGGTGCACGCCAGCATGGGGCGGAGGCGGCGTTGGCTGCGGTTGGGGGACCGGATCGAACTCCACATCGAGGCGAACCGGGCCCCGCATCATGAAGAACCGCACTCGCTCGTAATCGAAGCCCGGAGCCAGTCGCAGATTCGCGCAGCGATCGAGCACCGCATTCAGCACGTGCGCGCCTTCGAGGCGGGCCAACGAAGCGCCCACGCAGAGATGGACGCCCCAGCCGAACCCGAGCTGGCGGCGGAGCGATTCGCCGCGGTCGACGTCGAACACCTCGGGGTGCGGGAACACCGCCTCGTCATGGTTCGCCGAGGCGTACCCCAGCACCACCACCGAACCGGCGGGGATGGCCGTCCCGGCGATCTCGGTGTCGACGGGCGGACGCCGGAACAGGCAGCTCACCACCGGGCGCCGACGCAGCGACTCCTCCACGGCCGCGGGCACGAGTGACCGATCGGCACGGATGCGCTCGTACAGCTCCGGCGTGATCGCCAGGTCGTAGAAGAGGTTTCCGACGAGATGGGTGGTGGTGTCGATGCCGCCGGTGATCATGTCCTTCGACAGGTGCAGCAGGATCTTCTCGTCCGACAGGGCCACGCTGTCGTCGTCGCGGTAGTCGACGAACGCGCTCAGGGCGTCGTCGGGACGGCTCGTCGACGAGCGCCGTTCACGGATCAGCTCGAGCAGGTGCGCGTCGAAGCCGGCCAGGCTGTCCTCCGCCACCTGACGCAGCACCGGATCCTGCTCCTGCGTGCTGGCCACGACGAGGTCGGAGTAGGTGTGGAGGTAGCCACGGTCGGCCTCGGGGATGCCGGCCAGGTGCCCGATCACCTGTGCGGGCAAGGGCCGTCCGAGCTCGGCGATGAGGTCGGCGGAGCCCTGGGAGGCGAACGCGTCGACCAGCTCCGTGCAGACGCGGGCGATCCGGGGCTCGATCGCTCGTATCCGGGGCGGGCTGAGCACCGACTGGAAGATCTTGCGCACTCGGGTGTGGCCGGGCGGGTTCGACTCACCGAGCTGGAGCTCGTCAGGCCGCCGCGTGTCCTCGTCGAGCGGCCGGAATGGCGCCTGGTTGAACCGCTCGGCGTCACGGCTGACCGCCGTGAGCTCCTCATGGCGCGTGATGTAGAACACCCCCGGCATGAGCTCGGCGACGGGACACTCCCTCCGCAGCGCCGGCAGGATCTCCTCTTGCCGGTCCACCTGTTCCGGGTCGAAGGGGTTGTAGCCCACGCTCAGGGTCGTGTCAGCCGCGTCAGCCATCTCACCGTGTTCCGGAGGCTCCGTCATGACCGCGAGCTTCGGTGACGATCGGCGCCCTGCGCCACTTCCCCACGTGGTCCCGTCCCCGTCGGAGCGCGTACACCGGGCCGGGAGCGGCTGACCGCTAGCGTCACCATGGCCATGGGAACACCTTCGCGCCGACCCGGTCGGCCCCTCGACCGCAGTCGCGACGCCGCCATCATCGATGCCACGATCGCGCTCTTCGCCGAGGTCGGTTTCGATCAGCTCACCGTCGCCGCGGTGGCCCGGAGGGCCGGCGTGGGCCTGTCGACCATCTACCGACGGTGGCCGTCGCGATCCGAGCTCGTGGCTGCGGCCATCGGGGTGCTGCTCGACACCAGCGCCGAGCCCGACGATCCGCTGCGTCCCAGTCACCTCCAGGTGTTCGAGCGCCTCCACGCCACACTCATGGGCCCGGAGCGACCGTTCTACCCCGGGCTCATCAACGCCATGGCCAACGACGCCAACGTGGCCGCAGCCGTGCGGGAGCGCTCGATCGAGCCCTACCGACGCGCGCTCCGCACGTACGTGGAGCACCGCCTGGGCCCCGGTGCCGATCCCGAGGTGGTGAGCCTCCTCGCCGACCTGGGCCCCAGCCTCCTGGTGCACCGGTCGCTCGTGATCAGGGAGGATGTTGCTCCCCATGTGGTGCCGTTGCTGGCCCGGGTGCTCGACGTGGCCATCGACGCCGTGATGGCTGCCAGCCTCAGTAACGGTATTGACGATTCCCGAAATCACGGTAGGCTGCGGGCCACGACGACACGCACCCGAACCCGGGTCGGCCAGGTCGGACGTGTCCGGGGGGACCGATGACGAGCGTCACGTTCGATCCGACGAGCGCCGAGGTGCAGCGCGACCCGTACCCGTTCTACCGCCGGCTGCGCGACGACGCGCCGGTGTTCTTCGTGGAGCCGCTCCAGGCCTACGCGATCACCCGCTACGAAGACTGCCGCAACACCTTTGCGCACCCCGAAGTCTTCTCGGCCAAGGATTTCATCGCCCTGGCATTCGGCGACCTCGACCCCGTCCCCGAGGTGCCGTCGATCATCACGCTCGACCCGCCCGAGCACACCCGGCTGCGCAAGCTCGCGGCCCAGGGATTCCTCCCGTCGATCACCCGGGCCATGGAGCCCAAGGTGAACGCCATCGTGAACGACCTCATCGATGACATCGTCGCCCGAGGCCGCGAGTTCGACTTCGTGAGCGACTTCGCCGCCTACGTGCCCGTGAGCGTGACCGCCGAGATGCTCGGCGTCGACCCGTCACAGCGTGAGAACTTCAAGATCTGGACGGCCGATCTGCTCAACGCGGCCAACCGGGCCTCGCTCAGCGACGTCGAGGTCACCCGTATCCGAGCCAGCGTCGGTCATCTGCGCGACTACCTCGCCGGCGAGATCGCCCGTCGGCGAGACGACCCGGGCGACGACTTCATCTCGATGCTCGTCCGGGCCCAGGTCGACGACGAGATCCTCACGCCGCTCGAGGTGCTCAGCATCGTGGTGCTCACGCACTTCGGAGGTTCGGAGACCCCGTCGCACCTCATCACCAGCGCGCTCTTGGCCCTGCTCGACAATCCCGACACGCTCACCCAGGTCCGCGACGACCGGGCGCTGCTCCCGAACCTGGTCGAGGAGACGCTGCGACACACCTCACCGGTGAACCTCGTGTTCCAGACGGCAATGCGCGACGTCGAGCTGCACGGCGCCACCATCCCCGGTGGCTCGTTCGTCCTCTCGTACATCAGCTCGGCCAACCGCGACGAGCGCCGCTACGACGATCCCGACCGCTTCGACATCCATCGCAACACCGACGGGCATCTCTCGTTCGCCCACGGCCCGCACTACTGCCCTGGCGCCTCGATCGGTCGGCGCATGGCACAGATCGCCATCGGAGCGGTGATCGAGCGCATGCCCGAGCTGCACCGGCTCCAGCCCGAGACCGAGTTCCTACCGTCGCTGTGGGTCAGGGGCGCCCGCACCCTGCCGGTCGCGTTCTGAGCGGCTGGGCCCATAACTGTTCTGTTCGACCGTTTCACATGCCCTGGGGGGACCGTCATGGCTTCGTTCAAGCGAGACTTCAGCACCGACTTCCACGTCGAGGACCCGGAGTTCAACGAGCGCTTCGAGGAGGTTCTCGACGAGCTCGTGGCCACCTGCCCGATCGGGCGCAGCAACGTGGGCCATGGGTACTGGGTCGTCAACCGGCACGAGGACGTGCGCCGGTGCGCCCAGGACTGGAAGACCTTCAGCAGCGCCGAGGGGTATCAGGTGAACCGGCCCGAGGGCTCGGTGCTCATCCTTCCCGAGGAGTCCGACCCGCCGTACCACGACACGTGGCGCACCAAGCTCAACCCGTTCTTCGGACCGGCCGAGATCGCCTCGTACGAGTCTGCGGTGCGCACGTACGCCAACGAGCTGATCGACCGGTTCATCGAGCGGGGCGAGTGTGACTTCGTGGCCGACTTCGCTGCGCAGCTCCCCGGCATGGTGCTCTTCAACTGCCTGATCCCGGTGCCCATCAACGAGCTGCCCGAACTCTTCCAGACCATCGACACCGGAACCTTCGGCCCGCTCGACGAGCGCGCCGCCTGCTTCGTGAAGGTCTACGAGTTCCTCGGCGACTATCTCGCCCGCCGACGCGACGAAGACCCGCGCGGCGACGTGGTCGATGTGATCGTGGCAGGAGTCGACCGTGACGGTGCCCCGTGCCCTTGGGAGGACAAGGTTTCCGTCCTCACCGACCTCGTCTTCGGCGGCCTGGCCACGACAACCCACGTGATGTCCGGGGCGCTTCACCACCTGGCGCTGAACGACGACGATCGTCGGGCACTGGTGGCCGAGCCGCAGCTCATCCCCCAGGCCGTCGAGGAGTTCGTACGCCTCTTCCCGCCGGTGGTGGCCGTAGCCCGCGCCGTGACGACCGACACCGAGATCGCCGGCCAGAGCATCGCAGCCGGCGAGTGGATCGTCCTCAACTTCGCTGCCGCGTCGCGCGACCCCAACGTCGTCGACAACCCCACCAAGCTCGACGTGCGCCGCGAGACCGTGGTGCACTCCGCCTTCGGGCTGGGCGTGCATCGATGCCTCGGCTCGCACCTGGCCCGCCTGGAGCTGCGAGTCACGGTCGAGGAGTTCCTCCGCCGGATCCCCGAGTTCACCCTCCGCCCGGGCACGAGCCCGTCGTACGAGACGGGCCAGCTGCGCACCATGAAGAACGTGCAGCTCACCTTCGCCGCCGCGAGTCGCGAAGCAACGGCCTGAGCCACCGGTCCCGACGGTTCGACCGAGGTTCACCCTCGGCTCGGCCCGTTCGACCAAACGTTTGACCGGCTACTGACCCCGGTCTACCGTCCTGTCGCTTCGGCCGCGACCTCGGGGCGTTCGACGCTCGGCAGATCTCAGAAACATCAACCAGCGACAGGGGACAGCAATGGGACGGCTCGATGGCAAGGTCGCTTTCATCACCGGCGCCGGGCGCGGGCAAGGCCGCAGCCACGCGGTGAGGTTCGCCGAGGAAGGAGCCGACATCATCGCGACCGATATCTGTGCCCGGGTCGACACGGTGTCGTACGCCATGTCTTCGGCGGACGACCTCGCCGAGACCGTGGCGCTCGTCGAGAAGCTCGACCGCCGCATCATCGCCACCCAGGCCGATGTTCGCGACTACGAGGCCACCAAGGCGGCAGTCGATGCCGGCGTCGCCGAGCTCGGGCGCCTCGACATCATCTGCGGCAACGCCGGGATCGCCTCGTCGGGCCCGTCGATCGACCTCAGCACCGAGGCCTGGCGGGAGATGATCGACATCAATCTCACGGGGGTCTGGCACACGTGCAAGGCGGCCATCCCCCACATCATCGCCGGAGACCGGGGCGGCTCGATCATCCTCACCAGCTCCACGGCGGGCATCAAGGGATTCCTCAACCTGTCCCACTACGCTGCCGCCAAGCACGGCGTCGTGGGGCTCATGCGCAGCCTGGCCAACGAGCTCGCGCCGCATCGGATCCGTGTGAACACGGTGCACCCCACGACCGTCAGCACGGCCATGGTCGACAACCCCGAGATCCGCGGGCTGTTCCGCCCCGACCTCGAGGCCCCCACGCTCGACGACGCTGCCGAGGCGTTCATGGCCATGAACATGCTGCCCGTGCCCTGGGTCGAGGCCAGCGACATCACCAATGCCGTCTTGTTCCTCGCCTCCGACGAGGCCCGCTACATCACCGGTGCGAGCATACCCATCGACGCCGGGGCCACGCAGATGTAGCACCGGGTCGGGATCGGAGCTCGGGGGGGCTCCGATCCCGGCCCTTCCTCCCACATGCCTCTCACGGTGATGGCTCACCCGCTGCGGGCTGGTGAAGGTCGCCAACTACCCTGTGTTTCCCAGCAGGATGCCACGTTGCGGGCGTCACACGAGGAGACGATCACCCTGACGCGATCCACCCCGCGCATCCTTGCCCTGGCACTGGTGTGCGTGGGGCTCTTGGCCTTCACCGCGTGTGGCGACAGCTCTGACGGTGTCGACGCGGAGCCGGCGGCCACCCCGGCCAACACCGAGGCCGGCACCGAGGCCGGCAGCGCGGCTGGCGAAAGCGGCACCCGCACGATCGAGATCGACATGCGCGACATCGCGTTCGATCCCGCCCAGGTTGACGTGAGCCTCGGCGAGACGGTGCGGTTCGTGTTCGCCAACTCGGGAGCGGTCCCCCACGATGCCTTCATCGGCGATGCTGCTGCCCAGACTGACCATGAGATGCAGATGCAAGGAGCAGACGGCGCTGATCACATGAGCGAGAGCTCGGGAAGCGGCGACGACGGCGTCACCGTCGAGCCCGGCGGCCGGGGCGAGATCGTGCACACCTTCGCCGCGGGCGAGGAGCTGATCATCGGCTGCCACCAGCCCGGCCACTATGACGCCGGGATGAGGATTTCCATCAACGCCCTGTGATCGGGCGGCTCGAGCACGTGAGCGCGCAGCTTGGCGAAGATCAGCCGACGAGCTCAGGAACTCCTTAGACTGCAACAGATTCACGACCGGGGAGTAGCGCAGAGGTAGCGCACCTGCTTTGGGTGCAGGCGGTCGGGGGTTCAAATCCCCCCTCCCCGACTCTGTGACCAGCACGGTCACGCGTGCCCAACGTATCGCGAGGTCGCACTCTCGAGCAGCGATACACCCAGCGCGCCACGCAGAACGGCAGGCAGCCCGTCGGCGGGCGCCTCGCCGACAAATGGCCGAAACCCGGGGATTGGCGACGGGCGCCGAGGGGTAGATCGACCCCGAGCGGGTCAGCGGGTCGGGTCAGATCCGGCCCCGTCGACGGCAGGGGTTTGAGCGTTGAGCTGGGTCTCACCGATGTCAGGTAGCGAAGATGGACGCGCCGTTGGCGGTGAAAGGGTGCCAGTGACCATCCAATTAGACATCGAGCAGCGGATCGCCCACGCTGTCCCCCTGATGAGCGTGGTCGTCGAGGCCACCGAGCTGGTCGTGGTAGCGAATCGACTCCCGGTGAGTCGCGCCACCGGCAAGGCTGCTCGACGCCCCCATGGCTGGGAGACCAGCCCCGGAGGACTGGTGGGAGCACTGTCACCGGTGCTGTCGGCCCGCACCGGCGCATGGGTGGGATGGCCCGGGTTCCCCGGTCCCGCCCCGGAGTCCTTCGATCACGAAGGCATGCGGCTGCACCCGGTGGCGCTGAGCCGCTCCGAGTACGAGGCGTTCTACGAGGGGTTCTCGAACGCCACGCTGTGGCCGCTGTACCACGATGCGATCCGCCCACCCGAGTTCCATCAGGAGTGGTGGGACGCCTACGTCGCGATCAATGAGCGCTACGCCGAGCGAGCGGCGCGCGTCGCCGCCCCCAATGCGTCGGTGTGGGTACACGACTATCAACTCCAGCTCGTCCCTGCGATGCTCCGGAGCCTCCGACCCGATCTGCGCATCGGGTTCTTCCTCCACATCCCGTACCCGCCCCCCGAGCTGTTCATGCAGCTCCCCTGGCGTCGCGAGATTCTCGAGGGGCTCCTCGGGGCCGATGTCGTGGGGTTCCAGCATCCGGTGGCCGCCCAAAATTTCGCTCGGCTGGCCCGGCGCGTCATCGGGGTGTCGGGCTCCAGTCGGACCCTGCATCACGAAGGCCGCATCATCGATGTTCGGGCCTTTCCCATATCGATCGATGTGGAGGAGGTGAACCGCATCGCCGAGAGCCCGTCCACCGCGGCTCAGGCGGCCACGGTCCGTCAACAACTCGGCAGCCCTCGCACCATGCTCCTCGGCGTTGATCGGCTCGATTACACCAAGGGCATCGACCTGCGCCTGCTCGCATTTCAGAATCTCCTGCGCGACGGCCGGCTCGACCCTCACGAGTGCGTCATGGTCCAGATCGCGGTGCCGTCGAGAGAGGAGGTCCCGAGTTACGTCGAGCAGCGCGAGCTCATCGAACGGCTCGTCGGCGAGATCAACGGCGAGTTCAGCCAGATGGGGCGTCCGGTCGTGCACTACCTCCACCGCAACCTTCCCTTCGACGAGGTCGTCGCGCTCTACCAGGCCACCGATGTCATGCTCGTGACACCGCTGCGCGACGGGATGAACCTGGTGGCCAAGGAGTTCGTCGTATCGAGAACCGACAACGGTGGCGTGCTGGTCCTGAGCGAGTTCGCCGGGGCTGCTCGCGAGCTCTCCAGGGCCCTTCTGGTGAACCCCCACGACTCCCAGGGCCTCGAGCAGGCGATCGCGGCGGCGGTCACCCTTGATCCCGCCGCAGCCCGCCGACGCATGCGGTCGATGCGGACCAAGGTGCGCCGCCATGACGTGCACACGTGGGCCGCCGAGTTCCTTGCTGCCCTCACCCCGGATACCTAGCCGCTTGCACACCAGCTCCCGAACCATCTCGGCGTCTCTCGCGTCGAATCGGAGCCCAAGGCCAGATTGACGACGGACGGTTCCGGGTATCCACGGTCTCGAGCGGACCAGATCGGTCCGACGACGAGACGGGCTCTGGAGCGCATGATTCATGCGGCGACATCAGGCCCGACTGATCGAGGAGTTCAGTCACGAATGGCTACTGATATCTACACGTTGCCCGAGCTTCCCTATGACCCCGCAGCGCTCGAACCTCACATCAGCGGCACGATCATGTCGTTGCACCACGACAAGCACCACGCGAACTACGTCAAGGGCGCCAACGCTGCGCTCAAGAAGCTCCAGGAGGTGCGAGCCAGCGGCGACTTCTCGACGATCGCCGGACTGGAGAAGGACCTGGCGTTCAACGTCTCGGGCCACGTGCTTCACTCGGTGTTCTGGACCAACCTGTCCCCCGAGGGCGGTGGCGAGCCCACCGGGGCGCTGGGCACCGCTATCGGATCGACCTTCGGCGCCTTCGACACGCTCAAGGCGCAGATGACCGAGGCGGCCTCGACCATCCAGGGCTCGGGTTGGGCGCTGATGTCGTGGGAGCCGGTGGCCTCGCGCCTCGTCATTCAGCAGGTCTACGACCACCAAGGTAACCATGGTCAGGGAACCATCCCCCTGCTCGCCATCGACGCCTGGGAGCACGCCTACTACTTGCAGTACAAGAGCGAGAAGGCGAAGTTCTTTGAGGCCATCTGGAACGTCGTCAACTGGGCCGACGTCCACCGCCGCTACGAATCCGCCCGTCAGAGCGACCTCATCCCCGTCACGGCGGACACAACCGCTCCTTGACCTCCGGTCAGTTCAGCACGACGTCCCGCCGGGGGCGCCTGCCCCGGCGGGACGTGTGCGCCCAGTCCACCATGGTTTGCTCGGCGCGCAATTGGGTAGCGACGCGGAGTGAAAACTCCTGATTCCCCGACTCGTCCGGATGCATCGCCTGATCCCCAGGACCGGCGGCTCGACTCCGAGCAGAGCGGCGCTCCGCAGGACCAGGCATCCGAGCACAGCCCGTCCGATGGCACCACGCTCGTCGAGGTGCTGGAGCGGTACGAGCGTGCAGGGTTCTCGACCCAGATGGCGTCGACCGAATCGGGCATGGTCCGATGCTTCGCATGCCGTGTCGACTCCGACCCGAACCTGGTGCAGTTGGCGTCGCTTCGTCGCCTCGAGGGCGCGTCCGACCCGTCGGACATGCTCGCCGTCGCCGCGGTCGCTTGCCCGAACTGCGGGGCGCAAGGCCTCCTCACGCTCGGTTACGGACCGGATTCGGCAGCGGAGGACGGTCTGGTTCTCCTCGCCCTCGACGATCGCCGGACGAGCGACGACGACGTTCCCCCGTCGTCCGCCCCCGGGGAATAGCGAGCCTGTGGGCCGCGACGCGCCGGTCAGGCGGCGGAGACGTCTGTAGCGATTTCCTCGGGCTCACGTGCGTGAACGACCAAAACCGGGCGCTGCGCTTCCCGAACCAGTCGCTCCGAAACCGAGCCCGACACCAGTCGCTGCAGAAACCCCTTGCGGTGCGATCCGATGACAATGAGATCGACATCGCGCTCGTCTGCCGCTGACAGGATCGCAGTAGCCGGGTCGCCGAACTCCACCATGGTCTCGTCGGTATCAACGCCGGCGTTCGCTATCACCTCCTCGGATGTGGCCACGAGCACGGCTCGAGCATCGTCGCTCTCGTCCGGGGCATACACCGCTGCGCCCGCGATCGGCCAGACGTACATACCGGCGTACCCCACGCCGCCCGGCACCCAGGCGACAGGCGAGCGGGCCACGTTGATCGCTACGATCTCGTGGGTCGTGGCGTCGAAGAAGGAGTTCACGAAGTCGGCCACATCGGTCGTCGCATCACTGTCATCGACCGCCACCAGGATTCGTCTCATGGCGACCGCGTACCCTTTCGAGGGTGTCGCCACACCTTGATCGAGCGACATGTCGGTCGAGTCGATGGGGGTTGTGCACACTCAGCGAGAAGGTTCGAGCCGCTTGCGCATGAACACCGACGAGCCCACGAGCCTGGTGTTCACGATCACCTCGTCCATGAGCTGGCGCATCATGGCCTGTCCGCGTCCGCGGTCGCCCGCCACGGCGGCCCTGCGCCAGTGCCCGGAGTCGCGGATCGTGACCAGTATCTCGCCGCCGGCGATACGGGCTTCCATGGCCACATCGCCCGTCACTCCACCGCTGTAGGCGTGCTCGGCGGCGTTGGCACAGGCCTCACCGCATGCCAGCAGCACGTCGTTCATGGCGCCTTGGTCGATACCCAGCCCCTTGAGCCAACTTCGGAGCTGGGCGCGAAGCGGAGGCAGCACCTCCAGGCGCGCGGGCACTCGACGAGCGAACACCTGACTGCCGGGCAGCTCGAGCCGCAGCACGAGGAGCGCCACGTCGTCGGCGTGGCCTGATGGGTCCAGACAGGCCTCGAGGAGGGAATCGGCGAGGCCCTCGAGGCCATCACCGGAGCTCCCGATGGCCGCAACGGCGATTCGGTCCATTCCCACCTGTATCGACTCGCCTCGCCGCTCGACGAGGCCGTCGGTGTACAACACCAGGGTCGAGCCCGGCGCCAGGGTGACCACCGCAGACGACCGACGAGCGTCCGAACCGTTGGCGCCCAACAACGTGGCACGGCCTCCGTCCAAAAAGGTCGTCGACCCATCCGGCGCGACGATGAATGGCGGGGGATGCCCGGCCGAGGCGTACGTCAGCAGGCCGTCGACCGGGTCGAGCACGGTGTACACGACCGACGAGTACGGGGCTCCCTCAGTCGACAGGGCGAATCGGTCGAGAGCCGTCAGCACGTCGCCGGGATCATCGTGCACAAACGCCAAGGCCCGGAGGGCGCTACGGAGCTTGCCCATGACTGACGCCGCGGCCAGGCCTCGGCCAACGACGTCACCAATGACGACACCCAAGCGGCCTCCTGCCAGTTTGAACACGTCGTACCAATCGCCACCGACCTCGGCATCACTCGTTGCGACGTCATAACGGACTGCGGTCGTCAAGCCGCTGACCGCATCGCCAGCCCCGCTCAAGAGGCTGGACTGCAAGGCCCGGCCGATGCGTCGCTGCTCCTCGTACAGTCGAGCATTCTCGAGCATGAGAGCGACGCGACGACCCAGCTCGATCACCGTCTCCTGTTGGCTTTCCGAGAACGTCGCGTGTTCGTTGTGGCGCCCCACGACGAGCACGCCGAAGGGTTCTGTCGAGGTGGTCGTGAGTGCGACGTGAAGCGTGGTCAACGTCATGCCGTGAACTTCCGAGCGCACCGCGTTCGGACCCTGATCTGCGGACAGCCACAGCCCACTAGCTTTGTGCCGTGCGCCGAGAATGGCCTCGGCGACCACAGGTTCGATGTGCGCCAGCCCCAAAACCTCGACCCGCCCGTCGCTGCGAAGCCCTTCGACCATCACCAGGTCTGCCAACTGTGGAACCATCGAGTCAACGAATCGTTGGAGTCGAACCTCGGCCTCCTCGCTGCCAGCCAGGATGGAACCAGCTTCGGCCAGAATCCGGGCCTGACGCTCGCGACGCTCGGCCACGGTGCGAGCCCGAGCCTCGGCTGCCAACAAATGCGTCCGCTCGATCTCGGCGAGCTTGCTGTCATCGATGTCGGTGCTGGTGCCGACCCACCCGTCGCGCATCCCGGTGGCATCGTGACGGGCCACGGCACGGATGAGATGCCACCGGAAGCTCCCGTCGGCCCGCTTGAGTCGTAGCTCCATCGTCAAGGGTTCGCCTGTACGTAAAGACCCTCGGAACCGATGCGACCAGAGCCGTCCGTCACCCTCGTGCATCCACGTTGACAACGGCACTCCGGCGATCTCAGCCACATCACGCTCGAAGAACTCCCGGGCCGGGCGCGAGAGAAACAGAAGCCGCCCGGCGGTGTCGGTTTGCCACACGTGCAGCGGCAACTGGTCGGCGAGAAACTCGTACCTCGACGTGCTCGTCCGTCTCAGCTCATCGAGCTCGGTGTCACAGTCGTGTGTGGGCGATGGGGCATGCGCCGTCGACGGGGAGCCGCCGGGAGATAGGCGCTCGCCAGTCATGCAGGTCCCCCCTGGGCTCGACCTGATGACCAAGATCTGCACAGGAAACCGGCAGCAGTGTCGTTGTGACCGATCCTCACAGCCCCGGCCCCCCAGGAAGACGCGCCTCTCTCTGATGTTCGGCGGCGCGTGACGGAGTAGGCAGTTCTGTACCCAGGAATCTTCGGGCGAAACGTGAATTTCCGGCCATTGACAAGGGTCGAGCGCCGACCCATCTTCTCGCACCCTCAGAACGTGCGGTCGCACGCTGTGCGGCTCCAGACCGGGTCGGCCCGGAGGTCGAGGTGCCACAGGCATGTCGACGTTTGACGGCGACGGGTGGAGGGAAAACCAGAGGTATCGACGCCGGCAGGCCCCTCCCCTCCCACCCGGGTGACCTGCCGGCGTCGCTCGTTTGATTGCACCCTGCCTGACGTCGCCAACACGGGTTTCGATGGCGCAGCGACCGGGTAACAAGGACATCGAGCGACCGGCAGGTCGCTGCACCCCCCTGTGCGACCTGCCGATGCCCTGATCTCCATTGCCATGTCGACCTACAACCGCGTCGACGACCTCCGTTCGCGTTCTGCCCCCGCTCCTCGTGAGACGGTGGTCGGGGCGTCGTGGACGGGGAACGGCCGTATCTTCGGGGGTGGGTCCGGGTGAAGGTGCGCCGGCGGGGCAGGTG
>JANLSK010000168.1:0-47066 GCA_031362415.1 Actinomycetes bacterium | reverse complement strand
GATGGTGACCGTGGCGATCCCGGCGTGCGTGCCGACCACGGCGCCGGTCTCACCGTCGACGACGGGCCCCGCCTCGAGCACCCCCCGATCGGCCAGGAAGCGCTCGCGCCCACCCTTGGTGATGAAGCACACGTCCATGCTCTCGGCCTTGTCGGCTGTTCGCAGCCCCAGCCGTCGGGCATGGTCGCGTACGGCGGCCTTGGTGAGATGGCCCACCGGGAAAAGGGTCTGCTCGAGCTCGGCCTGACCAAGCATGTACAGCACGTAGCTCTGGTCCTTGGCCGCATCGGCAGCCCGGTGCAGCTCGAAGCGCCCGGACTCGTCGGCGACGATCCGGCGGACGTGATGACCGGTCGCCACGGCGTCGAAGCCCAACTCCGCGGCTCGGCCCAGCAACCGGTCGAACTTCATGTGGTCGTTGCACGCCACGCAGGGGTTCGGTGTGGTGCCTGCCGCATAGGCGGCAACGTACGGCCCGACAACCCGAATTTCGAAGTCGTCGGCGAAGTTGAACACGTAGTGGGGAACGCCGAGCTGAGCCGCGACCCGTCGGGCGTCCTCGACGTCGGAGACCGAGCAGCAGCCCGAGTCGGACACCCCACCCCAGAGCTTGAGGGTGACCCCGGTGACGTCGTAGCCGGCCTCGACGAGCAGGGCGGCGGCGACCGACGAGTCGACGCCGCCGCTCATGGCCACGAGCACGTTCACGACGGGTCCCGGCGAGGCGATCGCGGGGTAGTTCGCACACCGCGAGCCCGGGACCGCTCCCTCGTTCGGTTCGCCGAGCGCGCCCGCGACCGCTCGCGGAGCTGGGCCACCGCGTCCGGGATCGCTTCGAGCGCACGGTCGACATCGGCGTCGGTCGTCGACCAACCCAGGCTCAACCGGATGGCCGTGAGCGCCATGTCCTTGGGCATGCCCATCGCCAGCAGCACGTGCGACGGGTCCATGGAGCCCGACTGGCACGACGAGCCGGCCGACGCGCACACCCCCTCACGGTCGAGCATCAGCAGCAACGACTCGGCCTCGACCTTCGGGATCGTGAGGTGACAGGTGCCGGCCACCGTCGTCGCGCCCGCGGCGGTGGGCCGGGCATCGGGAATCGCCGCGAGCAGGCCGTCACGAAGGCGATCACGGAGGGTGCCGATTCGATCGACGTCGTCGACTCGGGATTCGACGACGGCCCGCAGCGCGGCGGCCATCCCCACGATCCCGGCCACGTTCACCGTGCCGCTACGGAGGTTTCGCTCCTGCCCGCCGCCGTCGATGACGGCCTGGAGCTGCGTTCCCCGGCGCACGACGAGGGCCCCGACGCCCTTGGGACCGCCGAACTTGTGGGCCGAGATGGCGATGAGGTCGGCGACGCTGGCGTGGCGGGCGACGTCGGTGAAGGCAACGGCCTGCACGGCGTCGGTGTGGAGCACGGCCCTCGGCGACCGCTCACGAACGAGCGCGGCGATCTCGGCGAGGGGTGCCACGGTGCCGATCTCGTTGTTGACGAGCATCATGGAGACCACGACCGTCCGCTCGTCGAGCGCCTCGGCCAGCGCAGCCAGGTCGATGACGCCCCCGGGGGTGACGCCCACCTCGCTCAGCCGGAAGCCGTCGCGCTCGAGGCGGGTTCCCGAGTGCAACACGGCATGGTGCTCGAAGGCGGTGACGACGACGCCGTCGCCGTTGCCCCCGAGGCGAGCGGCCAGCGCCGCGCCCTTCACGGCCAGGTTGTCGGCCTCGGTCCCGCCGCCGGTGAAGACGATCTCGGCCGGTTGGCAACCGAGCGCGGCTGCGGTGATCTCGCGGGCTTCTTCGAGCGCTGTCTTGGCCGTGCGGGCGACGGAGTGCATGCCCGAGGCGTTGCCGTGGTGCTCGGTGAGGAACGGAAGCATGGCGGCGAGCGCCTCGGGCCGCAGGAGCGTGGTCGCGGCATGGTCGAGGTAGACGACAGGGCGACCGGAGGGCATCATGAGAGTGTACCGACGGGGGTCGAATGGCCCGCCGGCCCGCTGGGCATCTGGCGAGAGCGAGAGTCGAGTCTCGGTCTCGATTCGGTCCCGATCCAGTTTCGATTCCGTCGAAACACGTTGCACGCGTCGGAGCGCGGAGGTTCACAGCGTTGACGAGGAGCATGAAGCCGGTGGCCGCCGGATACTCCGCGACGTCGCTGCCAAAGAAGCTCGGGATCACGGCCCGGTCGAGGGTGCTCATCGTGGGAGCACCGCCCGGTTTCGCCACCACCCTCGGACCACTCGGCGACGAGGTCACGGTCTCGACCGGCGACACGACCGGCGCAGGCGGCGCCACCTTCGACACGGTGCTCTACTTCACCACCAGTCGGGCCGAGCTCGAGGAGCGGCGGGAGTCGCTCGGACGGATGATCTTCCCGTCGGGTGCAGCGTGGGTGTGCTGGCCGAAACGAGCGTCGAAGGTGCCCACCGACGTCACCGAGGACGTCGTTCGGGAAGTCGTGCTCCCCCACGGTCTCGTCGACGTCAAGGTGTGCGCGGTCGACGACGTGTGGTCAGGCCTCAAGCTGATGTGGCGCAGGGAGCGGCGCTCCTGAGATCCCTGAGCCCTGATCTCGGAAATTCTGTGTCCCTGCGCGTCAGAGCTGTTCAGAGGCATGATTCAGGACTCGGTCGATGGGCTGAAGAGGCCTCGACTCGAGAGTTTCTGTCGTACCCCCCTGTCATGCTCGATCCATGAGCACACAGCCAGCATCTGCGGCCACCGATCAGGCCCCCTCCCCCGATCCCGAGACGTCCGCGGCCGGTCCGACCGCTCGCCAGCTCGTCCTTCTCGAAGGCGGCGAGGCCTCGCTGTGGTCGCTGAGCCCACGGACCCGGGCCGTCGGCAAGCGCGGCATCGCTGAGGCCCGGTCGGTCCTCGCCCGATCGAGCCGGGTCGGCCGGGGCGCCCCCCTCGAAGCGCCGAGCCCGACCGAGCGGCCGAACGAACGCAAGGCTGGTTGAGATGACGTTTCCCGACGTCCTCGAGCTCCTCCGGGCGCTCCGTCCGCTGGCATGGCCGGCCTTCGTCATCTCGGCCGCGGTCGGGTGGGCGTGGCTGTTGCGAACCACGTCAGATCCCCTGTCCGATGGAGCGGGCCCGGCTGGGAGCCACACGCGGGGCGTCCTCTACGCTCGGCGGCAGCCACTCGCGGCTCCCTGCACGCCCCCATCCGGCCGGAGGATCCCATGTCCGACCCCACGCTCGATGCCTGGCGGGCCACCGCCAGCAAGGAACTGGGCGGAGCCGATCCCGATTCGCTCGTCCGGGTCCGACCCGAGGGCCTGGCCGTCAAGGCCCTGTACACCGAGGCCGACCTCGAGGGTATCGAGTCCGTCGGGTCGCTTCCGGGCCTCGACCCCTTCGTTCGCGGGGTTCGAGCGACCATGTACTCGAACCGTCCCTGGACGATCCGGCAGTACGCGGGCTTCTCCACCGCCGAGGAGTCGAACGCGTTCTACCGCAAGAACCTCGCAGCCGGCCAGCAGGGCATCTCGGTGGCGTTCGATCTGGCGACGCATCGCGGTTACGACTCCTATCATCCCCGTGTGGTCGGAGACGTCGGAAAGGCCGGCGTCGCCATCGACTCCGTCGAAGACATGCTGGTCCTCTTCGACGGGATCCCGCTCGACACGATGAGCGTGTCGATGACCATGAACGGTGCAGTGCTGCCCGTTCTCGCCGGGTACATCGTCGCCGCCGAGGAGCAGGGCGTCCGGCAAGATCAGCTCAACGGGACCATCCAGAACGACATCCTCAAGGAGTTCATGGTCCGCAACACCTACATCTACCCTCCGGCGCCGAGCATGAGGATCGTCGCCGACATCATCGAGTACACGTCCGCCCACATGCCGAAGTTCAACTCGATCTCGATCTCCGGCTACCACATGCAAGAAGCCGGGGCCACGGCGGTGCAGGAGCTGGCCTTCACCCTGGCCGACGGGCTCGAATACGTCCGTACTGCCACGCAGCGAGGCTTCGACATCGACGCCTTCGCCGGGCGGCTCTCGTTCTTCTTCGCCATCGGCATGGACTTCTTCATGGAGATCGCCAAGCTGCGCGCAGCCCGGCTTCTCTGGGCCCGGATCATCGGCCAGTTCAACCCCAAGAAGCCGGGATCATCGATGTTGCGCACGCACTGCCAGACCTCGGGCGTGTCGCTCACGGAGCAGGACCCGTACAACAACATCGTCCGCACCACCGTCGAGGCCCTGGCGGCCGTGCTCGGTGGCACCCAGAGCCTCCACACCAACAGCTTCGACGAGGCCATCGCCCTGCCCACCGAGTTCAGCGCCCGGATCGCCCGCAACACCCAGCTCATCCTGGCCGAGGAGACCGGCGTCACCCACGTCGTCGATCCGTTGGGGGGCAGCTACTACGTGGAGGCGCTCACCCACTCGCTCGCCGAAGCCGCCTGGGCGCTCATCCAGGAGGTCGAGGAGCTCGGCGGGATGACCAAAGCCGTCGAGTCGGGCATGCCCAAGCTGAAGATCGAGGAGTCGGCAGCCCGCCGCCAGGCCCGGGTCGACCGCGGCGAAGACGTCATCGTCGGGGTCAACAAGTACCGCCTGGCCGAGGAAGCGTCGTTCGACATCCTCGATGTCGACAACGCGTCCGTACGCGAGCAGCAGATCGCCCGGTTGACGCACCTCCGCGCCCACCGCGACGAGGCCGCCTGCCGAGTTGCGCTGCAACGGCTCACCGAGGGCGCAGCCGGTACCGCAAACCTTCTGGAGCTCTCGGTCGATGCCACCCGGGCCCGGGCGACCGTGGGCGAGATCTCCGACGCGTTGGAGCAGGTGTTCACCCGCCACAAGGCGGTCATCCGGTCCATCGCCGGCGTGTACGGCTCGGCCTACGAAGACGACGCCGAGTTCCAGGGCATCGTCGCCGACATCGAGGTCTTCGCCAAGGAGGAAGGGCGCCGACCTCGGATCCTCGTGGCCAAGATGGGCCAGGACGGCCACGACCGCGGCGGCAAGGTCATCGCCACGGCCTTCGCCGACCTGGGGTTCGACGTCGACATCGGCCCCCTGTTCCAGACCCCCGACGAAACGGCCCGCATGGCCATCGAGCACGACGTGCACGTCGTCGGCGTCTCGAGCCAGGCGGCAGGGCACAAGACGCTGGTGCCCGCGCTGATCGCCGACCTCGCCCGTCTCGGCGGGGGCGATGTCATCGTGGTCTGCGGTGGCGTCATCCCCGCGCAGGACTACGAGTTCCTGCGCCAGGCCGGCGTGGCCGCGATCTACGGGCCCGGCACCAACATCCCGGCGGCAGCCGGCGAGATCCTCTCGCTGCTGCGCCAGCGTCGTCGACCGGCGGCGTGAGCGAGCCCGTTACGGAGGTGCCGGCCCTGGCTGCCGGCGTGCGCGCCGGCGACCGGCGTTCGATCGGTCGCGCCATCACCATCGTCGAGTCGACCCGATCCGACCATCGGGCCCAGGCCGAGGCCCTTCTCGGCGCCCTGCTCCCCGACACCGGTGCGTCGATCCGCATCGGCATCTCGGGGCCTCCCGGGGTCGGCAAGTCCACCTTCATCGAAGCCTTCGGGCTCCACGTCATCGGCCATGGTCATCGGGTCGCCGTCCTGGCCGTCGATCCCTCCTCCGCACGCACCGGCGGCTCGATCCTGGGCGATCAGACCCGTATGGAGGAGCTCTCGCGCGATCAGCGGGCCTTCATCCGGCCTTCGCCAAGTGGCGGAACCCTGGGCGGGGTCACACGGCGAACGCGCGAGGTCCTGCTCATCTGCGAGGCCGCCGGCTTCGACGTGGTCATCGTCGAGACCGTCGGGGTGGGCCAGTCGGAATTCGCCGTCGCGGCCATGGTCGACGTGTTCGTCCTCCTGCTCTCACCGGGCGGCGGCGACGAACTCCAGGGCATCAAGCGCGGGATCATGGAGCTCGCCGACGTGCTGCTCGTCACCAAGGACGACGGCGACCTGGCGCCGGCGGCTCGCCGCACGGCCGCCGAGTACGCCAGTGCCCTGGGCCGGATGCGGGCCCGCTCGCCCCACTGGAATCCTGAGGTCCAGACCGTCTCGGCGATCCACGGCGCTGGCATCGCCCACGTCTGGAGCACGATCGAGCGGTTCCGGGCCGAGCTCTCGGCCTGTGGTGCGCTCGACGAGCGCCGCCGCGACCAGGCCCACCACTGGCTGATGGCCGAACTCGTCGACGGCCTCGTCGATGCGCTCCACGACGACCCCGTGACCGCGGCCCGGGTCGACGAGCTCGGAGGCGAGGTCCGAGCCGGACGGCTGGCCGCCCCGGTCGCGGCTCGCCAGATCCTCACCACGTTCCTCGGCCGAGCCTCCGCCAGCCCGGTTCCCACGAACGGCGACCCGGCCCGTGCCCGAAACCCCACAGGCCCTCCTCTGTAGTTCCACAGTTTTCATTGACTTTCATGTATCTCCGTGCAATCGTGTGGTCGAGCCATCACGGAGAGCGAGATACTCCGTGCCCGATCGACGATGCTGCGCACCCCGGCACCGTCCACCCACGGAGGTCTGCTTCCCATGCCCGTCACGCTGCGCGTCCTGCCCTGGTCCGATCCGATCATCGACACCCTGGGCCATGATCCCCGCTCGCTCTACGTCGAGACGTTCCTGCTCCCGACCCTGGGACCCACCTGCCTCCTGCTGGGGCGCCACCTGGCCCAGCGCTTCGAGCACGAGCCCGCCGGCTTCGACCTCGACGTGGCCGAGACCTCGGTGGTTCTCGGCCTCGGTCCCCGGGAGGGCAACCAGTCGCCCGTGATGCGCACGCTGCTTCGCCTGGCCCAGTTCGACCTGGCCACGCCGCAGAGCCCGGGCGCGCCCTCGCCCACGCCCCCGCACGAGCCCAAGCCCGCGCCAGCGGTCCGGCCGGCCGATGTCACCTCGTGGCTCGTGCGGCAGACGTTCCCCCCGGTGAACCGCCGTCACGTCGGCCGCCTGACCCCCCGGCTCCAGCTCGCGCTGCAAGCGTGGAACGATCCGCAGTCGGGGGGCGTCGGGCTCGAGCAGGTCCGTCGTCGATCACGCCAATGTGCCTTCGTGCTGCTCGAGGCGGGAGCCGACGTCGACGTGGCCGAGCGCCGCCTCGCCGGCCTGGGCTTCCATCCCGCCCTGTGTCGAGCCGCGGTCGACTGGGCTGCGGCGCGTCACCGGGGAGCCGACGAGGCGCTCGCCGCAGTGCAGGCCTGACAGCCATCCGACGCCGGCGAGCCGGACCGCCGTCGGGCCGAACCCCGGCGGGCCGCCGTTGGACCGCCGTCGGACCGCCATCGGACCGCCGCCGGATGATCTCAGACGACGCATCGGGGCCGGTATCGTCGCAGTGGTGTACGACGAACGCGAGACCGTCACCCAGATCGCCGGCTGGCTCCGGAACGCCCGATCGGTCGTGGTGCTCACCGGTGCCGGGATCTCCACCGAGTCCGGCATCCCCGACTTCCGTGGACCCGACGGGGTGTGGACCAAGAACCCCGGGGCCGAGAAGCTGGCGACCCTGCAGCACTACGTGGCCGAGCGCGACGTCAGGATCCGATCCTGGCGCCAACGCCTCGACACCGACATGTGGACCAAGGCGCCCAATGCCGGTCATCGGGCCCTGGTCGATCTCGAACGACGCGATCGTCTCGACACGCTCGTCACGCAGAACGTCGACTCGCTCCACCACAAGGCTGGGTCGTCACCGGCCCGCGTGATCGAGATCCACGGCACGGTCCGCGACTACCAGTGCCTCACCTGCCACGACCGGGGACCCATCGAGATCGTGCTCGACCGGGTCCGCGCTGGAGACCCCGATCCGGCCTGCCTGGCCTGTGGGGGCATCCTCAAGTCAGCCACGATCAGCTTCGGCCAGAACCTCGTCCCGGCCGATCTCGATCGGGCCCAGAACGCAGCCGAGCGCTGCGACGTGTTCATCGCCATCGGCACGTCCCTCACGGTGCATCCCGTCGCCTACCTGCCGGAGATGGCGTTGCGCGCCGGCGCCCGTCTTGTGATCCTGAACGCCCATGAGACGCCGTTCGACCGCGTGGCCGCCGCAATCGCCCGCGGTCAGATCGGTTCCGTGCTCCCAGCGATCGTCGCCGAGCTCTGACCCGCACCCCCCGAAACCGTCCGAGACCACCCGGGTGGTCCGATCCGTCGATGCGCCGGCCTCGCCGGAATACCCGACAGATTGGTAGGGTTTCCGTCGCGTCGCGCGCAGCACGGGCGCGCCATTCCGCAACGAACTCCGGAGGGCCCGACGATGGCCAGCTTCCGCGACCTGCTCGCCCGTACCAAGGCCGAGATCACCGAGATCCAACCCTCGGATGCCGAGCCCCTCATGGGCGACGGCACCGTGTTCCTCGACGTCCGTGAGGGCGACGAGTTCGAACAGGGCACGATCCCGGGGGCACTGTTCATCCCCCGCGGGCATCTCGAGGCCCAGATCGAGAACAAGGTTCCCGACAAGGAGACCTCGATCGTCGTGTACTGCGCCGGAGGCGTCCGCTCGGCGTTCGCAGCCAAGACGCTCGGCGAGCTGGGCTACGAGTCGGTCCAGTCGATGGTGGGCGGCTTCGGGAAGTGGAAGAACGAGGGTCGGCCGTGGATCACGCCGGCCGTCCTCTCCGGTGAGCAGCGCACCCGATACCACCGCCACATCTTGTTGCCCGAGGTGGGTGAGGCCGGCCAGCAGAAGCTGCTCGAGGCCAAGGTGCTGATGCTCGGCGCCGGTGGTCTCGGATCGCCCGCCGCGCTGTATCTCGCGGCCGCCGGTGTGGGCACACTCGGCATCGTCGACATGGACGTCGTCGATGCGTCGAACCTCCAGCGCCAGATCCTGCACAACATGGACCGCATCGGCGATCGCAAGGTCGACTCGGCCAAGAAGACCCTCACGGCACTCAACCCCGACGTGAACGTCGTCACCTACGACACCCGCTTCGGCGCCGACAACGTGCTCGACATCATCGACGGCTACGACGTCATCGTCGACGGCACCGACAACTTCCCCACCCGCTACCTACTCAACGATGCGGCGCTTCTCAAGAAGATCCCCGTCGTCCACGGATCGATCTTCCGCTTCGAGGGCCAGGTTTCGGTGTTCAAGCCCTACGAGGGCCCGTGCTACCGCTGCCTCCTGCCTGAGCCGCCGCCGCCGGAGCTGGCGCCGTCGTGCGCCGAGGCCGGCGTGCTCGGCGTGCTCCCGGGCATCGTCGGCTCCCTGCAGGCGCTCGAAGCCATCAAGCTCATCCTCGGACTCGGCGATCCTCTCGTGGGACGGCTCCTCGCCTACGACGCTCTCGAGGTGTCGTTCCGCTCGTTCAAGGTGCGGCGCGACCCCCACTGCCCGGCCTGTGGCGAAGGGGCCCAGATCGTCATCGGCGAGTACGACGACCACTGCCTGCCCCACGCCGTGCTCGCCGACGGTTCGGTGCTCGCAGCGCACTGACTCATCGACGGTCGACCGACGGCTGTCCGTCGACGGACCCTGCCGGTCGACGCTCGGCATCGCAGACGTGCCGAGGGGCGGCCACCGGGCCGCCCCTCGTGTCGTCTGACGACTCCTGGCAGTGTGCCTGCCGAAGGCCGCGCTACTTCCCGGGTTGCGGGACGTAGCGCAGGTAGGGCTTCACCGCGTTCCAGCCGTTGGGGAACTTCTCCTTGGCCATCTCGTCGGTGACCGACGAGGCGATGATCACGTCCTCGCCGTCTTTCCAGTTGACGGGCGTGGCCACGGAGTAATTGGCGGTGAGCTGCAGCGAGTCGATCACCCGCAGGATCTCATCGAAGTTCCGGCCCGTCGAGGCCGGATAGGTGATGATCAGCTTGATCTTCTTGTCGGCGCCGATCACGAACACCGAACGGACGGTGAGGGTGTCGTTGGCGTTCGGGTGGATCATGTCGTAGAGGTCGGAGACCACGCGATCGGAATCGGCGATCAACGGGTAGTTCAGTGCCGTGCCTTGGGTTTCCGCGATGTCGCCCACCCAGCCCCGGTGCGACTCGATGGGGTCGACCGACAGGCCGAGCACCTTCACGTTGCGCTTGTCGAACTCGGGCTTGAGCTTGGCCACGTAGCCCAGTTCGGTGGTGCAGACCGGGGTGAAGTCCTTGGGGTGCGAGAACAGGACGCCCCAGCCGTCGCCGAGGTACTCGTAGAGGTTGATCGTGCCGTCGGTGGTGTCGACGGTGAAATCGGGTGCCGCGTCACCCAGGCGAAGGGTCATCGGTGTCTCCTTTGGAGGTTCGGTTGCTCGAAGCCAGCGTGTGGAGTCCGGCGATCGAACACTACCGAGGAATCGGCGCGACATCGAGCCCCGAATTGCCGTCCGTTACGCTCCCGAGCGTGCCCCACCGCCGCCGCATCGACCCTCGACCGCCCCGAACAGCGCCGCGATCGCGATGGCTCCGAGCCGTCGCATTGTGCGCAGTGCTCGTCGGATGCTCGAGTGCGGCAGGCGATCAAGGCAGCGCACCTGCCGACAGCACTCGTTCCCTTCCCCCGAGCCCGCCGCCGGCGGCGGCCTCGGCAACCTCACCGGAACCGGCGGAGATCCTCCCGATGTCGACCGCCTCGACGGCTCCGCCGAGCACCACGACCACCGTCGCCCCGACCACCACGACCCAGCCACCGCCGCCGGAGTGGTCGATGCTCGTCGTCGGTGACGTGCTCATGGACCGCACCGAGGCTGCCCGACAGGATCCCTTTGCCAGTGTGGTCCCGGCGCTGTCGAGCGCAGACGTGGCCGTGGTCAACTCCGAGCAGGCCATCGGCACCGGCGGCGTCGCCGACGCCAAGGAGTTCACGTTCATCGCACCACCGTCGGCGGCCACCACCCTGGCGACGGCAGGCATCGATGTCGTGAGCCTCGGGAACAACCACGCCAAGGACTTTGGCCTCGACGTGTTCAACCAGACTCGCCAACTCCTGACCGACGCCGGCATCGTCGCCATCGGCGGGGGCGCCAACGTGGAGGAGGCGTTCGCCCCGGCATCGCTCGACGTGAAAGGCGTGAAGGTCGCCGTCTTCGCCGCCACCACCATCCTCCCCGGAGGCTTCGCCGCCGGCAGCGAACGATCGGGTGTGGCCTCAGCCGACGACGACGCCGGCAAGGACCGTCTGGTCGCCGCGGTCCGCGCCGCCAAGGAGTTCCATCCGGTCGTGGTGGTCTTTCTCCACTGGGGGATCGAGCGCGATGTCTGCCCGAGCGCCGAACAGACGATCTTGGCCGACCGCCTGGTGGAGGCCGGGGCGACGGTCGTCGTCGGCGCCCATCCCCATGTGCTGCAACCCATCGTGGCCCGACCGGGTTCGCTGGTCGCCTACTCCCTCGGGAACTTCGTGTTCCACACCCGCACCGGCCCACCCGGCGAGACGATCGCCCTGGAGCTGCGCTTCGCGGGGGCCACGCTCACCGGGTTCGCCGGCCATCCCCACGAGCTCGGGACGGGCGTCCCGCTCCCCGCCAGCCCCGAAGCCGCCCAGCGCATCGCCGATCGCCTCAACCCCGCCAGCTGCGGCCTGGCCTGACTCGGACGGGCACGGGCCCCACCCCGTCAGCACCTGTCGCTCGAGCGTGACAATCCCCGTTCAGCGACAGGTGCTCGCCGTGGGGTGGGGTCGAGGCAACAGCGCGCGGTCAGGGCACGGTGTAGGTGCAGCAGAGCTCGACGAGGGTGCGGACGGCGAACCCGGTGCCGCCCTTGCGGTTGTAGGCGCCGTCGGATGCGGCTCGGGCCGGGCCGGCGATGTCGAGATGCACCCAGGGCACCGATCCCACGAACTCCCTGAGGAACAGGGCCGCGGTGATCGCGCCGCCGTAGCGACCGGCGCCGGAGTTCTTGATGTCGGCGACGTCGGACACGATCAGCGGCTTGTAGAACTCGGGCATGGGCATGGGCCACATCGACTCGCCCGTCCGGTCGGCTGCGGCCTTCACCTGCTGGCCCCACCCGTCGTGAGACGCGAACAGGCCGGCGATGTCGGAACCCAGCGCCACCATGCAGGCGCCCGTGAGGGTGGCCAGATCGACGATCGCCTCCGGCTCGTCCTCGACGGCGAGCGAGAGGGCATCGGCGAGAATCAGCCGGCCCTCGGCATCGGTGTTGAGCACCTCCACCGTCTTGCCGTTACGAATGCGCAACACGTCGCCGGGCTTGACCGCGGAACCCGAGGGCATGTTGTCGGTGAGCGGGATGTATCCGGTGACCTTGGCTCCGCAGCCGGCCGCTGACAGCACCGACATGGCGGCGAGCACGGCTGCGGCCCCCGACATGTCGGTCTTCATGGTCTCCATGCCGTCGGCCGTCTTCAGCGACAAGCCACCCGAGTCGAACGTGACGCCCTTGCCCACGAGCGCCAGATTTCCCTTGGCCCGCTTGGTCGGCACGTACTCGAGCTTCACGAATCGGGGCGGCTCCGTGGAGCCCCGGTTGACGCCGAGCAAGCCGCCGAGCTTGAGGCGCTTGATGGCGGCCTCGTCGAGCACCGTCACCTTGAGCCCGGCGACCTTGCCCACCTTGACGGCTTCGGCTGCGAAGTCGACGGCGCTGAGCGAGCCTCCCGGCTCGTTGACGAGGTCCCGGGCCCTGATCACCGCCCCGGCGATGGCGCTGCCCCGGGCCAGGCCGGCCTTGACCGCAGCGGGACTACCACCTCCGAGCGCGACGACCTTGGCGAGCAACGTGGGCTTGCCCTCGGGCTTGTACCGGAGGAACTCGTAGGCCCCGAGGTGCACACCTTCGGCGACGGCTTGGGCGGCCGCCGACGACTCGGCTCCCGCGGGAGCAGCCTCGAGCAGGGTTGTCGCCACGGTGGTCACCTTGTTGGCCCGACGGGCCACGGCGGCCGCAGCGCGCCGCAGGGTGTCGAGCGTGACGGCGTCCCTCTTGCCCAAGCCCACGAAGGTGATGGCGGCGGCGGCCAGACCCCCGTTCGAAACCGGGACCGTGATCGTGGAGCCGACCTTGCCGTCGAACCCGGCCCCGATCATGAACGAGTCGAGGCCGGCGCCACCGCACGCGGCCCGCGCGATCTCGCCTCCGGCACCGAGCTCACGCCCCTCGTAGACCGGGATGGCCAACAGGTCGGCCTTGACCTTGTCGGGCGCGCTGGTGCTGGACGTGATGCTGATGGTCACGATTCCTCCACGATGGTCGGTCAGTTCTCGGGGACGCTCGTCGGCGACTCGGACGACCTCGCGGTCCGGGCCGCGTCGTGGTCGACACGGGCCGGACGGAACTCGCCCTCCTGCCAGCGCGCCAGGGTCCAGCACAGGTCGGAGAGACGGTTCAGGTAGCGCACGACCTGGCTCTCGGGCGGGATCCAGCCATCCCGAACGGCCGTCACCGCCGACCGCTCGGCCCGACGCACCACCGAACGAGCCAGGTCGAGGCCGGCAGCGACGCGGTTCTGCCCAGGCAACACGAACTCCTGGGGCATGGCGAACCGGCCCGTGACATCGTCGATGACGGGCTCGAGCGCATCGACCATGTCGGCGGTCACCAGCCACTGACCGGGTTTGAGCTTGTGACGGTTCTCGGGCGCGGTCGCCAGCTCGGCGCCCACCACGAACAGCTCTCGCTGTAACCGCACGAGCAGCTCGTCGAGCTCGGAGCCCCGGTCGCACTCGGCCCGAGCGATACCGAGCGCCGAGACGGCCTCGTCGACATCGCCGTACGCGCGCGGACCCACGTCGTCCTTGGCGACCCGGCCGGCGAAGAACAGTCCCGTCGTCCCGTCGTCGCCCGTCTTGGTGTACACCTTCATCTCAGACGTCATCGCACGACAACCCGGGGCCCCATCAGGGCCAGAGTCTACGGGACCCCGCCCGATAGTCGTGCCAGGGCCGGCTCCGATGCGCCGTAACCTGTGATGGTGCAATCCTCATTCCTCGCTGCTCTCCGTGACCGCGTCCTCGTCTTCGACGGCGCCACGGGTACGAACCTCCAGCTCCGCGACCTCACCGCCGACGACTTCGGCGGACCGGCCCTCGAGGGCTGCAACGAGGTGCTGGTGGCCACCCGACCCGACGTGATCGCCGATCTCCACGACAGCTTCTTCGCCGTCGGCTGCGACGCCGTCGAGACCGACACCTTCGGGGCGTTCCCCATGGTGCTGGCCGAGTACGGGATGCCCGAGCGCTCGTTCGAGCTCAACGAGACGGCAGCCCGCATCGCCCGCGAGGTCGCGTCGGGCTACGCGACACCCGACCGTCCCCGCTGGGTCATCGGGTCGATGGGTCCGGGAACCAAGATGCCGTCGCTCGGATTCACCACCTTCGCCGAGCTCCGCGACGGTTACGAGCTCCAGACCCAGGGCCTGCTCGCCGGCGGCATCGACGTGGTGCTCATCGAGACGGTCTTCGATCTCTTGCAGGCCAAGGCGGCCATCGTCGGCGCGCGCCGGGGCATGGCCAAGGCCGGCCGCCAGGTGCCGATCATGGTGCAGGTCACCTTCGAGACCACCGGCCGCATGCTCGTGGGCACCGAGATCGGCGCCGCGCTCACCACGCTCGAGGCCATGAAACCCGATGTGATCGGGATGAACTGCGCCACGGGCCCGCGCGAGATGATCGAGCACCTGCGCTATCTGTCGCGCCATGCCGGCACGTTCCTGTCGTGCCTGCCCAATGCCGGGCTGCCTTCGGTCGTCGACGGGCACACGCACTACGACCTCACGCCCGAGGGTCTCGCCGACGCCCACGAACGGTTCGTCACTGAGTTCGGGCTCAACATCGTCGGCGGCTGCTGCGGTACGACTCCGGCGCATCTCCAGGCCGTCGTAGAGCGCGTCGGCTCACGGGCACCCGTCGAACGGACGCCCGTCCTCGAGCCCGGCTGCGCGTCGATCTACAGCCACGTGCCGTTCGATCAGGAGCCGTCGTTCCTCGTGATCGGCGAGCGCACGAACGCCAATGGTTCCAAGGCTTTCCGCGACGCAATGCTCGAAGGCGACTGGGACGCCTGCATGCTCGTGGCGTCGAACCAGGTGAAGGAAGGGGCTCACGTTCTCGACCTGTGCGTCGACTACGTGGGCCGTGACGGCGCGGTCGACATGCACGACCTGGCGTCGCGCATGGCCACGCAGGTGCCCCTGCCGCTCGTCATCGACTCCACCGAGCCGCCCGTCATGGAAGCGGCTCTCCAGCTCATCGGCGGCAAGCCCATCCTCAACTCGGCCAACCTCGAAGAGGGCGACGGCGAGGGCAAGCGCTTCGACCGGGTGATGAGCCTGGCCGCCGAGTACGGGGCGGCCGTCATCTGCCTGGCCATCGACGAGGTGGGCCAGGCCCGCACCGCCGACTGGAAGTTCGACGTCTGCAAGCGCCTGTACGACCTGGCGACACAGAAGTACGGCATCCCTCCGACCGACCTCATCTTCGATGCGCTCACCTTCCCGCTGGGGACGGGCCAGGACGATCTCCGCAATGACGCCGTCGAGACCATCGAGGCCATCAAGCGCATCAAGGCCGAGCTCCCCGGTGCCTGGACCACCCTGGGCGTGTCGAACGTGAGCTTCGGCTTGAAGCCGGCCATCCGCCACGCGCTCAACAGCGTGTTCCTGCACGAGTGCCAGCAGGCCGGGCTCGACTCGGCCATCGTGCACGCGGCGCGCATCATGCCGCTCAACAAGATCGACGAGAGGGCCCGTGAGGTCTGCCTCGATCTGATCTACGACCGGCGCCGCCCCGAGGGGGGCTACGACCCGCTGCACGCGCTCCTCGGTCTCTTCGAGGGTGTCGAGGTCAACTCCGTCGAGCAGGAAGACCGCAGCGACTGGCCAATCGAACGTTTGTTGGAAGCCCGTATCGTCGACGGCGACCGCTTCGGGCTCGAAGCCGACATCGAGCGGGCGCTGGCCGGGGGACGCACGCCGCTGTCGATCATCAACGACGTGTTGCTGGAAGGGATGAAGACCGTCGGCGAGCTCTTCGGCTCGGGCCAGATGCAACTCCCGTTCGTGCTGCAGTCGGCCGAGACCATGAAGACGTCGGTCGCCTACCTCGAGCCGCTCATGGAGAAGGCCGACACCGGCGGCAAGGGCGTGGTGGTGTTGGGCACGGTCAAGGGCGACGTGCACGACATCGGCAAGAACCTGGTCGACATCATCCTCACCAACAACGGCTACGAGGTGCACAACATCGGGATCAAGGTGCCCGTCGCCGAGTTCATCGACAAGGCCCGCGAGGTGAACGCCGACGCCATCGGCATGAGTGGCCTGCTCGTGAAGAGCACGCTGATCATGCGCGAGAACCTGCAGGAGTTCAACGAGCTCGGCTTGTCGAGCTGGCCGGTGCTGCTCGGCGGAGCTGCCCTCACCCGCACGTACGTCGAGCGCGACCTGCGGGGCGTCTACGAGGGCCGGGTGTTCTACGGCCGCGACGCTTTCGAGGGCTTGAGCACCATGGACACGCTCATGGCCGGCAAGCGCTCGGGCTCGCTCGATCCTGCGTTCGGGCGCGAGATCACCGAGCGGGTGCTGCCGGCGTCGGCGTCGAGCCGGGCCGCGGCCGCTGAGGCAGCCGGCGAGATACCCGGGCTCGACGACACGAGCCGGTCCGACGTTCCGCTCGACAACCCCGTGTTCGTCCCCCCGTTCCTCGGAGCCAGACACGCCAAGGGAATTCCGCTCGCCGACATCGCCGAGTACGTGAACGAGACCGCCCTGTTCCGCAACCAGTGGCAGTTCCGTCCCGAGGGCGCCGAGACCGACGCCGAGTTCAAGGCCCGTATCCGCCCCATCCTGCGCCAGAAGCTGGCCGAGGCCACGCGCGACGGCTGGCTGGTGCCGGCCGTGGCCTACGGCTATTTCGCCGTCAACAGTGACGGCAACGATCTCGTGGTGTGGAAGGACGACGACCGCAGCTCCGAGTGGCTGCGCTTCACCTTCCCGCGCCAGCGCACCGACCGGCGCCTGTGCATCGCCGATTTCTTCCGCCCTGCCGATTCTGGCCAGGCCGACTACGCCGCGTTCCACGTGTGCACCATGGGATCTGCGGTCTCCGAGCACGAGCGTTCGCTTTTCGCGGCGAACCATTACCAGGAGTATGTGCTCACGCACGGGATCGGCGTGGAGATGACCGAGGCTCTGGCCGAGCACTGGCACCACCGCATCCGCGAGGAGTGGGGCTTCGTGGCCGACGACGGTCCGTCGCTCGCCGGCCTGTTCCGCCAGCAGTACCGGGGCGGACGGTACTCGTGGGGTTACCCGGCGTGTCCCGACCTCGAGGACCAGGCCAAGCTCGTCGACCTCCTGAGCATGGACGCCATCGGCGTGAAGCTCACCGAGGAGTACCACCTCGAACCCGAGCAGTCGACCTCGGCCATCATCTGCCACCACCCCGACGCCAAGTACTTCATCGCGAGGTAGCGCAGCGGGCTTCGCAAGGAACGGGGCGGCTCGACGCCACCGAGCAGGCGCCGTGACGGCGTCAGAGACCGGCCCGGCGGGCGAGGGCGGCTCGGTCGAGGACGTGGATCGTGCCGCGCTCGATGGTGAGCACGCCTTCGCGCACGCCGATCTGGAGCACCCGGTTGGCTGTCTCACGGACGGTGCCGGCGCCTTGGGCCAGCTCCACCTGCGACATGCGGATGGGCTGATCGCCGTAGGCGTCAGCCAGCCGGGCCAGGCGCCGCCACAGGCGGTGCTCGGGCGGGAGCATGAGCTCGACGGCCAGCTCGCTCGTGCGGATCACCCGCTCGGCCAGCGCCGCGACGAGGAACCGGTCGACGGCGGGATGGCGACGGCGAACGTCCTCGAAGTCGCTCCGGTACAGCGCCAGCGTCACGGTCGGCTCCAGGGCTTGCACACGGCCGGTGCGCCGGTTGTCGGGATGCACCAAAGCCAGCTCGCCCACGAGCTCCCCGGGCTGCACCACGCGTAGCGAGATGGTCTGGCCGGCCGTGGTGGTGACGTGCACGTCGAGGCGACCCGACTCGACGATGTGCAGGCAGTCGCCGGGATCGCCGTCGTTGAAAACGACCTGACCCCGCCCGTAGCTCCGGGTGCGCAGCCGGGCCCGCAGCGCCTCTTGCTCGGCCGGACCGACCGCGTCGATCAGCGAAGGCGCCACGAGTGCCCCCGAGCCCTGCGCCGAGCTGATGTGTCATGCGTCACGCCGCCAGTGTGACACCAGCAACGGTCGACGGTCGACGGATCGTTCATCGTGACCTCGCGTGACATCGAGCCACGCACGGGGCCCCGGGTCACCAAGGTGACCCGACTCGCCCGAGGAACCACAACCAAGAACGAGGGGACATCACATGTTGCTCTTCACCCGCGTCGTCACCCTGACCGGCGGACCCCGGCGCATCCTGCCCTGGGTCGGAGAGATCACCGCGTACGTCAATGCCAACAGCCCGTTGGAGATCTCCGCCTGGGCCGGGACGTTCGGGTACCCGATCGGCACGGTGGGCTGGACCGCTCTCGTCGATTCTGAGGCCTCCCTGGCAGCCGGCACGGGGGCGCTGCTCTCACAGGGTGCGTATCTCGACATGATCGAGGGCGCCGCCGACCTCCTCGCCGTTCCCGGCCTCGACCGGCTCGGCCAGATCGTCCACGGCGAGCCGACCGAGCGGGCCCCGCTGGGGGCCGTGGCCCGGATCGTGAGTGGCGTCGCCGTGCTCTCCCGCTTGGGCGATGCCATCACCTGGGGGATCGAGATGGCCCAGTACATGGAGAAGCTCAACGGGTCGCCCACCATGATGCTGACCGATGTCTACGGCACCCTGGGTGGGCTCACCTTCATCACTGTCGCCCCCGATGCCGCCACCTCCGACGCGCAGCGGGCCCGTCGGGGCGACGAGGGCTACATCAGCCGGCTCGCCGCCTCTGCCGGTCTCTTCGTCGAAGGCTCGGTCCAGACCCAGCAATCGACCCGCATGGCCTGAGCCCGTCAATCATCTCAGGAGCCTCCGTCTCGGGTCAGCCCCGGGCGGGGGCTCCGCCTCGTACGACCGCACGCAGGGCGATACCGGCTTGCACCCAGCAACCTCGCGCGACGAGACCTCGCCGAACCGTGGAGCCCATGAACCCCGCTGGTGCGAGCTGGGAGGTCGACATCAAGGCATATCTGCCCGAAGAGAACGCACCTGGGTCGCGACGGGCGCGACCCAGGGCGATCGCATGACCATGCGAAGGGATGGAAGAACCACATGATCCAGACCAAGCAGGCCCGGCACATCTCGGCGGAGGCCGCCGCCGCGCTGGTTCGTTCAGGTGATTGGCTGGACTACGGCGCGGTGCTCGCCCAGCCCGACGTGTTCGACCGGGCCCTGGCCCAGCGGGTCGACGAGCTGCACGACGTGAGCATCCGGGCATGCCTCAGCACCCGGCCCCGGGCCGTTCTCGAGGCTGATCCGGGCGGCGAGCACTTCAGCATCTTCAACTGGCATCTCAGCGGCTACGACCGCAAGCACAGCGACGTCGGCTTGCAGCACTACATCCCGTGCAACCTGGGCGAGATCAGCGACTATTACCGCCGATTCATCGACCCGCCGGCGATCATGGTGATCAAGACCTGCCCCATGGACGCCAACGGGTACTTCAACTTGAGCTTGGCGAATCTGTGGATGCACGCGATCGCCGCACGGGCCAAGGTCGTGATCGTGGAGGTGAACGACAAGCTCCCCTCCATCCACGGGATCGACAACGGGCTCCATGTCAGCCAGGTCGACTACGTGATCGACGGGGACGGGGCAGCACCGGCCGAGTTGCCGAACCCGGCACCGACGGACGCCGATCGCGCGGTGGCCCGATTGATCGCGACCGAGATCGAGGACGGCGCATGTCTCCAGATCGGCATCGGCGCCATGCCGAACGCCGTGTGCTCGCTCTTGATGGGGAGCGGTGTACGTGATCTCGGCGTTCACACCGAGATGCTGACCGACGGCATCATCGAGCTCTACAAGGCCGGCGTCGTGACCGGCGCCAAGAAATCGATCCATCCCGGCAAGATCGTGTGCAGCTTCGGGCTCGGCTCGGCGGCCATGTACGACACGGCCCACGACAACCCCGACATCTCCATCCAGCCCGTCGAGCTCACGAACCTGCCCCACCTGATCATGCAGAACGATCGCCTCACCACCATCAACAACACCACCCAGATGGACCTCCAGGGCCAGGCCGCCAGCGAGTCGGACGGTCATCGGCACATCAGCGGAACGGGCGGGCAACTGCAGTTCGTTCGCGGCGGGTACGCCTCGAACGGCGGGAAGTCGTTCATCTGCCTGTCGTCCACGTACGAGCGTCACGGCGTGCGTAAGAGCCGTATCGTCGTGAACCTGACATCGGGGAACGTCGTCACCGCGCCGCGCAGCGACGTGATGTACGTCGTCACCGAGTTCGGCATCGTCAACCTCAAAGGGAAGTCGATTCCCGAGCGGGCCGAAGCGATGATCTCGATCGCCCATCCCGACTTCCGCGAAGACCTCGAACGAGATGCCCGTGAGCACGGACTGATTCCCAGGACCGTGGTGTGAGATCGTGCGCTTCACCGGCGGTACGTGGTAGGTATCCGACACTGAGAGACGAGGAACAAGCATGACCAACGACCACTGGACTCCACCGGGACCGGGACCGTGGATGGCCGACAAGTCCCATCTGCCGTACACCGCGAGTCGCATCCTCCAAGAGCATCTGCCGCCGAGCTTCGCCCGCGGGTTCGCCGAAGGGTTCGCGAAGTACGGAGCGCTCCTCGATCGGGTCGTACCGGCCTTCGTGAACGGGTGCATGTACCTCCAGCCCCAACCCTTCGACATGCCCGGACCCGACGGACCGAAGACCAAGGAGTGGATCGAGGACGAGTTCGGTCGCCGGATGGGGGTGGCAGCCGAGGCCTTTGCCGGCAAGATCTGGTTCGACGACCTTCGCCTGTGGGACGAGGAGTGCAAACCCCGTTCGATCGCTCGCCATCGTGAGCTCCATGAGCGAGACATCGTGTCGTTCACCGACGAACAGCTCGTCGACGAGTTGCGCGAGCGGGCCGGGCACCTCGGCGACATGGTGTTCCAGCACCACCGTTTCAACGTCTCGGCCATCGTTCCCGTGGGCGACTTCGCGTTGCAGATCAGTGCGCTCGCACGCATGGACCCGGTCTCGTTGCTCGCGGTGCTCGACGGGTCGTCGCCGGTCTCCGGCGTGCTCTCGAGTGAGATCATGCTCGCGGTCGCCGCCGTGAAGTCCGACCCCGAAGCCCAACGTCTCGTGCGGGATTCAGACGGCGATCCGGCCTCGCGACTCGCGACCTTGCGTTCAACCGTACCGGCGGTCGCCGAATGGCTTTCCCAGACCGAGTTCCGGATCGTCGACGGGCTCGATGTCACCCGTCCCACGCTCGCCGAGATGCCCGAGATGTCGCTCGGGCGCCTGGCGGCAGCCCTCGACGCTCAGCTCGACGACGCCAACGAACGGGCCAGGGTGTTCGCCGATTCCGTGCGCTGCCGTATCGACGCCGAGCAGCAACCGTTGTTCGACGACCTGCTCGAGTCGGCTCGCACCGTCAACCGGTTGCGCGACGAGCGCGGCATGTACAGCGACACCGCAGCCATCGGGCTGGTGCGTCTGGGCATGCTCGAGGCGGGACGCCGGCTCGTCGCGCACGGCCGTCTGGCCGATCCCACCGAAGCGCTCGAGGCCGATCTCGACGAGCTCGTGGGCCTTCTCACGGGCGCGCGCAGCCCGACCAGCGGCGATCTGCAGGGGCGTACCACCAGGCGCGCGGCCATCGGCGCCGACGGAGCTCCCTCGCTGCTCGGCCCGCCGCCTCCACCTCCGCCGGCCGAGGAGCTCCCCCCGCCCCTGGCTCGGGTCATGAACGCCATAGGCTTCATGGTGATGGACGGGATACTCGGGGCGGGACGCGAGGCCATCGGCACCGACGATGTCGTGGGCGGCATCGGCATCGGCACGGCATCGTACGAGGGACCGGCCCGGGTCGTCATCGCCTTCGGCGACCTCATGGAGCTCCGACAGGGCGAGGTGTTGGTGACACCAGCAACCATGGAGTCGTTCAACGGCATGCTCCATCTGGTGGGGGCCATCGTCACCGACCACGGCGGCTTCGCCTGTCACGCCGCCATCATGGCCCGCGAGCTGGGGTTCCCAGCCGTGGTGGGCACGGTCACGGGTACGAGCCGCATCCACACGGGCGATCGAGTGCGGGTCGACGGCGGAGCTGCCAACGTCACCATCATCCGGTGAGCTTGCCGGCTCCAAGGTCGGTCCCGAGGGCCGTCATCATCGGGGTCGGCACGGCGTCGGCCCTCGTCCCGCTCAACTCCACCATGATCTCCGTGGCGTTGCGCTCGGTCGCGAGCGACTTCGGCATCGAGAAGGCTCAGGCTCGTCTCCTCGTCCTCGTGTACCTCGTCGCGATGCTCGTCGGTCAGCCGATCGCGGGTCGGATCAGCGACCGGGTGGGCGCCAAGCGCCTGACGGTCATCGCGCTGTGGGGATTCGCCGCCTGTTCCCTCGGAGCTGTGTTCGCTCGCTCATTCGGCGCGCTCGTCGCCGCGAGGACGGTCCAAGCCGTGTTCGCAGCCGCATTGGCACCGGCGGCCTCATCGATGCTGCGCGCCGTCGTGCCGGCCGGCGAGCGAGGGCGGGCGTTCGGCATCCAAGGGTCGGTCGTGGGGATGGGGGTCGCCGTGGGGCCCCTCGTGGGGGGCCAGCTCGTGGACAGCGTGAACTGGAAGGCGATCTTCCTCGTCAACCTTCCCGTCGTCGCGGTGTGCCTGTTCATGCTCAGCCGCGTGCCGGTTCCGAGCCTTCGCTCGATGATTCGTACCGACGAGGCGGAACCGACGCACGGCTCGCTGTGGAACCTCACCTTCAGTGCGGCATTCGCCACCCAGGCCCTCTCGAACTTCGGTCAGTACACGCTCTTGCTCATGTGCCCTGCGGTGCTCGAGGCTCAGGACTGGGATGCTGCTTCGATCGGCTGGGTTCTCACCGCGATGACGGCCGGGCTGATCGTGTTCGGCCCCATCGGCGGCCGCTACGGCGACAACCACGGGCGCCGCACCCCCGTGCTCGGAGGACTGACCGTGGCCGCCGCCGGCGTCGCTGTGCTGATCCCGTTCAATGACGGGGTCTCGGTGTACGCGTTGGTGACATCGCTGGCGCTGTTCGGTATCGGCTTCGGCGTCGCGGTCCCCGGCCTCAGCGCTGCCGGTATCGAATCGGCGCCCATGGCCCGGACCGCCACCGCGGCGGGCTGGCTCTCGATGAGCCGGTACATCGGGAGCATCGCTGCGACCTCGCTCATCAACGCGCTGGTCGACGACGACGGCCGCGGGGCGCGCACCATGTTCGGCATCGCCACCACGAGCGTGCTGCTCGCCGTGGCCACCGCGCTCGTGGTCGTTCGCCATGCGCCAGGGCCACGAGCAACGCCGGCGGCCCTGGCCCCAACCAAGACCTGACGCGCGGCACACGACCCGAGGAGACCGAGGTGGATCAGCGGCTGCGGGCCCGGCTGGGGTTCAACGGCCTGGCGATCGTGGTGGCGAGCCTGGCGATCGCCATCCCGTTCGCCATGGTGTTCACCAAGGGCGACGATGAGCACACGCACCTGTGGAGCGTCGCCCACCTGGAGGCGCTCACGCACGGGTTGCTGCTCATGGGCTTGGCGGCCATGGGGCATCTGGTTGTGCTCTCCCGGGCGCACGAGCGCATCGCCGTGGGCCTCGTGGTCACCGGCGCCTGGGCCAGCATCACCGGGGCCACCATCGGCGCCATCTGGGACGTGCTCGGAGTCAAGCCGGGGACCAGTGTGGCCAACACTTCTGCCTGGGTGTTCCTCGGGTACGGGACGGTGGCCGTGAGCGGCGCGCTGGTGTGGATGCTGTGGGGCGCGCACCGAGGCTACGAGGCGACCGTCGACCCCGGGCACCCGGCCACCAACGTGGTGACCCTTCCCCAGTTCGGCGCCGACGCACACGCAACGCGATACCAGGCGGTGCTCGACGTGACCCGCTGGGAGAACTGGGGCCGCACCCAGGTCGCCCAGCCGGTACGCATCGAGCGCCCGCGTTCCATCTCCGAGCTGCGCACCGCGATACAGACGGCTTCCGCGGACGGTCTGCGGATCAAGGCCGTGGGTGGCGGCTACTCGTGGAGCGCGGTGGCGGTCACCAACGGCGTGCTGATCGACATGTCGAACCTCGACCGGCCGATCGGCATGACCCCGCCATCAACCGAGCGCCCGGCGACGATCACCGTCGAGGCCGGGATGACCGTCCATTCGCTCACCGAGCACGCAGCGCGCCTCGGCCTCACCCTGGCCACCACGACGGTGATCCCGTGGGTACAGGTGGGAGGCGCGATCGCCAACGGCTGTCATGGCGCCGGGCGCGACGTGGCCACCATGTCGGACGAGGTGTGCGCCCTCGACGTCGTCGGCCCCGACGGTGCCGTGACCCACTACGAGCGCGACGACTCCGACACCTGGCGGGCCTTGACCGTGAACCTCGGTGCGCTCGGGATCGTGTACAGCGTCACCTTCGAGTGCGTTCCCATCTACGACGCGCACGCGCTCGACACGGTGATGCCGATGGTCGAGGCCGTGGGCCGTCTCGGCGAGCTGGCGACAGCCAACGAGGCGTTCGAGCTGTTCTGGTTCCCCTTCAACGAGAACGCACTCGTCAAGACCTGGAACCGCAGCGACCAGCCGTGCACCGAGCACCTGCCCCGCAGGGCGTGGGACGACCTCGTGCAGGCATTCGAACAGGAGCTCGCGCACCCCATCCGGCGAGCGCTCCTCGACGACCCTTCGTTCACGCCGAGCTTGTGCCGCATGATGTTCGACCTGATGCCCAAGGTCGACGTCGTGTGCCCGCTGCCCTGGGCCATGCAGTACTCGACCTCGTTCGCTCCGGTGATCGACACCAGTTACGCCATTCCCATCGACGACGGGTACCGGAACGTGACGGCGGCATGGGACGCCGGCGTGAGCCTGGTGGAGGAATGGGCCAGGGACGGGCGCTACCCCCAGAACATGGTGCTGCACGCCCGGTTCGTCGGTCGGCCCAGCTCGGCGCTGCTCTCGCCGACCGAGGGCCACACGCTCGGCTCGTGCCTGATCGAAGCGCTCACGTTCGAGAACACGACCGGGCATCAGGAGTACTTCGCCGATCTGGGCGCCCGGTGGCAAGCCCTCGGCGGCCGTCCCCACTGGGCCAAGCTCGTCTATCACCCGACCGACTTCGCCGCGCTCTACGGCGAGAACCTCGTCCGCTTCCGCGCCGTGCGAGAACGCCTCGACCCCGAGGGTGTGTTCCTGAACGACTTCCTCGACGGGGTGCTCGACAGGTCGTCGACCCACCACTCGTGAGGCCTCGACATCACGCCGCCCGGCGCCGCGGCTCGATGAACCCGAACCAGAGGTACCCCAGGGCGAACACCGCGAAGAACCCCACGGTGATCCAACGCCCGATGTCGCCGTTGGCGTCGAAGTTGATCGTGAGCCCCACGAGCACACCGACGGTCTCGTACAGGCAGAAGACCCGGGCCACCGTGATCTGGTCGGGTCGGTCGAGCCGGGACGCTGCTGCCCAGGTGAGCAACGTGATGAGCAGATAGGCCGCGCCGACGAGCCGGCTGAGATCGACCGCCAAGGCCGAAGGGTCCTCCTTGGTCAACAGCTCGATGATCCAGCGGGGTGCGGCGAGCATGGGCAGGGCAAAGGGGATCGTCACCGCGGCGTGGACGCGAAACCAGGTGGGCAGTCTCACGTCACGTCCCGGCCTCAGATACCTGGATACTCAGGCGATCACGCCGAGCAGGCGCTGGGCCTCGGTTTCGAGCGCTTCGAGATCGTTGCGGCACATGAGCATCTGGTTCGAGTCGACGATCTGGCGGCACCGGGCGAGCAACGAGCGGGTCTCCCGAGCGTGATCGACGTCCCTCAGATCAATCAGTGTATTCAGTACATTCAGTGAACTTTTTCGGTCCTCCGGGCGCGTGGGTGGGTCGTCGATGGTCGAGAGGGCGAGGAGCGCCCGGATGAGGCTGAGAGCCGCCATCAGCTCGAAATTGTCGTTCCCGCGTTGCCGCGCCGTCGCCACGGCCTCGCGGGCCAACGCCTCGGCGCGGACCGGGTCTCCCGTCAGGAGGTAGGCGTCCGACAGCAAAGCCATGAGCATCTCCTCCGACGTGAGCGCCGGCGCAGCCCGGGCCCGGTCGTGCGCTTCGGTCATGGCCGAGATGGCTGTGACCGGATCGCCACCCACCAGGGCCGCACGACCAAGGGCGAGCAGCGCCATGCACAGCTCACCGTCACCGCTGACCTCACGTGCGATCGCCAGCGCGGCGTCGGCCACCCGCCGAGCCCCGATGACGTCGCCCCGCTCGGCCAGCGCGACGACGAGCCCGGAACGCCCGACGACACGCCACATCGGGTCGGCGACGACGTCGGCCAGCGCGACCGCTCCCTGGAGAAGACCGATCGCCTCGTCGCTGCGGCCGGCCCGCACGAGCAGGCTCCCCCGTGTGAAGTCGAGCTGACCCCGGAGGGCACTCTCGGGTGTGTCGAGCCCGGCCTCGATGAGGATCGCCTCCGCTTCGTCGCACCCGGCCAATCCGTCGGCAACAGAGCCGGCAGCGTTGTACCCGGCCAAGCGGGCGAGGCGGGCCCCGACCGAGATCAGGGCGATCGTGGTGATGTCGGCGACGGTGACGGCCTCGGCGGCGATGGCCCGAGCTTGAGATGAGAGACCGGCGGCGCTCAGCGCGTACCAACCCCTGAGCAGCCCCACCGCGAGCATGGCGGCCTGGCCGGGCTCGGATGCGATGGAACGGATCTCGTCGAGAATGGTCAGGACCTCGGTGCTCGCCAACCCCGCCCGGGATCCTTGCATGAGGGCCTCGGCCCGACAGGCGACGGCCCGGCCCGCCGATGCCGGGTCGGTCGCATCGACGAGCGCCCGGACCCGCTGCCAGAGCCGGGTCGACTCCACCGGGTCGGTGCGGGCCGCGAGGGTAGCGGCCCGCCCGTACCAGTCGGCTGCCGCAGCGGCGTTGCCGGCACGATCATGGTGATCGGCGACGAGGGCGAGATGCTGCTCAGAGCCCGGTTGCGTCCCGAGCGCCTCGGCCACTGCCGCGTGGCTCCGTCGACGGCGCTCGCGCAGCTGGCTGTCGTAGGCGACGTCGTGGATGGTGCGGTGGCGGAAGGCGTACCGCCCACCGGCCAGCGCCCGTACGAGATCGGCGGCAATCAGCGCTTCGAGAGCTGCCGAGATGTCGGCACCATCGAGGTCGGTGGCCGCCCGGAGGGTGCCGTCGTCGAACTCGACGCCGATGACCGCCGCGGCAAGGAGCACGTCGCGCTGCCCGCGATCGAGTCGATCGATGCGAGCAGCGATCACCGTCTGCACCCGCTCGGGCAGGGCGAGACCAACGACGGGCCCACTCAGCTGAAGCACGCCTCCGACCCGGCCGACGAGCCGTCCCGTCTCGATGAGCGAACGCACGATCTCCTCGATGAAGAGCGGGTTGCCGCCCGAGCGCTCGTGCAGAAGCTGGGCCAGGTGGATGCCCTCGGCCCTCGTGCGGATGCGTTGGCAGACGAGCTGCTCGGTCTCGGCGAGTGTGAGGGCGGCGAGCTCGATGGCGATGGCTGAGCGGGGGAGCCGCTCGGCCGGGTTGGTCGACGGGCGACGGGTCAACACCACGAGCAGCGGCACATCAGCGAGTTCATCGAGATCGTCGAGCACGGCGGTCACGGTCGAGCGAGACGCTCCGTCAAGAGCGTGGAAGTCGTCGATGGCCATCACCACCGGGCGCGGGCCGACGCGGGCCCGGCGCTCGACCAAGGCCCGCAGAACGGCCTCGATCTGACGCCGGGCAACGTCGGGAGGCAGCGACGACGCGGGCCCGGTGTGGGTGAACAGGAGACGGAGCGGCGCCTCCCAGCTCGCCGTGGTGTCACCGGGCTGACTGAGCACGGCGGCGAGGGCGTCCTCGCCGACCCGGTGACGAGCGCCACTCAGGGCCAGCACCAGCTCGGCGACACCCCACATCGGGCCCGGGATCCGGACCGTGTCACCGACGACGGTGACAACGTCGCACCCGGCGTCGAGGGATTCGCCAAGAAACGCTCCGGTCAGACGCGACTTGCCGTACCCGGCCGGTGCTGTGATGGTGACCACCCGGGTGCCGCCAGCCCGGACGTCGGCCAGCGCCTCGCGAAGCACGTCGAGCTCACGCGAACGTCCGACGATCGAGGAACGGGCGGTGGGCCGCACCAGCGCCCCCGACGTGCCCAGGTCGCGGCGCGGTCCGAGGCGGTGCACGAGAACGGGGTCGGCGACCCCCTTCACCGCCTGCTCACCGACGGGCGTGAGCTCGAACCGATCGCCGATCAGCGCCACCGTGCTCGGCGCCACGAAGATCTGCCCGGCCTCGGCGATCTGCTCCATGCGCGCCGCCAGATGCACGGGCACGCCCTGCGCCGTGTAGTCGATTCTCGGTCCCTCGCCGATGCGTCCCACCACGACGTGGCCGGAGTTGATACCGACGCGCATGGCGAGCCGAGCGCCCAGAGCAGGCGCGAGCTCATCGGCGAGCGCCTCCATCTGCTCGACGAGCTGCAAGGCGGCCAGGCACGCCTGATCGCCATGGTGCTCGTGGGCGATCGGCGCACCGAACACGGCCATCACACCGTCGCCCGCGTACGAAGCGACGACCCCGCCGAACGTGTGGATCGAGCCGGAGGCCACGGCGTGGAACCGCTCCAGGGCCGCGAACCAGTCCTCGGGATCGGCGATCGCGGCCGCTTCCGTCGAGCCCTTGATGTCAGCGAACACGACGGTCACGAACTTCCATTCGATCGCCCCGTCGGGGTCGGCCACGATGGCGACGAGCGCCTCGGTCGGCGTGGGACCGTCATCGCGCGACATCGGAGCACCACACTCGCCGCAAAAGCGTGCGGTGGCGCTGGCAACGACCGCGCCGCACCGAGGGCACGCTCGATCGAGGATCGCATCCAACGGTGCCCTCCTCCCGTTCACAGCGCCGGCCCGAGAGAGCATCGCGTCGAACCGGTGACGACACAAGCGAGCGAGGCTCCCTGGCGAGCGCTCGCTCGAGAGCGGCCTCGGCGGCGACGGGCCGGGTGCCCCGGCATTCGCGACCCGAATCGCCCGGTAGGGTTTCGCCCTGCTCATCTCCAGGAACGACCGGCGTCAGGAGCATGACCTTGGGTGCTGACACGGGTGAGGACACGGGTCCCGGCTCCGGAACGGATCCCGGCGACGGTGCATCGGCCGGAATCCGCGTCTCGGTGATCATCGCGGTTCGCAACGGCGCTTGGTGCATCGGCGAGCAGCTCGACGCGTTGGCGGCGCAGCCCGTCGACCCCGCCCTCGTCGAGTCGTGGGAAGTGGTCGTGGCCGACAACGGCTCCACCGACGACACCCGCTCGGTCATCGAAGCCCGGATGGCATCGTTCCCCGAGCTCCGCCTGATCGACGCCTCGGGTGAGCGGGGCGCCTCGTTCGCCCGCAACCGCGCCGTCGACGCCGCGACCGGAACCCACGTGGCGATCGTCGATGCCGACGACGTCGTGAGCGACGGCTGGCTCAACGGCATGGCCCGGGAGCTCGGCACCCATCCGGTGGTGGCCGGCTGTCTCGAGTACTCCCGGCTCAACGAGGGACTGGCGGCGACGCAGTCGGCGATCGTGGGGCTGTTCGAGAACCCGGGGTTCCTCCCGCATGCCGGAAGCGGGAATCTCGCCATGGACATCGACATCTATCGGGCGCTCGGCGGCTTCGACGAGCGATTCCTGAACGCCGGCAACGACGTCGACCTCTCGTGGCGCATCCAGCTCGCCGGCCACGTGATCTGGTTCGCTCCCGATGTTGTCGTGCACGTGCGCGAGCGGGTGTCGCTGCGAGCGTCGTTCCGGCAGTTTTTGGCGTACGGGATGCAGGAGCCACGGCTTCACCGGATGTACCGCGATCGGGGGCGGGAACGGCCACCGGCACCACGTTCTCTCGTCCGGTTCCTGAGGATGGCGCTCACCGCACCCTCGGCATGGAAGGAACCCGACACCCGCCTCTCGTGGGTCAAACGGCTCGGATTCCGTATCGGCTGTGTCATGGGCAGCATCAAGTACCGAACGTGGTATCTCAGCTGAAGCGGCGCTGAAAAGGCCCGACTTGACTTTGGCCAAGCGGCGCGCTACCCCCGATATGCTGCCTCGATGCACCAACCCTCTCGCTCGGTCACTGCGGTGGCCCAGGGTCTGTCTCGTCGAGCCGTCCGCTACAGCGGGCTCCAAGCTATGGAACGTCGCGTGCTGGGCTCGATCATGCGGGTTGCCGGTTCCTCGTCGGTGAGCCTCACGTTCGATGACGGGCCGCACCCCGATGTCACGCCCGCCGTCCTCGAGCTCCTCGCCCGGCACGGCGCCCGAGGAACGTTCTTCGTGCTCACCGAGCCGGCACGAGAACACCGGTCGCTCCTCGCCGAGATCGTCGCCGCCGGACACGAGATCGCGCTGCACGGGGCGAACCATGCCCGCCTCACCGGATCGAAACACGTCGTGCGGCGGGAGATCGTCGACGCCAAGCACGAGCTGGAGGAACTCCTGGGTTCACCGGTGCGCTGGTTCCGGCCGTCGTTCGGCGAGCAGACCAAGGCCAGCTTCGTTGTCGCTCGTCGCGCCGGGCTCGACGTGGTGCTGTGGAGCGTCGACACCAAGGACTACATGGCCGGCGACGTCGACCAACGCCGATCGCGCATCCTCGGCGCGATCGAGCCCGGAGCGATCGTGCTGGCCCACGACGTTCCCACCGAGCATCACGAGCACGCCGGCCGCGACGAGGCGAAGCTCCGCTACCTGGAATGGGTCCTCGACACCATCGCCGAGGTCACGCCCTCCGTCATCCCCGTCGACGAGCTCGTGCATTCCGGGCGCCTGATACGCCAGACCCGATTCCACCGACCCACGACCACCGGTCCCCGATGACCGGCCCACGATGATCAGCATCGTCATCCCCGTGCGCAACGGCGCCGAGATCATCGGGGAGCAACTCGTCGCGCTCGCTGCGCAGGAGCACGCGGGCGAGTGGGAGGTGGTCGTGGCCGACAACGGCTCGACCGACTCGACACGCGCGGTGGTGGAAGGTCTTCGCAGCCGGCTCCCGGCGCTCCAGATCGTCGACGCCAGCCAACGGCGGGGCCCGGCGCACGCCCGCAACACCGGTGCGGCGGCAGCACGCGGCGAGATTGTCGCCTTCGTCGACGCCGACGACCGGGTCGAGCCCGGCTGGCTGGCGGCCATGGATCGGGCGATGGCCGACGACTCGGTCGGCGCTGCCGGCGGGGCCTTGATCCGCGAGATCGCAGGGAATCCCGTGGGGTCCGAGAACCGGGCGCTCGGCGACGACCTCGGCCAGTGGAGTGGGTTCCTGCCGTACGCGGGGAGCGGGAACCTGGCGGTCAGGCGCTCGCTGTTCGAGGAGCTCCACGGGTTTGATGAGGACTACCTCGCCGACGAAGATGTCGACTTCTCGTGGCGTCTCCAGCTCGCCGGGCACCGTCTGGTGTTCGCCCCCGGCGCCGTGCTCACCTACCGGGAGCGCTCCGACATCCGGGGCCTGTTTCGCCAGTACTACCGGTATGCCCATGAGCACCCCCGCCTGTACCGGCGCTTCCGCTCCGAAGGCATGTCGCGCCACGGACCGAAGCAGGTGCTCAAGAGCTGGGTCTCCCTCTGCTTGAGGTTCGTGCCGTCGATGACCACGTACGAGAACCGACGGCGATGGGTCCGCCGCTTCGCCAACGTCTCAGGCAGCCTCGCAGGGAGCGTGAAGCACCGAACCTGGTACCTCGATTGACCGCGGATCCGCCCGTGGATGAGCAGTCGGATGGTCCGGTGATCTCGATCGTGATCCCGACCCATCAGCGCGCCCATGTGATCGGACGAGCCCTCAGGAGCATCCTGGCCCAGGACACGGCCGGCTGGGAGGCCCTGGTGGTCGACGACGGTTCGACCGACGGCACCGACGATGTCGTCGCGGCCTTCGCCGATCCGAGGATCCGGTATCTCCGCCGCCCGCTGTGCGGCGGCGTGTCGGCCGCCCGCAACGCCGGGCTCGACCACGTCACGAGCGACATCATCGGCTTCCTCGACTCCGACGACGAGTACCTGCCCGGTGCGCTCACGGCGTTGCTCGACGGTCTGCGGGCTGCACCCGAGGCGTCGGGGGTCACGGGGCTCATCGAGGGTGACGTCCCGGCGCGGGGCCATCCCATGGCACGTCTCTCTCGCGTCGAGATGCTCGATCATCGGACCCACCCCGGGTTGCAGTCGTTCGCGTACCGGCGCGCCCGAGCCGAGCACCTGCGCTTCGACGAGAGCCTCAGCCGCTCCGAGGACCGGCACTTCCTGCTCGAGCTGATGGCCACCGGCCCTGTGGCGATGACCGAGCGGTTCATCGCCCGGCTCCACCACACCGAGGGCAGCCTCACGTCGTCGCCGTGCTACGAGCCGTGGTGCCGCTTTCTGGCGCTCAACCACGACGAGATCGCCGCATCTCCGCGACTGCACGGCTCGTGGGAGCTGAGGCTGGTCCGCGTCGCCATCGCCGAAGGCCACATCCCCGAGGCCCGTCGCCACGCCCGGGCCGCGCTCCGCGCCGATCGTCGCAATCCCCAGGCCTGGCTCGTCGCAGGAGCTGCGGTGTTGGGAGTTGCGCCGCTGCGCTGGGCCGGGGCCCTGATCCGACGGATGGCGGTCCGCCGGGCAGCCAGGGGCAACGGCGCGCCCGCTCGGCCGTGATCGCCGGCGATCGACTCGGGATCCGGAAACCGTCCCAGTACCCTCGGCGACGCAATGACGACGACCCCCGACCCGAGGCCGACGGCCCCCGTCGCCCCCGCTGACATCGGCGCGGCCGACTCGGGAGCCGAACACGTTGGCACGTCCGGGCCCGAGCCGACCGCGCGTGATCTGTTCCGCAACGGGCTGGCACCGCTGACGATCGGCGTCTGCCTCGTCATGACGATCAGCGCCTTCGAGGTGCTGGGCACGGCGACGGCCATGCCCGCCGTGAAGGACGATCTCGGCGGCCTCAGCTTCTACGGCCTGGCCTTGGCCGCTCCGCTCATCGCTTCGATCGCCGTGATCCCCTACGGCGGACGGGCCATCGACCGGTACGGGCCGGCGCGGCCGCTGGGCGGGGCCCTGGCGCTGTTCGCCATCGGGGTGCTCTTCGCCGGGGCAGCAACCGAGATGTGGATGGTGGCCGTCTTCCGGGGCGTGCAGGGCCTCGGTGGCGGCACCCTGTTCGTGCTCCAGCTCGGGATCGTGGGCAAGGCCTACCCGGGGCCGCTCAGAGCGCGGATGCTGGCGCTGCTGTCGGCAGTGTGGATCATGCCCGCGCTCATCGGCCCCGGGGTGGCCGGCCTCGTCGCCGACCACTTGAGCTGGCGCTGGGTCTTCTGGGGCGTGCTCCCGCTGATCGTGCTGTCTGCCGTGTTGTCGATACCGCCGGTGCGGGCTCTGGGCGGCGGGCGCAGCCCAACCGACGCCGACACCGACGTGCATGCCGCCACGTTCAGCTGGTGGGGCCCTCCGGTGCTCGCACTCGGCGTCTTGGCCGTGTCGTCGAGCCTGCGCTCCGATGACGAGCGGTTGCTGCCGCTGGCCGTGGCCGGGGCGATCGCAGGGGCCATCGCGCTGGTCAGGAGCGTGCCCGCGGGAACGCTCGTGGCCCGACCGGGGATCCCGGCCACCGTCGCCATGTCCCTCACGGCTGCCCTGTCGTATCTCACGGTCGAGAACTTCGTGCCCCTCGCGCTCACCGACGTGCGGGGACGGTCGAACTCCGAGGCCGGGATCCCGCTCACCGTCGCCGCGCTGGCCTGGACCGTCGGGTCCGCCGTGGTCGCGAGAACCGCGCCCGAACGCCGTCCGGCTCGCGCCAGTGCAGCTGGCCTGCTCATCGGCGCGGGCATCGCCGCCACCGCGGCCGTCGTTCTCACCGACGCCCCCTACTGGCTCGTGTACGCCACCCTGGGTATCGCGGCCTTCGGGATGGGCATCGTGTTCACCACCGGCCAGGTCGTTGCCGTGGAGGCCGCACCCGAGGGCCAGGAGGCTTCGGCCGGAGGGGCCGTGCAGCTGGCCAACGAGCTCGGCATCGCCGTGGGGGTCGGGATCTCGGGCATCTTCGTCGCCCGCTTCGCCGACGACCTCGAGCGAGGTTTCGTCTGGGCGTTCGCGATGACCATCGCCGCTGCCGTCACCTGTGCCTGGACGGCCCGGCGCATCCCCACGGGGTCCGGCTCGCGCGAGCGCTAGCCGATCGACGGGCTCAGGGCGACAGCACGGCCCGGGCCACCAGATCGGTCCCGAAGGCAGTGAGAATCGCCAGGTACAACAAGCCCGTGGCGCTCATCACCGCCGAGTAGTACTTCTCCCGTAAGGCGATGCGGACCACCACCACGAGCGCGATGGTCGTGATGGCGCACGTGGCCCACGTGTAGCCGAGCACGCCCGACCAGCCATCGTCGACCTCTCCGGAGAAGACCTGCAGCATCCCGGTGGGCCACAGGAGCGCCGCGATCTCGACGGGCCAGGTGTAACCAACCCAACGGTTGATCTCCTCCAGGAGCGATCGCGGCAACCCGGGCTGGGTGAGATACCAGTGGCCGAGGAGCATGGCGTCGGTGACCGCGCCCAGGAAGGCAGCCCCGGCCACGAGACGCACCAGGGCCAGGGCATAGGGCCCGCCAACGGCGTGGGCTGCGAAAGCCAGACCCACCAGGCCGACGAGGGGCGCCACCAGGTCGAGCCCAGGCGGAAACTCGGCGCTACGGGGCGCTGCCTGAACGTCGTCCGACCCCGCACCGCCGAGGGAGCCTCCGACCAAGGCGCCGACCGGGCCCTCACGGGCGTCACCCTCAGCCTCGGCCTGCACTCCCGGCGCGGCCGGCCCGGCGCGGCCGGCCATGGCGGCGATCGACTGGCGGCGTTGCGCCCGCAGGATCTCACGCCCCGACATCTCCACCTTGCGGCGCATGATCGAGACGGTCAAAGCCACGCTCGCCGCGGCGGCAACGGCGAGGGCCGCAACGTCACGCCCGACCGCGCCGGTCCCGTCGTGGCCCAGCACCCGACCGAGCACGACTCCGAGGACGGCCATGGCCCCGTAGACCGACCGCAGGAGCCAGCCGTAGCCGATCCCGGCGACGCGGTGGCGCGTCGTGACCCAGCAGAATGCCAGGCCGCCCGTGGCCCATTGCAGCATCACGGTGGCGGCGTCGAGCTCCATGCTTGCGCCACGATGCCCCGCTCACCCTCACCACGACGAAACGAGGCCGGGCCCCACCCCCGTGCGCACCCGGCCCCACCCCCGTGCGAGCACCTGTCGCTCAACGGCCACCCGTCCCCCTTGAGCGACAGGTGCTGGCCACAGGGGGGCGCCAGACGACGGCCTCAGGTGACGATCACGGGCTCGCGAACGGCGATGTTGAGGCGATCGGGGCCGTCGGGGGTGGCCACGACGATGTCTTCGAGGCGCATGCCCCACCGTCCGGGAACGTAGATGCCGGGCTCGATGCTGAACGCGTGGCCGGGCGCCACCACGAGCTGGTTGCCCTGCACCATGTACGGGTCCTCGTGGGCCTCGAGGCCGATCCCGTGACCGGTGCGGTGGATGAAGAACTCGCCGTAGCCGTGCTCGGCGATCACGGCCCGGGCCGCGGCATCGACCGTCTCGCAGGGCACACCCGCCCGGGCGGCCTGCACGCCAGCTTCCTGCGCCGCGGTGAGCACCTCGTAGGCGTCGGCCCATCCCTCGGGGGGACGGCCCACGACGAACATGCGGGTGATGTCGGAGCAGTAGCCGTGCATGGTGCCGCCGAAGTCGCACACGACGGCCTCCCCGTGCTCGATGACCCGCTCCGACGCTTCGTGATGGGGGCTGGCGCCGTTGGGGCCACTGGCGACGATGGCGAAGTTCACGACGTGGTGACCGTGCTCGAGGATGCGCCGGCCGAACTCGCGGCTCACGTCGGCTTCGGTGCGACCAGCGAACGGGCGCTCGCGCATCTCCTCCACGATGGCGTCGACCGCGTGGGCGGCAGCGCGGAGGGCCTCGACCTCAGCGGGATCCTTGACCCGGCGCAGCGGGCCGACGACGTCGTTGGCGGCGCTGAACCTCGTGGTGGGCAGCGCCTGCTGCAGCTCGAGCACGAAGCGGCCCCAGGTCCGGTCGCCGATGGCCGCCGTGGCCGGTCCACCGCCGGGCCTCGCCTCGTGGCAGAGACGGGCGACCAGGCGCACGGGATCGTCGGTCTCGTTCCAGGGGGCGACCGTGAAGGCATCGGGCCGTTCGACGACCCGGGGCGCCTCCAGGCGGGGGACCACGAGCGTGGCCTCACCGACCCGAGGGAGGACGAGCATCGTGAGCCGTTCGAGCGGCATGGCATCGTACCCGGTGAGCCACGGCAGGTCGGCACCCACGGACAACAGCGCCACGTCGATCCCGAGCTCGGCCATCCGGGCCCGTACGCGGGCCATCCGGTCGACGAACGGTGCGTGCTGCGAGCGTTCCATCCCCCAGAGGGTAGCCCTGCTCGCGATCGGCCCCGACTACCGTTCGCAGCATCAGCGGCGAGATCCAGCTGCCGCGCTGCCCGCTCCCGAGACTCCCGAGACGGACCCTTTCCACCCATGTCATTCCGCCGGCTCCAACCCGTGATCGCCATGGCCCGCAAGGGTCTGCGTGCCGCGGCGTTCAAGGTCCCCATCGCTCGGCGGAGCATGGAGGCCACCCGTCGGGAGCTCACCAGCGCCCTGGCCGACGGCGTGTACGGCGGCAGCTACTTCGGCGACGACCGCGACCCCAACGACCGGATGGGTCTCTCCGGGTACGAGCGTTACGACCGTCTCTCGAGCAACGCCGACGTCGCGGCCTACCTGCTGTGGCGATTCCTCCCGATCACGCGCTCGCTCGATGTCGGCTGCGCAATGGGTTTCGTGGTGGAAGCCTTGCGGGAGCTGGGGATCGACGCCAACGGCTCCGACGTGAGCCAGTACGCCGTCGACCACGCCGCCCCCGGGGCTGTAGGACATCTGCGCCGGGGCGATCTGCTCTCGCGCCTGCCGTACTCACGCAACCAGTTCGACGTGGTCTCGGCCTTGGAGGTGCTCGAGCACGTCGCTCCCGACGACGTGCCCCGGGCGCTTCGAGAGCTGCGGCGAATCTGCAACGGTTGGCTGGTGTGCACGATCCCGTCAGCCGGGAGCAACGAGCACGGGCCCGGCGGGTGGTTCAACGTGAAGGTCCGCGACGAGGTGCTGGAGCGCTACCAGGCGCTCGGTGACGACTACGACGGACCCGTTCCCTTCGAGGACCTGTACCGCGACTCGTCGGGCGAGCCCATCGAGGGTCACCTCACCGTGGCCTCGTTCCGGTGGTGGACGCGACGCTTCGAGGAGACGGGGTTCGAGCGCTGCGGCGTCATGGAACGGCGCATGCACCCGCTGCTCGCCCGCTTCGGGCTCACCAAGTATTGGAACCTCTACGTGCTCCGAGTGCCGGGCACGCCCGTGCCTGGCCCCGATCCGCTCCGCACGCCCGACGAGCTCGCTGCGCTCGAGCAGCGTTGGCATCTCGACGAGCGCGTCGCCGATCCCGCCGACATCGAGGCCGTGCGCCGGGCGCTGGGGCTCTCGGCCGACGTCCCGCTCTGGTGACGCGCTGCGACCCGGACACTCGATAGGTGCCCGGGTCGCTTCGAGTGGCGGAGCTGCTGGTGACGGGCCGCGGTGGGCCGAACGGAGCGAGGACGCCCCGTGACGGCGACGGTCAGGCTGCGGACTTCTCGAGGATGTGCAGCCCGCAGGCCGAGCCCAGGCCGATGACGTGGGCCAGTCCGACCTTGGCGCCCTCGATCTGACGGGGTCCGGCCTCGCCGCGCAGGTGCGTGGCGATCTCCCAGAGGTTGGCGATGCCGGTGGCGGCGATGGGGTGGCCCTTCGACTCGAGGCCGCCCGAGACGTTGACGGGCGTCGAGCCGTCGCGCCAGGTGGCGCCGGAGTTGAAGAAGTCGACGGCGCCGCCCTCGGAGCACAGCATCAGGTTGTCGTAGTGCACGAGCTCGGCGGTGGCGAAGCAGTCGTGCAGCTCGACGAGGTCGAGGTCGGCCGGGCCGATCCCGGCCTTCTCGTAGGCCTGCTTGGCCGCGTTGCGGGTGAGCGTGTTCACGTTCGGGAGCACCTGGCAGGCCTCCTCGTACGGGTCGGTGGTGAGGATCGACGCGGAGATCTTCACGGCCCGGCGACGCTGCTCGATGGAGAGGGTCTTGAGCTTGGCGTCGCTCACGACCACTGCGGCGGCGGCGCCGTCGCAGTTCGCCGAGCACATCGGACGGGTGTTGGGGTAGGAGATCATCACGTCGTTCATGATCTCCTCGAGGCTCATCCGCTTCGTGTACGCCGCCAGCGGGTTGAGCGTGGAGTGGGCGTGGTTCTTCTCGGAGATCTTGGCGAAGAGCTCGAAGGTGGCGCCGCCGTAACGATGGCCGTACTCCATGCCGATCTGGGCGAAGGTGCCAGGCATGGTCTCGGTGCCGATGCGCCCGTCGATGGGGGCGATGGCGCCGTAACGACCGGACGGGGTCCAGGTCTTCGAGTCTTCCTTGCGTGATCCCCCGGCCAGCAGGCCGGCGCCGGCGAGCTTCTCGACACCGACCGCCAGGCCCATGTCGCACTCGCCGGACTTGACCGCCATGTAGGCCACGCGAACCGCCGTGGCACCCGTGGCGCAGGCGTTGGCCACGTTGTAGACGGGAATACCGGTCTGGCCCACCTGCTTCTGGAGCTGCTGGCCGATGCCGCCGCCCATGAGGTTTCCGGCCGCGAGCACGCCCATCTCACGCATGCTGACGCCGCCGTCCTTGAGCGCACCCATGGTGGCTTCGGCTGCGAGGTCGACGGTGTCCTTGTCGGGGTGCTTGCCGAACTTGGTCATGTGGATCCCGAGGATCCAGATGTCGTCACTGGCCATGGTGTGCTCCTCCGCTGTGCCGCTCGGGCTGTCGGGCTGTTCGTGCTACTCGGACGGTGCGTGGACGGATCGTGGTCGGGGTTGTCGGCCGGAGCTCAGGCCGGTTCGAAGCCGAAGCCGACGGCCTCGGTTCCGGCCTCGTCGACGCCCATCGACGTCGTCGTGAGCCGGACCTTCATGCCCAGCTTCACGTGCTCGGGGTCGGGACTGACGTTGACGAGGTTGGCGCGAACACTCGTGCCGGCACAGTCGACGATGGCCGACACGAACGGGACGGTGATGCCGGGAGCGGCGAAGGCCACGATCGTGAAGGCCCTCACCTCCCCGGTCGAGTCGACATCGACCTTGCGGAAGTCGGTGCCGAAGCAGCCGGCACAGGCGTTGCGGCGGTCGAAGAACCGTGCGCCACACGAGGTGCACTCGTTGGCGACGAGGGGGGGCTCGTCGCCCAGCACGAGGTAGTCGACGAGCGGGATCGGTGCGGCCATCGAGGTCTCCCGGGAAGAGCGGTCGTCCGCTGAAGCTAACGCGCCGAGCGGCCCCCCGCCCCGATCGGACCTCGGCGACGTACCGAGGCGCGTTCGCACCCACGCTTGGCGACCGGCGGCTCACAGGGCCAGGACACCCTGTTCCGCTCGCTGCAGAGCGTTCAGATCGATGTCGCCGTCGACCAGCGCCGGCATCCCGAACATGACACCCTGCACGCAATCGCAGCCGAGGCGTCGCAGGACGTCGCGCTGGTCGGCCGCCTCGACTCCTTCTGCCATGGCCACCATCCCGAACGAGTGCGCGAGATCGATGCTCGCCTTCACGGTCCGCTGCGCGCTCACCGAGCTCTCGGGGACGAGGAGTTGGGCCACGAGCACCGGATCGATCTTGAGTGCGTCGACGGGATGAGCGACCAGGGTCGCGATCGAGAGCGCGGCGCTGAACCCGTCGATGGCCACGTTGACGCCATGGCGCCGGAGCTCGGCGATGGTGGCTCGGTAGGTCTCGCTCCCCCCAGACACGACTCGCTCGGGAACTTCCAGGCACAGCCAGGAGGCGTCGATCCCCGTCTCTTCGAGCACGTCGATGACGAACCCTGCATAGTCGAACTGCTGGAGCGTCCGGTCCGAGACCTTGACACAGACCGTGAGCGGCCACGACTCGTAGGAGCCGTCGTGCCAACGCCGGAGCTGCAGGCAGGTCTCTCTGAGCACCCACCGGTCGATGGGCACGACGAGATCGCACGACTCGGCGACCCCGATGATCTCAGCGGCAGCGATCAGCCCTCGCTCCGGGTGCGACCAGCGGACGAGGGCCTCCATACCCGCGAGCTCACCGTCAGCGAGTGAGACGATCGGTTGGAACGCCAGCACGAGATGGTGGTCGACTTTGGAGCCACCCGAGACGGCGGGGTGGAAGGTGCTGCGCACAAGCGCCCGGCGCAGCTGCTGCTCGACCACGCGGCGCTCGGTGGTCCCCGGCAGACCTCCGCCGTGGAGCTCCCACCCACCGGGCCCGAGCACCTTGGCCCGGTACATCGCCGTGTCGGCGGCTCGCAACAGATCGTCGGCCGCGCAGAGCTCGGGGGCGACGATGGCGATGCCGATGCTCGCGCCGATCCTCACCTCCTGCCCGCCGAGATGAAACGGCGTGGCAAAGGCCTGGCTCAGACGTCCGGCGATCCGACCGGCGTCGATCTGCTCGTTGAGCCCGTCGCACAACACGACGAACTCGTCGCCGCCGAAACGGGCCACCGTGTCGCTGGGTCGGATGGCTCGCCTGAGCCGATCGGCGGCACAGATCAGGAGCTCGTCGCCCGCCTCGTGGCCCAACGTGTCGTTGACGTCCTTGAACTTGTCGAGGTCGAGGAACAGCACCGCAACGGTGCCGTCGAGTGTGGCGCCCGGATGCGATGCACGACGCTTGGCCCGAGCCAGCGCCAACGCCAGGCGGTCCATGAACAGGTTCCGGTTGGGAAGGCCGGTCAGGGCATCGTGCAGCGCAGCGTGCGAGAGCTGCTGTTGGATGTGGAAGCGCTCGAGGGCGATGGCCGCGAGGTGCGCAGCCTGCTCCACCAACCGCTGCTCATCGAGCGCCGGACGCCGCGGCTCGGTGAAGTAGAGGGTGAGCGCGCCCAACACGTGGTCGCCCTCGGAGGGCAGGATGGGCGTCGCCCACGCCGCTCGGAAGCCATGGGTCAAAGCAGAGGCCCGATCGGCCTCCCAGACGTCGTCGACGGCGATGTCGGCGGCGATCACAGCCTGATGACGGTGCACGCACGCGCCCGGACCGGCGGTGGGGCCGACCAGCGAGCCCTCGACACCACTCAGGTAGTCCGGCGGCAGGCTCGGTGCCGCCCCGACCTTGAGCGTGCGCCCGTCGTCGCTGAGATAGACCCCGCACAGCATCCCGCCGCCGTGGCGTTCCACCAGTCCGGCGATCTCGGTGAGCGTGGCCGAGAGCCCGGCGCCGCGGGCGATCATCTCGAGCACCCGGGCCTGGTCGGAACGGAAGGCCTCAGCGCCGTTGCGCTCGATCGCATACCGGATCGACCGGGCCAGTGAGCGGGCGTCGGCGAATCGCCGCGGGAGGAAGTCCTGCGCTCCGGCGTGCACCGCGTCGGCTGCGAGCTGGTCGTCGTCGACATCGGTGAGCACGACGATCGGCAGATGGGGCTCGGTGTTGCGCAGCTTCAAGACAGCAGCCAGGCCGGCAGCGTCGGGAAGCTCCAGGTCGATGATCAGACAGTTGGGCCGCACCGTCTCGAGCATCTCGACGGCCTCGGTGAGCCGACCGGCCCGATGCACGACCACCGGTCCGTCCCACCCCTCGTCGAGGAGGTGGTCGACGTCCGGCGCCAGTACGTCGAGCCCGCGATCGGCTTCGACGACCAGCAATTCGAGGCGACTGCCCGCCCGTTCCATACCCGTGACCACCAGTCCCCACCGGTCGGCCGGCACCCCACGACGAGGTGCACGTCTGGCCTGACGGCAAGTATCGGCACGCCACGGTGCGACCTTGAGGATTACCTTGCGGTGGCTATCGAGGCGGCGCTGGTGGCCGAAGTGACGGCGGCCTTGGCGTGGTAGCTCGACCGAACGAGCGGGCCGGCTTCGACGTGGGCGAACCCCAGCGTGGTCGCCAGCTCGCCGAGCGCGGCGAACTCATCGGGATGCCACCAGCGCACGACGGGCAGGTGGGCCGCGGTGGGCTGAAGGTACTGGCCGACGGTGAGCAGTTCGACGCCCACGCTACGAAGGTCGATCAGCGCTGCGTGGACCTCGTCGACCGTCTCACCCATGCCCACGATGAGCCCCGACTTGGTTGCGAGCCCGGCGTCGACAGCCCGGGAAAGCACGGTGAGCGAGCGGGCGTACCCGGCCGACGGACGAGCGGCGCGCTGGAGCCGGGCGACGGTCTCCTGGTTGTGGTTCAGCACGTCGGGCCGGGCCTCGAAGATCGTTGCCAGCGCGGCCTCGTCGCCCTTCACGTCGGAGATGAGCACCTCGACGGTCGTGGCCGGCGCACACGGGCGAACGGCGGCGATCGTCGCTGCGAAATGGGCGGCACCCCCATCGGGCAGATCGTCACGAGCCACGCAGGTGATCACGACGTGCGCCAACCCCAGGCGGACCACGGCCTCGGCGATCCGGGCCGGCTCGTCGGCGTCGGGCGGCCCGGGCTTGCGGGTGTCGACGAGGCAGAACCCGCAGGCGCGGGTGCAGCGCTGGCCCAGGACCATGAAGGTGGCCGTGCGGTGCTCGCCCCAACATTCGTAGATGTTCGGGCAGCCCGCCTCCTCGCACACCGTCGTGAGGCCCAGATCGCCGACGAGCTGCTTCATCTCCTGATAGCCACCGCCGAGGCGGGCCCGGACCCGCATCCACTCCGGGCGATCGGTGCGGGCCGGGCGTCCGCCCTGAGGCTCAACGACGCCGGCCTCGGCCAAGCGCCCGAGCAGGCGGACGGGCTGGGGCGCGTTCGTGGACGGCAGGACTCGGGCACCGGTCTGGGCGCTGCTCCCGGTCCGGAGCGGCGACTCCGCTCGACCGCGGGTGGGACGCAGCTCGGTCGAGCCCTCGTGACCGTCGTCGGCCGCGCCAGCCGGGGCTCCCGGTCCGGCTCCGGGTTCGGCTCCGGCGCCTCTGCTGAACGCGCTGAGGTCCTCGGGCCGGATCCGCCAGGCGACGTCGTGACGGTCGATCTCGTCGTGGCCGAATCGTTCGGCGAATCGGCGCGCGAATGCGTCAGCCACCGAGCGCATCTCGACCGGACGGCCCAACTCGGCCTCCAGCGACGTGACGCCCCGGTCGCGAATCCCGCAGGGGACGATGTGGTCGAACATCGCCAGGTCGGTGCTCACGTTGAGCGCGATGCCGTGCATCGTTCGGCCCCGGCTCACCTTCACCCCGATCGCCGCGATCTTCCTCGGGCGCCCGGTCGCCTCGGGCGGCTGAGCTCCGGCTCCGCCCGGGCCCGGCTGCCCGGCTCCGGCCGTCTGCCCGTCGACCCAGACGCCGGTGAGGCCGGGCTCGGTGAGCGCCGTCTGCCCGAGATCGGCCAGCGCGGCGATCAGCACCGCTTCGAGATCACGCACGTAACGCACCACGTCGGTCATCCCACCCCGCCATTCGGGGAGCGTCACGATGGGGTAGGCCACGAGCTGCCCGGGACCGTGGTAGGTGACGTCGCCACCCCGGTCGACATCGACGCACTCCGCCCCCACCGTGGCGGGATCAACCAGCAGATGCTCGCGAGACGAGCGCGAGCCCAGCGTGTACACGTGCGGATGCTCGAGGAGCAGGAGATGGTCGACGGTCGAGCGCCGATGCAACGCTCGCTGGAGCGCCCAGGCCTCCCGGTAGGGCACCCGGCCGAGCCAGCGAGCGTGCAGCGTGGTCATGGCGACGATTGTGCCCCGGTCGGGCCCCCTTCCCCCACCCGTCAGCGTTCTTTGGGGCCACGCCCGCGCCGGGCGCGGTCGTGGCCACAAAGAAGGCGCTGGCTACGTCAGCTCGGTCTCCCAGTCGCGTGTCTCGAGGATCTCCTTCAGGCGCCGCAGGAAGGCCGCCGAGTAGGCCCCGTCGAATGCCCGATGATCGAATGTCTGGCTCACGTAACCGATGTGGCGCACGGCGATGGAGTCGCCGTCGGGCCCCTCCACCACCACGGGACGCTTCTTGACGCCGTCGGTGGTGAGGATGGCCACCTGGGGCTGATTGATGACCGCCGTCGAGATGTGGGTGCCGAAGGGGCCGGGGTTGGTGATGGTGTAGGTGCCGCCGGAGATGTCGTCGGGGCCGAGCTGACGGGCCCGGGCCTTCTCGGCGAGCTCACGGATCTCACGAGCGATCTGGCGCAGCCGCTTGCCGTCGGCATTCCTGATCACCGGCACGATGAGCCCGGTGAAGTCGAGGTCGACGGCGATGCCGAGGTTCACGGTCGAGCGCACCACCAGGGAGTCGCCGTCGATGCTGGCGTTCACCTGCGGGTACTCGGTGATCGTGTCGACGAGGGCCCGGCTCACGAACGGCAGGTAGGTGAGACTGAACCCTTCCCGGGCTCGCCATTCGGCCTGGGCCGCCCGCCGCACCCGTTCGATGCGCTCGAAGTCGATCTCCATCGACATCGACACGTGGGCGCTCGTGTCGAGCGAACGGATCATGTGCTCGGCCGTCCTCCGGCGCATCGAGGTGAACGGCACCACCTGGTCACGCGGCCCCACCTGCACTGCGGCCCGCACGACGGGTACCGGCGGCGCGGATGCGGGCGGCGCCGGGGCGGCCGGGGCCGGGGCGGCCACGGCGGGGGCGGCCACGGCGGGAGTCGGGTCCGCGGCCGGAGCCGACGCGGCTGGGGCTGGAGTGGCAGCGGCAGCCCCAGGGGCGGGCACGGCTTGAGCCGGAGCAGGAGCAGGAGCCGGGGCTGGAACTGCCGGGGCCGGGGCCGGAGCCGGCTGGGTGCCCGCAGCGCGATCGTCGATGTAGTCGAGGACGTCGTTGCGGGTGATGCGCCCGCCGGCGCCCGTTCCCTTGATCTGCGCCGCATCGAGCTCGTTCTCCACGATCAAGCGCCTGACCACCGGAGACAGCACCGTCGCGTCGCGACGGTCGACATCGGCTGGCGCTGCGGCCGACTGCGCAGCGGGCGCCGCCGAGGCGGGCGCCGCCGGGACCGGCGGGGCCTCAGCAGCCGCCGGCGGGGCTGCGGGCACGGGGGGCGGAGGCGGGGCAACGGCAGCAACCTCGACCACGGGAGCTGGCGTCGGCAGCGGAGCGGCGGGCACGGACGGAGCGGGTGCCGCCTCAGGGAGTACCGCCTCCGGGAGTACCGCCTCCGGGGGAGCCACGGGCACGGGCGCAGGCTCGACAGCCGCAGGCGGGGCCTCGACGACCGCAGCGTCGCCGATCACGGCGAGCGGGGTCCCGACGGGAACCGTCTCACCCTCGGCCACGAGGATCGCGCTGAGCACCCCGGCCTCCGACGACGGGACCTCGGAGTCGACCTTGTCCGTCGAGACCTCGAACAGCAACTCGTCGCGTTCGACGCGATCGCCGACCTGCTTGAGCCACTTCGTGATCGTGCCCTCGGTGACCGTCTCGCCCAACTGCGGCATGGTGATCTGACCCACGAACTCTCCTCGGTGCCGTTGCGTAGCTGTCGCCTGCGCTGCATTTCAACCCGGTGAACCCCAACCCCACAACCAACGAGCCCGTTGACCAAACGGTCGTTTGAGGCTGGTCCCGTGTCCGGGCTCATTCCCTTCTCAGCCGTGCAGGCCCCGGCCGGTCAGGGCCATGGCCGTCTCGCCGAACAACTCGCTCAGGGTGGGATGCGCGTGCACCAACGCTCCCACGTCGGCCGCCGTCGCCTCCCAGTTGACCGCCAGGTACCCCTCGGCGATGAGCTCGGTCGCCCACGGCCCGGTGATGTGGACGCCAAGGATCGGACCGTTGCGCTCGGCCACGATCTTCACGATGCCGTCGGGCTCGCCGATGATCAACGCCCGTCCATTGCCCAGGAAGTGGTGGATCGACACGTCGATGTCGAGTCCGGCCTCACGGGCCTGGGCCTCGGTCATCCCGCAGAACGCCACCTCGGGATGGCAGTAGATGCCCCAGGGCACCTTGGCGTAATCGACGGGCACGGCGTCCTCACCGAGGATGTCCTTGATGGCCACGATGGCCTCGGCGAAGGCCACGTGCGCCAGCTGGGGCGTGGCCACCAGGTCGCCCACCGCGTAGACGCCGTCGAGCGAGGTGCGCATGTACGGATCGACGGTCACGAAGCCTCGCTGGTCGACGGCCACCCCCGAGCCGTCGAGGCCAACGTCGTCGCTGCGCGGCCGACGGCCCACGCTCACCACCACGGCATCGACCGTCAACACCTGCTCGGCCCCGGAGGCGTCGACGTAGCGGACGGCCGTGGCGTTGGCGGCTTCGTCACCGTCGGCCCGCGAGTGGCCGAGCACGCGCACCCCGGTGTGGGTGGTGATGCGGCGCTTCTTGAAGGCCCGCACGGCCGCATTGGCGGCGTCGACGTCGACCCCCGTGAGGATCTGCGGGAGGGCCTCCAGGATGGTGACGTTCGCTCCGACGTCGGTGAAGAAGGAGGCGAACTCGCAGCCGATGGCCCCGCCGCCGATCACCGCCACCCGGTCCGGAACGTGGTCGAGCGCCAGCACCTCGTCCGACGACAGGATGCTCGTCCCATCGAAGTCGAAGCCGGGCAGCGCCCGGGGCGTCGAGCCCATCGCCAGCACCAGCGCGTCGCCCGAGATCTCGGACCCGTCGGCCAGGCGCACCCGACGATCGGCCGCATGGGCGATCGTCCCCCGCGAGTTGTACACGGTGACCTTGCGCCCCTTGAGGAGGCTCTCGAGCCCCTTGGTGAGACGGTCGATCACGCCCTGCTTGCGGGTCTGGCTCACCGAGAGATCGAGCGTGGCCAGCCCCACGTTCACCCCGAAGTCGGCCGCATGTCCGACGGTCCGGAAGACGGTGGCCGTCTCCAGCAGCTCCTTGGCAGGGATGCACCCCCCGTGCAGGCACGTCCCCCC
>JANLSK010000142.1:0-22187 GCA_031362415.1 Actinomycetes bacterium | reverse complement strand
CTCGTCGGCCACCGGCTGACGGTGGCCCACCGGGGCTCCGGGCTGACGGGGCCAGGCCTGACGGTCAGCTCACATTGGGATCGCCGGTGACGTACCAGCGCCACGGGTGCTCGACGGCCTTGGTGATGCCGATGCGCGGGGTGGCGCTCGGTTGCGGCGGGGGCGGCGTTTCGTCGTCGGCGATCCAGATACCCGCCGTGGCGGCGCAGAGATCGAGCCCGTTGTGCCGTCCGTCGATCCCGAGGGCCTGGGTGAGCCGGGCCGGGCCCGAGCACAGGTCGCGCTCGCGGCGGGCGGCCCGGCGACGTTCGAGCATCGTGGCCAGGCCCTCGAGCGGGGCCAGGGCCCGCACCAGAACGGCCGTCCCGACACCGTCGTCGCCGGTGACCGCGTTGGCACACCAGTGCATCCCGTAGCTGAAGTACACGTACAGATGACCGGCAGGCCCGAACATGACCTCGGTCCGGGGAGTCGGGCCCCGATACGCATGACTGGCCGGATCGTCGGCACCGAGGTAGGCCTCGACCTCCACGATGCGGCCGGCGATACGACCGGCCTCGGGATCGTCGCGCACCAACACCTTGTTCAACAGCTCGACGGCCACGATCCGGCTGTCACGGGCGAAAAAGTCCCGCCCCAGCCGCTGGTCAAGACCTCGAGGCCGCGTCCCGGGCGCGTCCCGGAGCGAGGGGTCGGAGCCAGCCCCGGGGACGGCCGTCACTCCCCCAGCCACGCCTTCTGGGCCGCCAGCCGCTCGTGCACCGCCACCAGCTGGGCGACGAGCGGGCCGGGACCAGCTCCGCCCGGCGACGACCGCCGGCGCACCGCGGCACCGGGTTCGAGGTGGGTGAGGGCCTCAGGGCCGAGGCGGGGCTCGGTCATCACCAGCTCGTCGATCGGGATGCCCCGTTCGAGGGATTGGCGCACGATGCTGCCGACGATGCCGTGGGCGTCGCGGAACGGGACGCCCCGACGCACCAGATCCTCGGCCAGGTCGGTCGCCGACGACGAGGGCATGTCGGCGGCCTTGCGCATCCGCTCGACGTCGAACGTGACCGTGCTCATCATGCCCGTGACGGCGCTGAGGGTGAGCGCCAGCGTGTCGAAGGCGTCGAACAGTGGTTCCTTGTCCTCTTGCAGATCGCGGTTGTAGGCCAGCGGAAGGCCCTTCAGCGTGGCCAGGAACCCGGTGAGATCGCCGATGAGCCGACCGGCCTTGCCTCGGGCCAGCTCGGCGATGTCGGGGTTCTTCTTCTGCGGGAGCATGGAGGAACCCGTCGAGTAGGCATCGGCCAAGCGGGCGAAGCCGAACTCCTCGCTGGTCCACAGCACGAGCTCCTCACCCATGCGGGACAGGTGGATCTGGGTGAGCGCGCAGGTGAACAGCAGCTCGGCCACGAAGTCGCGATCGGAGACGGCGTCGATCGAGTTCTGGAACCGATCGTGAAAGCCCAGATCGGCCGCGACCTTGTCGGGATCGAGGGGGAGGCTCGATCCGGCCAGCGCTCCGGCGCCGAGCGGCGACACGTCGGCCCGGTGCAAGGCGTCGCCGAAACGGTCGACGTCACGCACGAAAGCCCAGACATGGGCCAGCAGGTGGTGCGCGAGCAGCACGGGCTGGGCCCGCTGGAGGTGGGTGTAGCCCGGGAGGTAGGCGTCGCCCATCTCCTCGGCCCGTTCCAGCAGCACGAGCTGGAGCGAATGAATGCGCCGGGCCAGGTCGCGTCCTTCGCGTCGGACGAACAGTCGCAAGTCGAGCGCCACCTGGTCGTTGCGGCTCCGACCGGTGTGCAGCTTGGCGCCGGCCGGACCAGCCAGCTCGGTGACCCGGCGCTCGATCGCGGTGTGGATGTCCTCGTCGGTGGGCTGGAACACGAACGTGGCGGCCAGAAGCTCCTTCTCGGCCTGGGCCAGAGCGGCGACGATGAGCGACCGCTCCTCCTCGGTGAGCAGGCCCACGCTGGCCAGCATCGCCACGTGGGCCCGGGAGCCTTCGATGTCGTCGCCGGCCAGGCGACGGTCGAAAGGCAGGCTGACCGTGAACGCCATCAGCTCGTGGGCCGGCGCCTCGGTGATGCGGCCGTGCCACAGGGTCCGGCTCTCGCCGACGATGTCGCTCATGATGCTCGCTGCTCTCTCTCGGTCACGCGGGGGCTGGGAGCGGGCCTTCGGTCGCGGGGTGCGGGGTGCTGTCTGCTCTGTCTGCGGGGACGGGGGGCGGCGTCAGAGCCCGGCGAGGGTCCGGAGATGGTTGGCCACGTCTTTGCCCGGATAGCGCTCGGCACAGACGATCAGGATCGTGTCGTCGCCGGCGACGGTCCCCACGATCTCGGCCAGGCCCGCCCGATCGAGGGCCGAGGCCACGACGTGGGCCGACCCGGGAGGCGTGCGCAGGACCACGAGATTGTGGCTGTGATCGGCCTCCACCACGAATTCCCCCATGACCCGACGGAGATGGTCCTCGGGCACCACCCGGTCGTGGGCATGCTCGGGGATCGCATAGGCCATGGTGCCACCGGGGATGCGGACCTTGACCGCGCCGAGCTCCTCGAGGTCGCGGCTCACCGTGGCCTGGGTGGCGACGATCCCTTCCGAGGCCATGAGCTCGAGGAGCTGCTGCTGGCTGGAGACCACCTGCTCCTCGAGGAGACGGGCGATCCGGTGCTGGCGTTGGGGCTTGCCGAGCGTTCCCACGTCGGACTCCTTCACGGCGCGCTCACGGGTTCACGGCGCGTTCACGGTTCACTGCGGGTCGAGCAGCTCGACGAGCAACGATCGGGCGGCATGCATGCGGTTCTCGGCCTGGTTCCACACCACCGACGACGGCCCGTCGATCACCTCGTCGGTGACCTCCTCGCCCCGGTGGGCGGGCAGGCAGTGCAAGAACACCGCCCCGGGCTCAGCCTGGGCCATGAGGTGGCTGTCGACGCGGTAGGGATCGAAGATCGCCAACCGGTGCTCGTGCTCGGATTCCTGGCCCATCGAGGTCCAGACGTCGGTGTAGACGGCGTGAGCGTCGCGCACCGCCTCGACGGGATCGGACGTGAGCTCGACGACGCCCCCGAGATGCCGGGCGCGAGCCACGACGATCTCGGGGAGCTCGTAGCCCGGCGGGCTGGCCAACACGATCTCGACTCCGGTCATCGCCGCCGCGAGCGCCAGTGAGGCCGCCACGTTGTTGCCGTCGCCCACGTAGGCCAATCGCCGCCCTTCGAGCTCGCCCCACGACTCCCGCAGGGTGAGCAGATCGGCCAGGGCCTGGCAGGGATGGGCCTGGTCGCTGAGCAGGTTCACCACCGGGATGGCGACGGCAGCCTGCATGGTCTCGAGCACCGAGTGATCGAACACCCGCGCCGCGATGGCCGTGCAGTAGCTGGCCAGGGTCCGGGCCACATCGGCCGCCGACTCGCGGGCACCCAGGCTCACCTCCTGGTCGCGCAGGCTCACCGGATGGCCCCCGAGCGTGGCGACGGCCATCTCGAACGACACCCGGGTGCGCAGCGACGGCTTCTGGAACAGCGCGGCGACGCCCCGGCCGGCGAGCAGGCTCGATGTCACCAGGCCCGGATCGGACTTCCACGCCGTGGCCCGATCGAGCACCGCTGCGATCGTGCCGCTGGTGAGATCGTCGACCTCGAGACACCCCCGGTGGACGCCGGGGCCCGTCGTCATCGGCCCGACTCCTGATCGATCTGCTCGGAGAGGACGGTCGCCACGATCGCGACCGCCGCCGCGATCTCGTCGTCGGTCACCGTGAGCGGAGGCGCCAACCGGAGGGCCGTCGCCGTGACGGCGTTCACGACGAGTCCCCGTTCGAGCAGCGTCGCGGCGACGACCTTGGCGTCGATCGGAGGATCGAGCTCGACGGCCAGCAACAGCCCCAGGCCCCGCACGTGAGCCACACCGGCGACGCCGGCGAGAGTGGCCCGGAGACGGGCCCCGGCCCGGGCGGCCATCGCCGGCGCGTCGTCTCGTTCCATGACGGCCAGGGTGGCCAGCGCAGCCCGAGCCGCGAGCGGCTGCCCGCCGAACGTCGTCGCGTGCAGGCCGGGCACGAACGCCGCGGCCACCTCGGACCGGGCCCAGCAGGCGCCGATGGGCATGCCGTTGCCCAGCGCCTTGGCCATGGTGACGACATCGGGCTTCACGCCCATGTGCTCGAAGCCGAACCACCGTCCGGTGCGACCCATGCCCACCTGCACCTCGTCGCAGATGAGCAGCGCATCGCGCTCGTGGCAGAGATCGCTGACCGCCCGGAGGTAGGCGGTGTCGGTGGGGTGCACGCCGCCTTCACCCTGGACCGCTTCGAGCATCACGGCGCACACCCGGTCGTCGAAGGCCTTGGTGAGCTCGTCGATGTCGTTGAGCAGCACGTGGCGGAAGCCCTCGGGCAGGGGTTGGAACTGCTCCTGCTTCTCGGGCTGGCCCGTCGCCGCGAGCGTGCTCAGCGTGCGTCCGTGGAACGAGCCGTAGGCGCTCAGCACGTGGAAGCGCTCGCGGCCGTGGCGGGTCTGGCCGTAGCGCCGGGCCAGCTTGATGGCGCACTCGTTGGCCTCGGCGCCGGAGTTGGCGAAGAACGACCGTCCCCCGCCGCCGAGGAGCCGGTCGAGGACGGCCGCCAGCCGGGGCTGCAGATCGTTGTAGTACAGGTTCGAGACGTGCAGCAGCGTGCGGGCCTGGTCGGCGATGGCGTCGGCGACCTCGGGATGGGCGTGGCCCAACCCGGTGACCGCGAGACCGCCGAGGAAGTCGAGGTACTCGCGGCCTTCGGTGTCGTACAGCTTCGTGCCGACCCCGCGTACGAACGCCACCGGGATGCGCCCGTAGGTCTGCATCACGTGGTCGGCGTCGAGAGCGCGGAGCTCGTCGAGGGTCATCGGTGTGGGCGCGTCGCTCGGCCCGGTCATGGCAGCACCATCGTTCCGATCCCCTCCCGGGTGAAGAACTCGAGCAGCAGCACATGGGGGATGCGGCCGTCGAGAATGTGGGCCCGCTTGACTCCGGCCCGCAGGGCGTCGACGCACGACCGGAGCTTGGGAATCATTCCCTCGCTCACCGAGCCGTCGTCGAGCATGGCCTGAAGGCGATCGGCGTCGACCTGGGCGAGCAGCGAGCTCTTGTCCGAGAAGTCGGCATAGAGGCCGGCGACGTCGGTGAGGTAGACGAGCTTCTCAGCCTGGAGCGCCTCGGCGACGGCCCCGGCCACGGTGTCGGCGTTGATGTTGTAGGCCTGACCGTCGTCGTCGACGCCGACTCCGGCCACCACCGGGATCAGTTCCTCACGAAGGAGCTTCACGAGGATGCCGGGGTTGACCGTGCGCACGTCGCCCACGAAGCCGAGGCGGGGATCGCGCTGGGTGACGGTGATGAGCCCGGCGTCCTCGCCCGAGAGACCCACGGCGTAGGGCCCCTGCTTGTTGATCGCGCCGACGACCTCGCGGTTGACCCGGCCCACCAGGGCCATGCGCACGATGTCGACGGTCTCGGCGTCGGTGACCCGCAGCCCGTCGATGAACGTGGCCTGCTTGCCCAGGCGGTTCATGAGGTCGGTGATCTGGGGACCGCCGCCGTGCACCACGACCGGGTTGATGCCCACCAGCCGCATCAGCACGACGTCCTGGGCGAAGAGATCGGCCAGATGGGGCTCGTTCATGGCGTGGCCGCCGTACTTGATGACCACGGTGCGGCCCGAGAACTCGCGGATGTACGGGAGGGCCTCGGCCAGCACGGCCGCCTTGTCGCGGGCGGTCTCCATGCGGGCCAGGGCCGCCGAGCCCGTGGTGGTGTCGGCCATGGTGGTGTCGGCCGCGGTGGTGTGGCTCACGAGGTGCCCATGTTCTCGTCGATGTAACCGTGGCCCAGGTCGGTTGTGAGGATCATGGCTTCGCCGTTGCCCAGCCCCAGATCGCAGGTGAGGACGATCTCCTTGGCCTGCATGGACTTCCGGGCCGCCTCGTCGTCGTGGGCCGCGGCGATCCCGTGCTCGCAGACCACGATTCCGTTGTAGGCGATGCGCACCCGATCGGGGTCGATGAACGAGCCGCTGGCTCCGAGCTCCGACAACACCCGTCCCCAGTAGGGATCCTCGCCGTACCAGGAGCACTTCACGAGCAGGCTGTCGGCGACGGCCCGAGCGGCCCGGGCGGCGTCGACCCGGGAGCGGGCCCCCACGACCTCGACCCGCACGAGCTTGGTGACGCCCTCGGCGTCACGGGCGATCTGCTCGGCCAGCGACGCGCACACGGCCCGCACCGCCTCGGCCACGGCGTGATATTCGATCGAGGTGGTCTCGGCGATGGGGACGTTGCCCGCCGCCCCTGAGGCCAGGATGAGCACGGTGTCGTTGGTGCTCGTGCACCCGTCGACCGTGAGGGCGTTGAACGAGCGGTCGACGGCCTCCTCGAGCATCCGTTGCAGCACGACGGGCTCCACGGCGGCATCGGTGGTGAGCAGCGCCAGCATGGTGGCCATCGCCGGCGAGATCATCCCGGCGCCCTTGGCCATGCCCCCGACCGAGAATGCGGGGCCGCCTTCAGGCAGATGGGCCTGGGCCAGCGCCATCTTGGCCACGGTGTCGGTGGTCATGATGGCGGTGGCCGCCCGGGCCCCGGCCGCGTCACCGGTGTCGAGCGCCGCAGCGACCAGCGGGATGCCGTGGTCCACGTGGGCCATGGGCATGGGGATCCCGATCAGCCCGGTGGAGCACACCAGGATCTGCTCGGCGCGCACGCCCCCGCCGAGGCCGGCGGCAGCCAGCTCGCACATGCGCTCGGCGTCACGCCGACCCGGCGCACCCGTGGCGGCATTGGCGTTGCCGGAGCTGAGCACCACGCCGGCGATCAGCCCGCCGGTGGCCCGCAGGTGGTCGCGCGACACGAGGACGGGGGGCGCCGTGGCCAGGTTGGTGGTGAAGACACCGGCCGCGGCAACGGGACGGCCGTCGGCCGCGGCCACGAGCGCGAGATCCGGGTTGCCACTGGGCTTGATCCCACAGGCGATGCCGGCGGCCCGGAATCCCTTGGCAGCAGTGACGCTCATCGGCCATCTCCCCTGGTGGTTCCGTGCCCGGCCCGCCGGGCCCGCCTCATGCTCGTCGGGCAAACAGTCCAATCAGTCCAATCAGTGCAATCAGTGCACTGAATACTCTCGATGCTCCCGTTCCTCCCGATGGACCGGGTCATGGCATGACGCCGATGGCGCTCAGGCCGCAGGGCTCGGGCAGACCGAGCAGGAGGTTGGCGTTCTGCACGGCCTGCCCGCTGCCGCCCTTGACGAGGTTGTCCTCGGCGGCGAGCGCCAGCACGGTACCGGTGCGGGCGTCGTAGCGGGCGGTGACGTGCACGGCGTTCGAGGTGAGCGCAGCCTTGGCCTGGGGCGGGTTCTCGCCCACGACGACGAACGGCTCATCGGCCCAGACCTCCCGCAGGCGATCGAGCAGGCGGGCCGTGGTGAGCCCCGGTACCGCCGGCCGGGCCGTGCAGGTGGCCACGATCCCCCGGTTCATGGGCACCAGATGCGGCGTGAACAGCACCTGCACCGGCCCGCTCGACGGGGGCGCGACGTGCGCGAGCGCTTGCTCGATCTCGGCGGTGTGCCGATGCGTCACGAGCCCGTAGGCCATGGCGTTCTCGTTGGCCTCACTGTAGAGGCTGATCGTCGACAGGCCCCGCCCCCGGCCCGACACGCCGCTCATGGCGTTGACGACGATGCCCGTGGGCTCGATCCATCCCGCGCTCATGAACGGCGCCAGCGCGATCGAGCTGGCCGTGGGGTAGCAGCCGGGGTTGGCGACGTGCCGGTGCTCGGCGATCTCGCTGCGATACAGCTCGACCATCCCGTATGCGAACTCGTCGAGCAGCTCGGGCGCCTGGTGGGCCTCGCCGTACCACTGCTCGTAGACCGCAGCCGGAAGCCGGAAGTCGGCACCCACGTCGACCACGTGCCGGGCCCCGGCGGTGATGGCGGCCATCTGTCTTTGGGACTCGCCGTGGGGCAACGCACAGAAGACCACGTCGAGACCATCGACGGCCTCGGCGTCGAAGGCGGCCAGGGTCCGATCGCCGTAGGCCGGCGTCAGCGACGGGTACAGGTCGGCGATGCGAGCCCCGGCGTTCGACTCCCCGCTGGCGTAGGCCACGTCGATCTCGGGATGGCCGGCGAGCAGGCGCAACAGCTCGGCGCCCATGTACCCCGATGCGCCGACGATCCCTGCGGAGAAGCCCATCGCAGCATCATACAGAGCACTGCATAGCTATGCAAGCACCCGAGGTCGCCGAGCGTCTTTCGCTCTGGGAGCCGATGAAGGGGAACAGCGCCGGCGCGCCGAACGCGTGCCGGGGTGACGGAACACCCGGCACGCGCTCGTGGCGACTCAGCGACTTCCGGGCGTCCCCGAAGGTCCACCCGGCGGGCTCGATCAGCCCTCGGCGAGAGCGGCGAGGCCGAGCCCGGCGTCGCAGTCCGTGTCCGCGGAGATGAGCAGGTCCTGGAACTTGGCCTCGAGCTCGGCGTCGACTTCACCCGAGTTCAGTTTCTCGACCTCGTCGCCCGAGAGCTCACTCTCGAACCGGTCGGCGATGCAGTCCGCGGCGTCTTTCTCGAGGCCCAGCGTGGCCTGGAGCTCACCGCGGTCGACGGAGGCGCCGCCCGAGCCGCAGGCCGACAGGGTCAGCACGAGGACGGATGCAGCGACGGCAGCAAGGAACTTCTTCATGGTTGTCTCCCAGTTGTGCAGTGGTGGGCCGGCTATCGACGCGCCACTGCACGAGGTTGAATCAACCGCTCCCAGCAACGGCCGGGCATCTCCGACATGCCGGGCTTGTCGGGCTTCGTCCCACGCTCATCCCCGCAATCGGGCCCCGGTCGTGGCCACGGCGGCGTCGATCGCGCCCTGGCGCAGGGCTGCGACGTCGTGGTCTGTGAGCGTGCGATCGGGCGCCCGGAACCGAATCGAGAACGCCAGTGACACGTTTCCGGCACCCAGGGCGTCGGACCGGAAGGTGTCGAACAATGCAATCGACTCGACGAGCGAACCGCCACCCGTTCGCAGCGCGCCCTCGACCGAAGCTGCGGGCACGCGGTCGTCGACCACGAAGGCCAGGTCGATCGACGACGCTGGAAACACCGAGACCGGCTGGAACTGCCGCGACCGACGCCCGGCAACCAGCAAGCGATCGAGATCGCATTCAAAGCCGACGACATGCGCCAGCCCGAGTCGCGCCGCAACGTCAGGGTCGACCTCGCCCACCCATCCCACGGCCAGGCTGTCGACCATCACCGCCGCCGAGCGGGCCGGGTGCAGCCCCGGACCCGGGCCGGCCACGATGGCGACGTCGGCGATCTCGAGCACGTCGAGGACCGCAGCGAGGGCCGCGGTGGCATCGTGCACGTCGACGGGACGATCGGCCTCGTGCGGCTGTCGGCGGAGCGTTCCCGCGAGCAGGCAGGCCACGTGCTCGCGCTCGTCGGGCAGCGGTGCGGTGGCCTCGCTGGGCGGCCCGAACACGTGCCCGAGCTCGAAGAGGGCGACGTCGGCGAGGCCGTGGCTGGCGTTGTACCCAACGGCGCGCAGCAGTCCGGGGAGGACAGCCGTCCGTAGGCACGATTCCTCGGCCCGCAGGGGATTCTCGAGTACGACGGCGTCGTCGGAGGCGAAGCCCGAGCGCTCGAGATCGGTGGGCGAGACGAGCGACGAGGTGAAGGCCTCCGACGCCCCGATGCCGGTGAGGGCGTGCCGCACGAGGCGCCGTTCCTGCTGGGCCCGGGTGAGGCCGCCCGAGGTACCGGCCGGGCGGGGCACCGTTCGCGTGATGTTGTTGTAGCCGTGATGACGACCCACCTCTTCGACCAGGTCGATCTCGCGCTCGATGTCGGGACGGAAGGTGGGAACGACGGCGATGCGGGCATCACGGTCGCCGCCGCCGTCGCCGTCGCCCGAACCCAGGCACTCGATGCCGAGCGGCTCGAGACGGCCCACGATCTCCTCGGTGCTGAGCGCCGTGCCCAGGACGGCGTTGACCCGGGCCGTGCGCACCACGATCCGAGCCCGCTCCACCCGTGTCGGATGGGCGTCGAACGGATCGGCACCGGCGACGCCCGAGGCCACGATCTCCAAGAGCGCCATGGCCCGGGCCGCTGCATCGAGCGTGGCGGACGGGTCGACGCCGCGCTCGAACCGGGCCGAGGCGTCGGTGCGCAGGCCCAGGCGCTTGGATGTGCGCCCGATGCCGGCCGCGCTGAAGTACGCCGCTTCGAGCAGCAGCTCGGTGGTGGAATCGACGACCTCGGAGTCGGCGCCGCCCATGATCCCGGCGACGGCCGTCGGCTGCGAGAGGCCGTCGCAGATCAGCAGGTCTTCAGAGGTGAGGACGCGCTCCACGCCGTCGAGCGTGGTGAGGCGCTCCCCGGCGCCAGCCATGCGCACGACGATGCCGCGGCCGGGCAGGCGGGCCAGGTCGAACGCGTGCAGCGGCTGGCCCCGTTCGAGCATCACGTAGTTGGTGACGTCGACCACGTTGTTGATCGGGCGCATCCCGGCCAGGGTGAGGCGACGGGCCAGCCACGCCGGTGATGGCCCGACGACAACGTCGACCGTCCAGCCCACGTAACGGGGACAACGGTCGGGGGCTTCGATGCTCACGGTGGCCCGTGTGCTCACACCGGGACCCCGGGTGGCGGGAACGGCCGCGGGGATGGCGAACGGGACGCGGAAGTGCGCGGCGAGATCGCGGGCGATTCCGACGACCGACATGGCATCGGGCCGGTTGGGCGTGATCTCGAGGTCGAGCACGAGATCGTCGAGCCCCAGCACACCCCGCACGTCGGTGCCGAGCTCGGCGTCGGCGGGGAGCTGGAGGATGCCGGAATGGTCGCCGCCGAGACCGAGCTCCCGGGCCGAGCACAGCATCCCGTCGGACACCTCGCCGCGGATCGTGCGCCGCTCCAGGCGAAACCCGCCGGGCAGTCTGGCGCCCGAGGGAGCGAAGGGCACGAGCTGGCCGGCCTCGATGTTGGGCGCGCCGCACACGACCCGGGTGGTGCCCGTCCCGAAGTCGACGTCGGCCAGGCGGAGCTTGTCGGCGTTGGGATGGGCGACCACGTCGACGATCCGGGCCACGATCACGCCCTCGATCTCACGCCCCGGTTCCTCGACGGCGTCAACGATCAGCCCGATCCCATTGCACGCATCAGCCAACCGCCCCCCGTCCCCAGGTAACCCAGGAGCACACTCCCTCAACCACGACAACGGTGCCCGCACGAGAATCTCCAGATGGTTCAGGCTTGCTGATGGGTCTTGCCGGGTGTTGCCGGGTGTTGCCCTTGACCTTGACCCTCGCCGAGCGCAGCGAGGTCTTGAATTCGCCGGCGACGCCGACGAAGTCGGCCTGGAGCCAGCACTAGAACTGCTCGAGGAACCGCAGGTCGTTGTCCCAGAAGGCTTTGATGTGGTCGACGCCGTAGCGGGTCATGGCCATCCGTTCGAGGCCGAAGCCGAAGGCGAACCCGCTGTACACCTCGGGGTCGTAGCCGACGGCGGCGAACACGTTGGGGTCGACCATCCCGCAGCCGCCGAGCTCGAGCCAGCCGGTGCGTGAGCACACGCTGCATCCCGAGCCTGCGCACATGAAGCACGTCACCTCGAACTCGGCCGAGGGCTCGGTGAACGGGAAGAAGCTGGGCCGCAGCCGCGCCGTGCGACCTTCGCCGAAGTAGGCCTTGGTGAACGCCTCGATGGTGCCGGCGAGATCGCCGAAGGTGATGCCCCGGTCGACGACGAGCCCTTCGATCTGGTGGAAGACCGGGGAATGCCGAGCGTCGAGCGTGTCGCGGCGGTAGCACCGGCCGGGCATGACCGTGGCGATCGGCGGTTGGTGGTCCTGCATCACACGGATCTGGACGGGCGAGGTGTGGGTGCGCAGCAGCACCTCCTCGGGTTGGCCCAGCTTCACGTACAACGTGTCCCACATCGACCGGGCCGGGTGGGCCTGAGGCATGTTGAGCGCCTCGAAGTTGTAGAAGTCGGTCTCGACCTCGGGGCCCTCGGCCACCCGGAAACCCAGGCCCACGAACACGTCCTCGAGCTCCTGCTGCACCTGGGTGACGAGATGGAGATGACCTCGAGGACGACCTCGGGGCGGCAGCGTGAGGTCGAGCGCGTCCCGGGTGAGCCGCAACGTCCGTTCGGCGTCGGCGAGCTGCGACCGACGCTGCTCGACCAGCGCCGTCACGGCCTGCTTGAAGCCTCCGACTGCCTTGCCCAGCGCGGGACGGTCAGCCGGCGGGAACGTCTTGATCTGCTCGTGCACGTCGGTCACCACGGCCCGTCGGCCGAGCAGGGTGCGTTCGCACTCGGCGAGCCCGTCGAGGTCGACCGCCCGGGGCACGTCGGTCCGAGCCCGGGCCAGCTCGATGTCGAGGCGAGAGAGAGCGTCAGCGAGATCCATCGGGCGCTGACAGTACCCAAGCCCGGCTCTCGCACCCCGGATCATTCCCGGACCCGCCCCGGGCCCGCGTCGGTCGCGTTGCGAGCTTCCAGGCAGCGGCCCGGTGAGTTCCGGGGAGCTACGGCAGCTGGAGGTGGCGCTGGCGCCGGATCTCGAAGCACAGGATGCCTGCGGCCACGGCCACGTTGAGCGAGTCGCATCCGGCGGCCATGGGGATGGACACCAGCTCGTCCACCTCGAGACCGTCGGGGAGCCCGTGCGACTCACCCCCGAGGAACAGGGCCAGGGGTCGCCGAAGATCGACACCGTCGTAGGGCCGGCCCGAGGCATCGGCACCCAGCGTCGTGAACCCCCGAGCGGCCAGGGCCAGCGCCAGGCCCGACGCGGGCACATCGGCGACGCAGCGCATCCGCAGCAGCGCTCCCCCGCTGGCCCGCACGACCTTGGGGGCGTACAGATCGGTGGTCCCGGCCAGCGCCACCACGGCACCCATCCCGGCAGCCTGAGCCGTCCGCAGGATCGTGCCCACGTTGCCGGGGTCTTGGAGCCCGGCCAGCACCAGCACCGGCTCGCGGGCACAGGCCTCAGCCAAGCTGGTGGGGATGATGCCGACGATCGCCAGCACGGGTTGCGGGGTCACGGTGTCGGCGATGCGCTCCATGACCCCGGGTTCGAGGCCGACGATCGAGACACCAGCAGCATGCGCAGCGGCGAGGACCTCGGCATGGCGACGCGCGTCCGGGGCGACGTAGAGGGCCTCGACGACCGCACCTGCGGCGATGGCGTCGGAAACGAGCGTGAGACCCTCCACCACGAAGGCCCGCTCGGAGCGTCGCAGGGCGCGGTCACGAAGCAGCGTCCGGACGCGCTGGACGGGCGCTGATCGAAAGCCGAGGGTGCGCTCCTGAGGCTCGCTCACCGATCGTCGCTGCTCATCGTTGGGCTACACGTCATGGGGTTCAGCAGGCGGCCCGGCCCGGCGACGGCCGGGGCCGGATCAGGCTGCGTCCTCGTCGGCTCCGGCACGCTCGTCGGTGCCATCAGGCCCGTCGGGGCCGTCGATACCGGCGGCTGCGCTGGCCTGCTTGGCCGTCTCGACGAGGGCCGCGAATGCCGGAGCGTCGGACACGGCCAACTCGGCCAGCATCTTCCGGTCGACCTCGATCCCAGCGGCGTTCAACCCGGCGATGAACCGGGAGTACGACATGCCGTTCTCGCGACAGCCGGCATTGATGCGCATGATCCAGAGCTTGCGGAATTCGCCTTTCCGGGCCCGACGGTCGCGGTACGCATAGCGCAACGAGTGCATGACCTGCTCGTTGGCCTTGCGGTAGTGCTTCGAGCGCGCGCCCGAGTACCCCTTGGCGCGCTCGAGGACGACCTTGCGACGCTTCTTCGAATGGACGGAACGCTTGACACGTGCCACGAGAGTTCTCCTTACGACCGAATCGGACGGGCTCTGAGACCGCTCAGAGACCGAGCATCCGCTTGACGGCCTTCACGTCGGTGGGGTGGACATCGGCCGGGCCGCTCAGGCGGCGCCGACGTCGGCTGCTCTTGTGCTCGAGCAGATGGCCCTTGAACGCCTTGCGCCGCCGGAGCTTGCCGGTACCGGTCGTCGTGAAGCGCTTCGCCGCGCCACGGTGCGTCTTCATCTTGGGCATCGTGATTCTCCTCGGGGGTCGGACGAGCCGACGGCGGATTGGGGTCAGGCGGCCGGAGCGTCGCCGTCAGATGTGGTGGGGCTCGCGGTCTCGGCCTCGGGAGGCGCAACGGGCGCTACCGGTGCAGGGGCTGCTGGCGCTGCGGGGCTCTCGCCGTTCGTCACGGCCTGAGGGGCCGGCCTCGGTTCGTCGGTTCGCAGGGGAGCGGCCTTGGTGGGCTTGCCGCCCGGCTTGCGTGACGGGGCCACCACCATGGTCATGTTGCGACCGTCGAGCTTGGGTGAGGCCTCGATCACGGCGTACTCCCTGACCTGCTCGGAGACCTTCTCGAGGATCTTCATCCCGAGCTCGGGATGGGCGACCTCGCGGCCTCGGAACATGATTGTGAGCTTGACCTTGAAACCGTCGGAGAGGAAGCGCTCGACGTGCTTCATCTTCGTGGCGTAGTCGTGTTGGTCGATCTTGGGCCGGAACTTCATCTCCTTGATGATGATGTTCGTGGCACGCTTGCGCGATTCTTTGCGCTTTTGCTGCTCGTCGTACTGGTACTTCTTGAAGTCCATGATCCGGCAGACCGGTGGAGCGGCCATGGGCGCAACCTCGACCAGGTCGAGCTGCTGCTCCCGAGCGATCTGCAACGCCTGCGGAAGCGCCTTGATACCGAGTTGCGCTCCGTCGGACCCGATCAGACGAACCTCACGGGACCGGATCTGATCGTTGATCCGGGTGTCGGTGACGGCGATGTCTGGACCTGCCTTTCGTCGGGGCGATGACGCCGGCACGCGAGAGACGCGAACGGGCGGGGAGAGAAGCGTCCGCCCGGGCACGTCCCGCACATGCCAGCCCGGAGGATGGCACCGTGGTCCGTGATGTCGTCGTGACCAACCCGTCGCACGCGAGGATCACCTGTGAGGGTGTCCCGGTGGCCGGGTGGGGACCCATGACCGGTGCTCGCTGCCAGGTCCACGTGGCGTCGGACTAGGTTTGCGCACCAGGCAGAAGCGGGTCCCGCTTCGTGTTTTGTTGTTGGGCGAGGAGGTTACCAGGGTGAGCTCACTATGGACACCATCCGGCGAGAAGCCGGTGGAATCGTCAGCCTCGAGCTCGGGCTCGAGGGCCACTGACCGGTCGCCCGTCCCGCCCCACGACCACCGCGACCACGGCGCCCACGACCACGACGGTCATGACGGTCACGACGAGGCGGCCGAGTTGGCGCAGCTCCAATCGGAGCTCCGGGCGACGCCCGCGGCCGACATCATCGCCAACCACGCCATCGGGCTGTGGCAGCTCGCCGTGTTGCATCTCGGCCTCGATGACCCTTCGATGGCCAACCTGCCCGAGGCGAGCCTGGCCATCGACGCCATGGGGGCCATGGTCGACAAGCTCGCCGGGCGCCTCGGAGCACACGCCGAGCCTCTCACCGACGCCCTCACCCAACTCCGCATGGCCTTCGTGCAGCAGTCGCGCCGCCTCAATCCCACCTGAGCGCGGTGTCGGCGGGTCAACGCCGGATGATGCCGCTCGCTTCCCAGCGCCCACCCAGCCCGGCCCTCACCGAGTACCCCACCGCGGCCCCCACCGCGATCCGCCGGCTCCCGTCACCGATCTGCACGCAGTGGAACGGCAACCGTCGACCGTCGGACCCTTCGACCTCGCCGAGCCCCCGCGCCTCGTCGAAGCCCACCACCACTCCCTGCACCACGACTCCCTGCACCACATGTGTTTCCCCCACCAGGCCCTCCGATCGCACCCACTGTGGCGCAGATCGCGTCGGCGTTGGGCACTGGTCGTGGGTTGGCCCCTATGTGGGCCATTCCACGACCACTGTGAAGGGCCAGACCGATCACGACGACCGGAAAGCTCCGGCGATCAGTGGATGATCTTGGCGATGGGGAGCTCGATGATGTCGGTGGCGCCGTGGTCTTTGAGCGCCGGGATGAGGGTGTTGATCTCAGTTTTTTGCACCACGGTCTCGACGGCGTAACCGCCGTTGCCGAAGAGCTTGGAGACGGTGGGGGCCTTCATGGCCGGCAAGAGCGCGATGACCCTGTTGAGGTTGGCCTCGTCGACGTTGAGCTTGACGAGCACCCGTCCCCGAGCCTCCAGCGTGCCCGAGAGCAGCGTGGTGAGCTGCTCCATGGCGTGGCGCTTGACCGGGTCCCCGTAGCTGGCCGGGTTGGCGATGAACTCGGTGTACGAGACGAGGATGGTGTCGATCACCTTGAGCCCCGCCGCGCGCAACGCCCGTCCGGTCTCGGTGATCTCGACGACCGCGTCGGCGATCTCGGGGATCTTGGCCTCGGTGGCGCCGTAGCTGAGCGAGATGCGGGCGTCGATACCGTGACGCTCGAAGAACCGGCGGGTGAGCTCGGGGTACTCGGTGTGCACCCGCAGCCCGGGTCGGAGATCGGCGACGGTCATCGCCGGCGAGTCTCCGGCCACGGCCAGCACCATGCGGATGGGCCGGGCGGTGGCCTTCGAGTAGTGGAGCTGGGCCAGCGTGTGCACGTCGGCGCTGGTCTCCTCGATCCAGTCGCGCCCGGTGATGCCGATGTCGAAGAGCCCGTCGGTGACGTACCGGGGAATCTCCTGCGGGCGCAGGATCCGCACGTCATCGATACGGGGATCGGCGATGGTGGCCCGATAGTCGACGTCGGATGCCCGCGAGACCGTGAGGTCGGCGTCCTCGAACAGGCGCATCGTGGCCGCCTCGAGAGAGCCCTTGGGCAGCACCAGTCGCAGCACGGGGAATCAGGCCTCGTTGGGGAGTGCGTCGGGCAGGTCGAGGACATGGCCGAACTTGTCGCGCTTGGTGCGGAGGTAGCGCAGGTTGTGGGCATTCGGACTGGTCGCGATGGGAACGCGCTCGATGACCGCGAACCCATGGGAGATCAGGGCTTCGGCCTTGGCTGGGTTGTTCGTGAGGAGGCGCAGGCTGCGGATGCCGAGATCGGCGAGGACCGCAGCGGCCACGTCGTACTCGCGAGCATCGGCGGGCAGGCCGAGGTCGAGGTTGGCCTCGACGGTGTCGCGGCCGCGGTCTTGGAGCTCGTACGCCTGGAGCTTGTGGGCGATGCCAATGCCCCGGCCCTCGTGGCCGCGCAGGTAGACGACGACCCCGCAGCCCAGCTCGCCGATGGCCTCGAGCGCCCGATGGAGCTGCGATCCGCAGTCGCAGCGCAGCGAGCCGAAGAGGTCGCCGGTGAGGCACTCGGAGTGCAGGCGCACGAGCACGTCGGCCCGACCGACCACGTCGCCCATCACGAAGGCCACGTGCTCTTCCCCACCAACCGTTCGGTAGGCGAGCGCCGTGAAGTCGCCGTAGATCGTGGGGATGGTCGTCCCCGCGGCGCGCGTCACGATGGGGATGGCAGCGAAGCGGCGATGGCGGATGGGTTCGGTCACGGGCGTGGGTCGTACTCGATCCGGAGGTCGTCGACCAACTGGGAGGCGGTGAGCGTACGCCACCGCCGCGCCGCCGCCATGGTTGCGGGCCCGGGATCGTCGAACAGCGGCCGTCCACGCGCTCCGAGCAGCACCGGGGCCACGTAGAGCACGAACCGATCGACCAGCCCGGCGTTGAGGAACGCGGCGTGCAGCCCGGCGCCACCCTCCACGAGCACCTGGAGGATGCCGCGGGCGCCGAGCAGGTCGAGTGTGGCCCCGAGGTCGACGCCGTGGCCGTGGGGACCCGGGGGGACGAGCGGCGGCGTCACAACGAGGGTGGGGGCCGCGTCGTCGAACAGCGGCCCCGACTCCGGCCCCGACTGGGGCACTCGCCGGCGGGCGTCGAGCACGACCCGCAGCGGCGGTGTCGGGCCGGCGGCAATGCCGTGGCGCACGGTGAGCGACGGGCGGTCGGCCAGGGCCGTGCCCGCGCCGACCACGATCGCCTGCGACTCGGCCCGGAGGCGATGGACGTCGAGCCGGGCGGCCTCGCCGGTGATCCAACGCGACGTGCCGTCGGCGGCGGCCGTGCGACCGTCGAGGCTCATGGCTGCCTTGGCGAGCACATAGGGCCGGCCGGTGCGCCGGTGATGCAGGTAGGGGGCCAGCGCCGCCTCGGCCAGCGCCTCGCCGATCCCCACGTCGACGATGATGCCGGCCTGGCGCAGTGCCGCCACTCCCCGACCCGAGACCCGCGGGTCGGGGTCGAGGATCGCCACGACGACCCGGCTGATCCCGGCGGCTTCGAGCGCGTCGACACAGGGCGGCGTGAGGCCGTGGTGTGCGCAGGGTTCGAGGGTCACGTACATCGTGGCACCGCGAGCGTGGCCGGGAGCGACGGCGGCCAGGGCATTGATCTCGGCGTGGGGTTCGCCGGCGCGCTCATGGTGACCGACGCCGACGACCACGCCGTCAGCCACGACCACACACCCCACCCACGGGTTGGGCGGGGCACGCACCCGTCCCCGATCGCCCTCGGCCAACGCCCGGCGCATCAGCTCCACATCGCGGTCACCAGGGCCTGCGCTGTCGGCCCTGTCAGTGGCAACGGCGGGGAAACCGGGGTCAGCGGCAGCGGTGGCCATCTCGGCGGGAACCGTGGGAACGCCCCGATCGGCGGGATCGGCGTTAATGGCTCGGCGGTCGGAGGGGATCAATGTGGACGGCCGCCGCCGAGCAGGTCGAGCGCGTGCGGCACCGCTTCGAGGACGGCCTCCAGGCATTCGACGGCCCCACTCGGCGATCCGGGCACGTTGCAGATGAGGGCCTCGCCCCGGGTACCGGCCACAGCACGCGACAGCAGCCCGAACACGTTGCGGCCGTGGGTGGCCATGCGCATGGCCTCGGCGAAGCCCGGGGCCTCACGCTCGAGCACGACCCGGGTGCCCTCCGGTGTGAGGTCGCGCGGCCCGAATCCCGTCCCGCCGGTGGTGACGACGAGCCCGTGGAAGCCGTCGGTCAAGGCCCGCAAGGCTGCGGCGACGTTGTCGACGCCATCGGCACTGACCCGGTGCTCGACGATGTCGTAGCCGGCCTCGGCCAGACGGGCGACGAGGCCGCGGCCCGAGCGGTCGTCGCGCACGCCCTCGGCCACCCCGTCGGACACGGTGAGCACCTTGGCCCGCCACGGTGCTCGAGCATCGCCGGCCCCCGATCCGGGCGCCGCAGAGGCGTTCATCGCGCCTCGACCGCCTCGACCGTCCCGACTCCCACGGCCGCGGCCCGGTCGCGCAGCCGTCTGACAGCAGCCAGCGGATCGGGGGCTCCGAACACGGCGCTCCCGGCGACGAAGATGTCGACCCCGGCGGCTGCGGCCTGCTCGATGGTGGTGTCGTTGATGCCCCCGTCGATCTCGATCTCCACGTCGAGTCCCCGGTCATCGATGAACCGGCGGGCGGCTCGCACCTTGTCGAGCACCTCGGGGATGAACGGCTGGCCACCCCAGCCCGGGTTCACGCTCATCACGAGGAAGATGTCGGCCAAGGCGAGATACGGCTCGGCGGCCTCGAAGGGAGTCTCAGGATTGACGACGATCCCGACGCCGAGGCCGAGCTGGCGCATCTCGGCGATGAGCGCCTCGGTGTCGCCCAACTCCACGTGCACGGTGCAGGAGTCGGCCCCGGCCTGGGCGAAGGCCTCGATGAGATCGCCGGGGTTGTCGATCATCAGATGGCAGTCGAGGAACAGGTCGGTGCGGGGACGCAGGCTCTTCACCACCGGCGGCCCGATCGTGAGGTTGGGCACGAAGTGGCCGTCCATCACGTCGACGTGGAGGATGTCGGCCCCCGGGGCGATCGTGGCCACGGCGGCTGCCAGGGCCGCGAAGTCGGCCGAGAGGATGGACGGGGCGATCTTCGGAGCGGTACCGGGAAGGGCCATTCCGACGATCGTACCCAGCCCGCCCGTCACCCGGGGCAGACCGAGTCAGCCGGGTGAGCGGGGTCAGCCGGGGGCGCGGCGGTAGCGGACGACGAACATGCCGTCGGTGTCGGCGTCGTGGGGCAGGAGCAGGGCGCCCCGCCCATGCGGCCGCCAGGGAGCGGGCAGGGGCTCAAGCGGCACGAGCTCGGGGAGGTGCTGGGCCACGAAGGCGTCGACGTCGAGGGTCTCCTCCCGGGCGAAGGTGCACACGGAGTACACCAGCGTGCCCCCGGGGCGCACCGCTGCGGCACCGCCGACCATCAGGCGGCGCTGCAGATCGCCGAGGGTGGCCATGGCCGTCGCCTCGAGGCGCCAGCGGGCCTCGGGACGTCTCCGGAGCGCGCCCAGGCCACTGCAGGGGGCATCGATGAGGACCCGGTCGAACGTGGCCGGCGGCAGCGGCAGATGCTCGCCGCTGGCCACCACGGCCCGAATGCTCGTGAGCCCGAGACGACCGACGGCCCGGGCGAGCTGGTGCATGCGGGCCTCGCGCACGTCGAGTGCCACCAACAGGCCCCGGTCGCTCATCTGCTCGGCCAGCGCCGTGGTCTTGCCCCCCGGTGCCGCGGCCACGTCGGCGATGCGCTCGCCGGGCCGGGCGCCCACGGCGAGGGCCACGGCCTGGCTGGCCTGGTCCTGCGGCGTCGCCCGTCCGTCACGAACGGCGGGGAGCGCAGCGGGGTCGCCGGTGCGGCGCACGACCGTCGAGCCCGGCACGAGCCCGCCCGGCTCGGCCTCGACACCCGCGGCGCGCAGCTCGGCGATGAGCGCTTCGCCCGTGGTGCGCACGGGGTTGGTCCGCAGCGTGACGGGTGCCGGACGGTTGGCGATGCTCAGCGCGGCACGGGCGTCGACGATGCCGAGGTCGTCGATGAACCGGCGCACGAGCCAGTCGGGCATCGACTCGCGGATGCCGATCGCCTCGATCGTGTCGCCGTCGGGGAGAACCCATGGCGGCCCCGCCACGGCGAGCTTCCTGAGCACAGCGTTCACGAAACCCTTGGCGCTCTTGCATCTCAAGCCCACGGCGCCCACCGTCGCGCTCACGGCGGCGTGGGGTGCGGTGCCCGCCTTGGTGATCTGGTAGGCCCCCAGCCGTAGTGCCGCCCGCACCGCCGGGTCGAGCAGCTCGATCGGGCGGTGGCTCAACGGGGCGACGAGGTGATCGAGGGTCCGTCGCCAACGCACCGTCCCGTAGACGAGGTCGGTGACCATCGACCGATCGCGTGCGTCGAGGGCCCCGGCCCGCAGCATCGCTGGTAGCACCAGGTTGGCGAAGGCGCCGTCCTCGACCCGCACGAGCGCGTCGAGGGCCACGAGGCGGACGGGATCGACACCGGGCTTGGTGCTCACCGGGGCTCGAAGACGACGGGCGCGCCCCGTCGACCGGCCAGCCACGCGGCGGCGGTCATGGCCGTGCGACCCTCGGGTTGCACCTCGACCAGCTCGAGCAGCCCGGCGCCGGTGGCGACCACCACCGCCCCGCCGGAGACGACACCGAGGGCCCCGTGGCCACCGTGGCCACCGTGGCCGTCGAGCACCGTGCCCGGCGCCGGACGGTCGCCCGCCGACGAACCGTCCACCGTCGAACGATCGGCCATCGAGCCAGGCAGCGGAGCAGCGTCGACGACGCGACGGGCCCGAAGCACCTTGAGCCGCTTGCCGTCAACGATCGAGAACGCCCCCGGGCGGGGGTTGCCGGCCCGGACCCGACGAGCAAGCTGTTCAGCCGACTCGGTGAAGTCGAGTCGGAACTCGTCGGCATCGAGCTTCTTGGCGTAGGTGGGTTCTCCCACCTGCGGTCGCGGCTCGCGGCCCGGGATGGCGTCGAGATGCTCGACGAGCAGCCGCACCCCGAGCGCGCCGAGGCGGGCCCGCAGCTCGCCCGCGGTCTCGTCGGCACCGATCGGGGTGCGGACCTCTGCGAAGCAGCCGCCGGTGTCGAGACCCGCCTCCATGGCCATGAGCCACACGCCGGTCTCGGTGTCACCGGCCAGTACGGCTCGCTCGACGGGAGCCGCGCCCCGCCAGCGAGGCAGCAGCGAGAAGTGCACGTTGACGAAGCCGTGACGGGTCGCGCCGAGCAACGCTGGCGGCAGGAGCTGACCGAACGCCACGACCACACCGAGGTCGATGTCGAGGGCCTGCACCTCGTCGACGATCTCTCCGGATTTCACCGGCGTGCGGACCGCCAGCCCCAGACGCAGCGCGG
>JANLSK010000067.1:0-4758 GCA_031362415.1 Actinomycetes bacterium | reverse complement strand
TCGTGCACACTGCACGACGTGCAACTGCCTCAATCGGCGAGCGCCTCCACCACCGCATGGGCCTTGGAGGCGATCTCGTGGCGCAGGTCGATGGGCGCGTTCTTGGTGAACGTGGGCTTGCGGAACAGCTCGACCGCGGCGCCGCGGGCCTCGAGCAGCCGGGCCAGCTCGTCGAGGTACACGTCGCCCCGGGCCTTGGAGATGTCGAGGAGAGCGATTGTGCGTCCGCTGACCCCGTCGAGGCGGGCGCTCAGCTCCCGATGACCGGGCGTCTGTTCACCGGTGGGGTCGAGCAGTGTCCGAACGTCTGAGGTCTGGGTACCCACGGTGGCGCTCCTTCGATGGGGAGAGGTCAGTGCGGTCGGCGGGGCTCGGCGGCGTTGTGCCCAAGGGTTCAGTCAATGGCCAGGGTCACGGGGGCACTGCCGATCTCGCCGGCGGCCCAGCTGCCCATGATGGCCGAGAACAGGCCCGCCGTGCCGCCGGCGTGCACGATCAGCAGCCCGCCAGGCCGGAACTTGGGGACGGCCGGAGCGCCGGCGAAGCTCTCGGGCATGCCCTCGTCGCAGTCGCCGGCCCCGCGAACGATCGCGGAACCGGGCCGCGTGGTCATGGTCGTCAGCTCCGCCAGGAGTCGCTCGCGAGACCAACCGGCGTCGCGAAAGACCCGCGCGTGCTCGGGTCCGACGACGAGCATGGCGTCGAAGGCGATCACCGCCTTGGCGCTGCCGACCGTCAACAACGCCTCGGCCAGTGAGCGCGCCAGCGACTCGGGCCGGCGGGAGAGCTGGTCGACAACGACCCGGGGCCCTTCGCCCGCGAACAGCGTCACCGCCGAGCGGCCGGCCTCGACGCCCCGGGTCACCGACAGCGGCTCCCACGGCGAGCCATCCTCGTCCTCAGCGAAGCACAGCCCCACCTTGCCCGGCTGACCGTGGGTCGCCCGGTCGATGCCGCCGGGCTCGCCGCCGCCGACGTTGCGGACCACGAGTTGCAGGGCCCGCCCGATCGTCGAGTTGGCCCGGTTCCCCTGGCCCAGCACGTTGCCGCCGTTGTTCATGCCGATGGCCGTGGCGATGGGGCCGTTCACCACGATCACGGGTGCGTGCGGCATGGTGGTGCACAGCAGGCCGTGCATGTTGAACGTCTCGTTGCACGCGGCCCGCGCTGCGGCCAGCACGACCGGGAGGTACTCGGGGAGGCATCCCGCCATCACGGCGTTGATGGCCACCTTCTCCACCGTGCACTCGGTGAAGTCGGGGGGAACGACGGCCACGATCTCGTCGGGGGCCCGGGTGGTACCGGCGAGCATGCGCAGCACCCGTTCGGGTGTGGGTGGCACCACGGGGAGACCGTCGGACCAACCCCGGTTGTAGCAGGCCTCGATGTCGTCATCCAGGCTGGCCAGCTCGACCCGACGCGATCGAAGCCGCTCGCCGTCGTAGCGCGCGGCCAGGCGTTCGGCCATGCCCGGATCGAGCGTCTTGGAACCGCACCCCGGCCGGTATGGCGGGAGGCCGTCTCCGATGTCGACGACGCCCGTGAACGCGGCCCAGGCCCCGGCATCCCATCCGACGATTCGGTCGCGTTCGAGGCCCCCCGCCACGCGAAGGAACGTGGGAACGGTCTCCACCTGCAGACGCCAGCTCACGAACAGATCGGTGTCGGCCACGGGCGCCAAGCCCTCGGGGAACTCGGGGTCGTCCTGCGTGTAGACGGTGAGCCGGCCCGGGGCCGCCTCCGAGAGCCGACGCAACGCCGGAACCACCAAGGTGCACGTGGGGCAGTCGCGCTTGACGATTGCCACCCAGCCATCGGGCAGCGCAGGTGTCGGGCGTGGTGTGGCGGCCTCCGGCATCCCCGAACCGTACCGGTAGATTGACGGCGTGCGCCGTCCCATGGCTTCCCCGAGTTCCACGCTGAACGTCCGAGGCTCGTGACCCCCGTCAGCCTGCTGGCCATCTTCGAACAAGCCGCCGCGGCCGTGCGCGATGCCGTGAAACCCGTTGTGGGACAGGCCCGCCGGGCTCGCACCGACGTTCCCGGCCAGTACGCGATCGACCTCGTCGCCGATCGCGCAGCGCTCGAAGTGCTGCACCGGCACCCTGTGGCCGTGCTTTCGGAGGAGACCGAGGTCACTGGTGTGGCCGGCTCGGCGGTCACCGTGGTCATCGACCCCATCGACGGCTCCACCAACTGCGCCAGAGGAATCCCCTACTGGGCCACGTCGATCGCGGCCATCGACGGTGACGGCCTGTGGTGCGCATACGTCGTCAACCATGCGACCGGGATCGTGACGACCGCGGTTCGGGGCGAGGGGGCCTGGCGCGACGGCGAGCGACTCCAGGTGTCGCTGGTGGAACGGGCGGACGAGTCGGTGCTGATCCTCGACGGTTTCCCCCGAAAGCCCGTCCGGTGGAAGCAGTACCGGGCGCTGGGGTCGCAGGCTCTCGGCCTGTGCGATGTGGCTGCCGGGTCGGTGGAGGGCTACGTGGGGATCGGCCACACCGCGCCGTGGGACTACACGGCGGGGATGCTCATCGTGCAGGAGGCGGGTGGCGTCGTGTGGTCGCCGTCGCCGCACGATCTGCTCGACCTTTCGGTCACCGAGCGGCGACAGGTCATGGCCGCCTGCACCCCCGAGCTCCTCGACGAGCTCCGCCCCATGGTGGGGTGAGTCTCGGTGGCGGCACTGCGGGCTCGGTAGCCTGCGGCCATGGCGCATCCCAGGAGGTTCCGGTTCGGGATCCAGGCTCGCGAGACGGGCTCGGCCATCGAGTGGCGGGAGCTGGCTCGCACGGTCGAGGCGCTCGGGTATTCCACGCTCCAGCTCCCCGATCACTTCGTCGATTCACCCCTGGCGCCCATGCCCGCCTTGGCGATCGCGGCCGAGGCCACCACCACGTTGCGCGTCGGCTCGCTCGTGTTCGACAACGACTACAAGCACCCGGTCGTGATGGCCAAGGAGGTGGCGACGCTCGACCTTCTCAGCGATGGCCGCTTCGAGCTCGGCCTCGGCGCCGGTTGGATGCGCGCCGACTACGACGCGGCCGGCATTCCGTATGACCCGCCCGGGACCCGCATCGACCGGATGATCGAGGGCCTGACGATCATCAAGGGCCTCATGGGCGACGCCCCGTTCTCGTTCAGTGGCAGCCACTACACGGTGACCGCGCTCGACGGCACGCCCACGCCCGTGCAACGGCCCCATCCCCCAATTCTCATCGGTGGCGGCTCCAAGCGCATCCTGTCGGTCGCGGCGCGTCACGCCGACATCGTGGCGTTCAACGCCTCGCTCGCTGCGGGCGCGGTCACGCCCGAGGCCGCGGCGTCGGCCACCGCCGAGCGCTTCGACGAGAAGGTGGCCTGGGCCCGGGAAGCGGCAGGGGAGCGGTGGGCCGACCTCGAGCTCCACTGCCACAACGTCGTGTGCGAGATCACCGACGACCCGATGGGCATTGCCGAGTCGATGGCCCCCTTCTTCGGCATCACTCCCGCCGAGGCCCTCGAGGTTCCCCTGGTGCTCGCGGGGACGCTCGACGGCATCTGCGAGACCTTGCTGGCCCGCCGGGAGCGCTACGGCTTCTCGTACTACTCGGTGCATGCCGACAAGGTGCGCGAGTTCGCTCCCGTGGTGGCCCGACTGGCGGGTACGTGAGCGGCGAGCCCGAGATTCCGGTGGGCGCCCCGACACCGGACACCGCGGCTGTGCCGGGAACCCCGCGGCCGGCCATTGTCGTCTCGGCGTGCCTGTGCGGCGTGGCGTGCAATCACGAGGGACGGACCGCTCGCGTCGATCTCCGCGAATCCTTGGAGGCCAAGGGATTCCGGGTCTTCCCCATCTGCCCCGAGGTGGCCGGCGGGCTCACGACTCCGAGGACGGCGGCCGAGATCCAGCCCGGCGACGAGCTCTGCGTGCTCGACCGCGACGGGCTCGACGTGACCACCTGGTACGAGCGGGGCGCCCGTCAGGCCGTCGACCTGGCCCGTGCTCTGGGCGCCGAGCGGGCCGTGCTGAAGGCCCGCAGCCCGTCGTGCGGCTCGGCGAAGGTGTACGACGGCACGTTCTCCCGCACGCTCGTCGATGGCGAAGGAGTGGCCGCCCAGGCCTTGCGGGGCATGGGGATCGTGGTCACCAGCGAAGACGACGCGCTGCCCAGGCCCGGGGCGACCGCGTAGCCGGTGCCCCGTCCCCGAGTGCCCGACCTCGATGGCCTGTCACCGGGACCGGGAGGTGGCGTCGATCCGGGCCACGAGCTCGTCGAGATGTCTCTGCATCTCGACCGCGGAGCCCTCCATGCGATCGCCGTGGCCGGGCAGCACGTGGGTGAAGCCGAGTCGGGCCTCGGCCAATCGGCGGAGCGACTCGACGTGGCGGGGCCACGAGAACCAGCAAGCGTCGTCGAAGGCCACGAGCTGCTCGCCCACGCGGCTCCAGGCCAACGAGTCGCCGGTGAACAGGTAGTGGCCGTCCACCAGGAACACCATGCTGCCCTTGGTGTGGCCGGGCACAGGTGCCGCCAGTACACCCGGGATGAGCACGGCACGATCGTCGCCATGCGCGATGTCGGTCGCGAAGGGGGCGGCGCGTCGATCGTCGGCGTGAATCCACACCCGGGCCGAGAAGCGATCGGCGTAACGCGCGGCATCGGCCACGTCGTCACGGTGCGTCAACAGCACGTGGGCCACGCCGCCCATGGCCGAGATCGCGTCGGCGATGCGGGGTGACCACCGAGGCGAGTCGACGAGCAGGTTCTG
>JANLSK010000121.1:0-2919 GCA_031362415.1 Actinomycetes bacterium | reverse complement strand
GCCCGAACGACGCCGAAGTCGGCGGCCTCGGCGCAGCGCTGGATCGCCCGTCCGACCACGTTGATGGGCTGCCCCGGGACGACGGCGCCGATGCCCCGCCAGAGCGACTCGTGCGTGACCTCGACGTGACGATCTTCCTCGACGGCATGCACGGCGACTGCTCGGCCACGTATCTCGTGGGCGAGGTCGACGCCGTTTCGCGTCGGCTCGTCGAGGTCACGCACGAGTCGCTCTGGCGGGGCATCGGCGCCGTCGTCCCGGGGCAGCCCATCAACGTGGTCGGACGGGCGATCCAGCGCTGCGCCGAGGCCGCCGACTTCGGCGTCGTTCGGGCCTTCGTGGGTCACGGCATCGGCGAGGTCTTTCACATGGAGCCGTCCGTCCCCCATTTCTACGATCCCGACGCTCGAGCCCCGATGCGCCCGGGCATGACGTTCACGATCGAGCCCATGATCACGGTTGGTACGTGGCGCCACGACACGTGGAAGGACGGCTGGACCGCCGTCACCGTCGACCGTCGGAGAACCGCCCAGTTCGAGCACACCGTGCTGATCACCGACGACGGCGTCGACGTGCTCACCGCCGGCGACGACGAGGTCGCGCTGTGGCGCGATCGGCTGGCCGTTCGCGAGGAGCTCGCGGGAGGCTCCGCACCACATTGAGCTGAGTGGGCGGCGGGAGCCGTGGGCTTGTGGGCTGTGGGCTGACGGTCCCGCTGGCGATCGAACGGGAGTGGGGGGCGGGCCATGGCGAGCCGGGAGCTGGCGGTCGGGATCGACATCGGCACCACCTCGGTGAAGGCCGTCGCCGCCGATCCCGATGGTGTGATCGTGGCCCGGGCCCGGGTCCTGCACCCGATCGAGATCCCGGCCCCCGACCGGTTCCAGCACGACGCCGACCTGGCCTGGCGTCGCAACGTGCTCGAGGCCCTGGCCCAGATCCGGGCTGCCGTGGGCGACGACGGGTCGATCAGGGCGGTCAACGTGGCCTCGATGGTGCCGTCATTGACCGCGGTCGACGTCGACGGTGTCCCCGTCGGGCCTGGGCTGCTCTACGGCGACGGCCGGGGCCGGGTCGAGCACACGAGCGACCCCGACGATCGATCACCTCTGTTCCACGGGGAGTCGACCCAGTTCCTCCGGTGGCTGCACGGCCAGTACCCCGACGCTGCGGGCTACTGGCCGGCGGTCGCCGTCGCCAACGCCGCGCTGGCCGGCGGGGGCCTCGAGCACGGCGTGGTGGGGCGAGGGGGCGTGGCTCCGATGTTCCCGCTGTTCGACTTCGCGACCGGCGGCTGGAACATGGCGGTGCTCGACGACGTGGGAGTGAGCCCAGGGCAGCTGCCCGGGTTCTCGTCGGAGGCGACCGGTCGGGTGGGAACCGTCGCCGGCCTGCCGGACGCGGTCATCGGGCCGGGGACGGTCGACGCGACGGGCGAGCAGATCGTCAGCGGCGCCACCGAGGTCGGCGACGTGCTCGTGATCTGCGGCACCACGCTCATCACCTGGGGCGTGCTCGCGGCCATGGGACAGGCGCCCGGGCTGTGGACGATCCCCCACACCACGCCCGACTTGTTCCTGGTGGGCGGCCCTTCGAACGCCGGTGGCCTGTTCATCAACTGGGCCTTGGCTGCGCTGGCCCCGGTCGCTGACGGCCCGGTGGCCGGGCAGCTTCCGCATCCCGAACGGGTGCCGGTGTGGATGCCCTACGTGCGGGGCGAGCGCACGCCGTTGCACGACCCCGATCGCCGCTCCGAGATCCTCGGCCTCGACCTCTCGCACGGACCGGCCACGTTGCGGCGAGCTGTGTTCGAGGCTGCCGGGTTCGTGGTGCGCCACCATCTCGACCTCGGCGCCGCGGCGGGTCTGGTCCCCCGGCGCATCGTGGCCACGGGCGGCGGCACCCGGGTCGGCGACTGGATGCAGGCCCTGGCCGACTGCACCGGGGTGCCCGTCGACGTCGTCGCCTTGGCCGAGGGTGGCGCGCTGGGCGCGGCATTCGGCGCTCGCGTCGCCGCGGGCCTCGAGTCGAGCGAGGCCGACGGCGCCCGGTGGGCCCGGACCTCGCACCGGGTCGAGCCCGACCCCGTTTGGCAGGCCGTATGCGACGCCCGCTACCTCACGTTCCGCGAAGCCGCCCGGGGCCCCGCCGCGTCAGGAGCCTAAGGTGGGCATGGTAATGCGACGACTGCTTGCACTGACCGTGCTCATCTCGTTGGTCGTGGCCGCCGCCGGGTGCGGCAACGACGACGACGGCTCGGCCGCCCCTCCTGCGGCTGCGGCCGTCACGACGGTTGCGGCTGCAGCGTCAACTGCGGCTGCCGCGACAACGGCGGCCGTCACGCCCAGCAGCACGGCGACGAGCTCGGTGACCACCACGTCGGACCCCGACCCCGGCCCCATCGGCACGCCGCCGAGCAGCTCCACGGCACCGGCACTCGTGCCCGTCGTGGGGATCGCCACCGAGGTCTTCGTCGACGGGTCGCGTCCCACCAACGCCGTCGAAGGGGTCACCGAGGCCGCCGACACCCGCACGCTGCCGACCATCGTGTGGTACCCGGCCCTGGCCACGGAGATCTCCGACACGCCCGTCGCCGACGCCCAGCCCGACACCGGGCGCGGCCCGTACCCGCTGATCGAGCTCTCACACGGGCTCACCGGTTTCGCCACCCAGTTCTCGACCTTGGCGCAGGTGCTCGTGGCCGCGGGCTACGTGGTGGTCTCCCCCGATTTCCCCGAGACGACCGGTGGCGGGGGCTTCGGTGCCGCGTCGAACCTCCGGTACCAGCCCGACGACGTGAGCTTCACGATCGACTCGATCCTGGCCCAGAACGAGCACCCCGGCTCGCGCTGGCACGACCTCATCGACCCGAGCCGCATCGGGATCGGCGGCCACTCCTTCGGCGCCATGACCACCATG
>JANLSK010000103.1:0-3321 GCA_031362415.1 Actinomycetes bacterium | reverse complement strand
GGGCCCTTCTTCAGGCTGCGGGGCATCAGTTACCTCCGGTTGCCGCGCGAGCGGCGGCGACGGACGATCATGGCGTCAGACGCCTTCTTGCGCTTGCGGGTGCGGCCTTCGGGCTTGCCCCAGGGTGAGACCGGATGCCGGCCTCCCGAGGTCTTGCCCTCGCCACCGCCGAGGGGATGGTCGACCGGGTTCATGGCGACACCGCGGGTCTGGGGACGAATGCCCTTCCAGCGGGACCGACCGGCCTTGCCGACCGAGACGAGTGACGCCTCGGCGTTGCCGACCTGGCCGACCGTGGCCCGGCAGTCGATGGGAACCCGCCGCATCTCGCTGGACGGCAGACGCAGCGTCGCGTAGTCACCCTCCTTGGCGATGAGCTGGATCTGGGTGCCGGCGCTGCGGCCCATCTTGGCGCCGGCGCCGGGCTTCATCTCCACGTTGTGCACCGTGGTGCCGACGGGGATGTAGCGCATCGGCAGGGCATTGCCCGGCCGGATCTCCGAACCTTGTCCGCTGCGCAGCATGTCGCCGACCGACACGCCGATGGGGTGGATGATGTAACGCTTCTCCCCGTCGAGGTAGTGCAGCAGGGCGATGCGCGCGTTGCGGTTGGGGTCGTACTCGATGGCTGCGACCTTGGCCGGGATGCCGTCCTTGTCGCGACGGAAGTCGACCACGCGGTACTTCTGCTTGTGGCCCCCACCCCGGTGGCGGGACGTGATGTGCCCGTGGGCGTTACGGCCACCCGTAGACGGCTTGGGCCGGACGAGCGACTTCTCGGGCGTCGTCTTGGTGATCTCCTTGAAATCGGAGACCGACTGGAACCGACGGCCGGGGCTTGTCGGCTTGCGCTTGCGGAGGGGCATGACCTGACCTACCTCAGCCCTGGAAGATCTCGATACGGTCGCCCTCGGCGAGAGCGACGATGGCGCGCTTCTGATCGGAGCGCTTGCCCCACTTACCGTTCTTGCGGTTCTTCTTGCGCTTGCCCTTGCGGTTGAGCGTGTTCACGTTGAGCACCCGCACGCCGAAGATCGACTCGACGGCGTGGCGGATCTCGATCTTGTTGGCGTCGTGTGCGACGACGAACGTGTAGACGTTGGTCTCGAGAAGCGCATAGCTCTTCTCGGAGATCACCGGTCGCAGGATGATGTCGCGGGGGTCGCGGCTCATCGGGTCACTCCTTGCCCAGGTTCGGGGCCGACGCCGACACTTCGACCGCAACGGCGCCCAGATCGCCTCGCTTGGGATCCCGGGACAAGCGGTCAGTCGCCGTGGCCAGGGCCGCCGACGTGAAGACGAGCCAGTCGTTGCACAACACGTCGTAGGTGTTGAGCTCCTCGGGGAGGCACACGTCGACGCGGGGAAGGTTGCGGAGCGACTTCCATGCGACCTCGTCGTCGCGCCCGAGCACGATGAGCACCCGACCGCTGGTGACCTCGAGCGCAGCCAGCATGGCCAAGGCAGCCTTGGTGCTCGGCGTCTCGAAGTTGAGCTCGTCGACGACGGCCAGCTTGCCCTCTGCGGCCCGGTCGGACAGGGCGGAGCGCAGGGCCAGGGCCACCATCTTCTTGGGGGTGCGCTGCGAGTAGTCGCGCGGCTTGGGGCCGTGGGCCACGCCACCGCCAGCCCAGTGCGGCGCCCTCGTCGAACCTTGGCGGGCTCGGCCGGTGCCCTTCTGGCGCCACGGCTTGGCACCGCCGCCGGAGACCTCGCCCCGCGTCTTGGTGCTGTGGGTTCCCGCCCTGATGCCCGCGAGCTGGGCCGTGACGACCTGGTGCATCACCGGCACGTTCGGCGTGATCCCGAAGACCCGGTCGTGAAGAGACACGGTGCCGGACGCGGCGCCGGTCTTGGTACGAACGTTCACATCGACCATCGTCATCGGCCTCCCTTGACAGCGGAGCGCACGAACACGAGGCTCCCGGCCGGCCCGGGGACCGAACCCTTGATCAGCAGCAGGCCCCGCTCGGCGTCACCCTCGACAACCTCCAGGTTCAACGTGGTCACCCGCTGGTGCCCGTGTTGGCCGGCCATGCGAGTGCCCTTGAACACCCGGGCGGGTGTGGCGCATGCGCCGATCGAGCCCGGCGCCCGGTGCTTCTTGTGGTTACCGTGGCTGGCACCCTGGCCCTTGAAGTTGTGCCGGGCCATGCCACCGGTGAAGCCCTTGCCCTTGGAGATGCCGGTGACGTCAACCGAGTCGCCGGCGGCGAAGAGGCTGGCCTCGATGACCTGTCCAACGGTGAACTGACTCGAGTCGTCGACGCGCAGCTCGGCGAGGTGCCTCGCGGGCTCGACACCGGCTGCGGCGAAGTGCCCCAGAGCCGGCTTGATGAGGCGCTGCGCCTTGACCTCACCGAAGGAGAGCTGCACGGCCGAGTAGCCGTCCTTCTCCGGGGTCTTGATCTGCACGACGCGACAGGGTCCGGCCTGGATGACCGTCACCGGCACGACGCGATTGTTGGCATCCCAGACCTGGGTCATGCCGAGCTTCTTACCGAGAATTCCCTTGCTTGCCATCGCCATCTCTCAGGTGGTCTCCACGGACCGGACGGTTGTCCGATCACTGGATCCGGGCGAGCGGGCTCTCCCGGATCGTGGACGCGTGCACTGTGTTCTCTCCAGCTCGCCCGAGCACCTGGGTGCCGGGGAGCCGTGCGTGGAAGAACGCAGCGCGTCCTGTTGCCTTCCCGCACGAGGTCGGGCCCCGCTCGGGTGCCCGGCACCGTGGTGCGCGGGCGGGCGAGTTGCATGTGTCCCTTGTGCCACACCTCACGGCGTGGGACGGGAAGTGTGACATGCCGCAGACGGCTGGGTCGAACCGGAGCCTGAACGCGTCGCCCGACCGAGTCGCCTCAGGCTTGTTGGATCTTGATCTCGATGTCGACACCCGCCGGAAGGTCGAGGCGCTGCAACGAGTCGACGGTCTTGGGCGACGGATCGAGGATGTCGAGCAGGCGCTTGTGGATCCGCATCTCGAAGTGCTCGCGTGAGTCCTTGTCCTTGTGCGGGGACCGGATCACGCAGTAGCGGTGGATCTCCGTCGGAAGAGGCACGGGACCACGTACCACCGCTTGGGTCCGCACCACGGTCTCGACGATCTTCTTCGTGGACTGGTCGATGATCTCGTGGTCGTACGCCTTGAGGCGGATCCGGATCTTCTGCTTGGCCGCTTCGGCCATGGTCGGGGCGCTCGCTCTCTGCTCGTTGGTCCGGGGGATTACTTGAGGATCTTGATGACTCGCCCAGCACCCACGGTACGACCACCCTCACGAATCGCGAACCGGAGACCATCCTCCATCGCGATCGGGTTGATCA
>JANLSK010000085.1:0-1953 GCA_031362415.1 Actinomycetes bacterium | reverse complement strand
GCCCGGCAACACCGTGAGGCTGGCGTCTTGTCGCGGAATCGGAAGGTCGTACTGCCCGAAGGCTTGGGTGGCCATGCGTCCGACCATCGAGCCGACGGCCATTCCCATCATCGACGGCGCCATCATCTTGCTGAGGTTGGCCATCATCGCCATCATCGGGTCGGCGTTGAGGTCGACATCCGTGCCTGTCTGCGCTGGTTGGCCGAGCGACGTCGCCAACTCGGTGAACAGCGGCCGGTATGCGTCGAGCGTTCGCTGCGCCCAGGCGCCCGATGTGATGGGAAGGACCTCGGGTGAGGGACCGTCGAACCCGGTGAGGTCGCGAACATGCAACTCGGCGATCTGGGCAAGCTCGCCGAGTTTGATGCGAATCGTGGGATCGATGTTGACCTCGGTCGCCCCACCGGTCGCTGCCAGGCCGGCGAACTGCCGCGCTGCATCCCAATTGAGCGGGCCCTGACCCGACAGAGCTCGGGCCAGATCACCGAACAGGGGAAGGTTCTCGAACGGGTTGTCGGACCCTGGTCCGTCTGCCATGGACGCGAGCCTACGGCCTCCATCGGCGCTAGCGTCCGTCGCCATGACCGTCGCCTCGACGACAACCTCGGTGTGGGTCAGCGATGGCTCCGCCGGCCTCGGTCGGCGTGTCATGAGCCGATTGAACGGCAGTGCCTCTCTGGTGCAGGGCGACGTGGAACGGTGCGACGTCGTCGTGTGGTTGGCCTCCGCCGATGCCGACGCCCGTGCTCGACGTCGACAGAGTGCGACCGAGGGTGTCAGTGCGGCCTTGGCCGAGGCGGGCGAGGCACGCCATCTGGTGTTGGTCTCGTCGGCAATGGTGTACGGAGCATGGGCCAACAACCCGGTGCCCATCACGGAGGAGGCCGTGCTTCGGCCCGATGTCGAGTTCGTCTACGCCCGCCAGCTCGGTGCGGTCGAACAGCTGGTCGACGAATGGCGTCTCGCGGTACCCGAACGTACGGTCACCGTGCTCCGTCCCGCAGTTGGAATGGCGGCCGAGAGCACCGTTGGTCTCGCCGCAGCGCTCGCCGCCGGCATGGGGCAGCGGTTCGGCGAGGATGACCCTCCGGCGCAGTTCCTGCATCTCGATGATCTCGCCTCCGCTGTGGTGCTCGCCGCTGAACAGAGGCTCGACGGCGTCTACAACGTTGCCCCAGATGGCTGGATCGCGGGCGAGCGAGTTCGGGCGCTCGCCGGCGCGGTGCCTCGCCTCAAGATGCCCGACCGGATGACCGAGGTCATCAGCAACATGCGCTGGCGGTTCCAGCGCGGCCCGATCCCGCCAGGGTTGCGCAGCTATACCCGGTGGACGTGGCTGGTGGCCAACGATCGGTTGAAGGCGGAGGGATGGGCCCCAACGGTCACCAACGAGCAGGCGTACGTCGAGGGAACCGAGGCAAAGTGGTTCACGATGGTGACTCCGAAGCGCCGCCAGGAGATCGCCCTCGGCGGGCTCGCCGCCCTGCTCGTGACCGTCGCACTCGTGGTGTGGCGAGCCGTGCGCCGGGCACAACGCCGCCGCGCCGCCCGCTGACCGCTGACCGCGCGGTCGGTGCTCGGACCGGTGTGAGTCCGGTGTGGCGCGTGGCGCGTGATCGGACACACAGCTCGTCGGTGCTGTGCAGAGCCGACTACATCGAGCCGGTGCCCAGGGTGACGGCGACGTCGATGGACGTCTGATCCGCACGGATGACGGTCAAGGTGACGACGTCGTCGGGCGCGTGGTGGGAGATGATTGCCTTCAACTCATCGATCGTGCCGACGGCCACGCCGTCGACAGCGGTGATGATGTCGCCGACCACCACGCCGACCGCAGCGGCGGGACCTTCCGGATCGACGCGATCGACGACCAGCCCGCCGCGCCCGCTGACGGCTGCGCGGACTCCCAACCAGGGCGCCGGCTTTGCGGGCGCCAGCATGGCCGCAACATTG
>JANLSK010000075.1:0-3165 GCA_031362415.1 Actinomycetes bacterium | reverse complement strand
CGCCTCGGGCATCGTCGCCGTGTACACCCGGTCGCCGGCGCTCACCGCCATGGGGTTCGCGACCCTGTCGTCGTGGGCCCCGGGTCGGATCGTCGCCGGGCTCGGATCGTCGAGCCCCATCGTGGTCGGCTCATGGCACGGGCTGAGTTTCGAGGCGCCGCTGGCCACGACCGAGGAGTTCGTGAGCCTGTTCCGCCGGGCGCTCTCGGGGGAGAAGCTCGCCGTCGACGGTCCCCGCTTGCGTTCCCGCGGATTCAAACTGGCGATCGCTCCGGGCTCGGGGTCCGCGGTGCCCGTGTGGTTGGCGGCGATCAACCCCGGGATGCTGGCGCTCGCCGGGCGGATCGCCGATGCCGTGTTCCTCACCTGGTGCCCACCGGCCGAGGTGGCGTCGAAGCTCGCTGCGGTGGCCGAGGGGGCGCGCTCGGCGGAGCGTCCGCCGGAAGCGGTGGAGGTCGTCACGTCGTTCTGGGGCTATGCCGGCGACCGTCCCGAAGTGGCTCGGGAACGTCTCCGACGATCGGTTCTGGCCTACGCCATGGTTCCGACGCATCGCGCCGCGTTCGCCCACGCCTTCCCGGGCCTCAACCAGGCCGGCGCCAACTGGGACGTGGGCGATCGAGCGGGCGCGTTGCGCCACGTCGACGATCAGGTCGTCGACACACTGTGCGCCATAGGCCCCGAGGCCGTGCGTGACCGGGTGCTGGAGTACCGGCAGGCTGGTGTCGATCTCCCTGTCGTGCTCGTGACCGGCGCCGAACCGGGCGATGTCGACGGGCCCCGGGCCACGATCAGGGTGGTCGCCGAAGCGCTCGGGCTCGCCGGCTGATCGCCCGGTGACCGCTGGCTGACAGGGTGCTGCGCTCCAGGAGGCCGCTGAGGCGAGACGTGCGGTAACGTCCGGTCCAGATTTCACCAAACGATCGTTTGGTGGACGATGGTGATCGAAGCCTGACGCAGACCTCAGGCACGGATGCACACGGCCCTCCGGGGGAGTCGATGGCAAAGTACGACGTGGTGGTGATCGGAGCGGGAGCGGCTGGCCTCTCGGCCGGCGCGCTGCTCGCCAAGGAAGGCAAGAGCGTGCTCGTCATCGAGCGCTCGCCCCACTTGGGCGGACGGGCGCTGGCGGTCGACGACGAGGGTTTCAAGGTCAACCTCGGCGGTCACCTGATCGAAGACTCGGGCTCGGGCATCACCAAGGTGTTCGAGCACGTCGGCAAGGAGCTCGTCCACGGCGTCACGTCGCGCGAGATGCCCGTCTGGGACAACATCACGCGCACCTGGGGTTCGATCCGCGACCGCAACCCCGACAAGGCCGAGCTGAAGAAGGTCATCAACGCACTCACCAACGCCACCTGGGACGAGCTCGAGGAGTGGGACGACCGTCCGATGCGCGAGTGGATGGCCCAGTACACCACCAGCCAGGGCGTGTACGACCTCTTCGAGTACCTGGCTGTCCTCGAGTGCCTCACCGACGAATGGTGGGACCACTCCGCCAGCGACAACCTCTGGGTGCGAAAGATGCACTACGAGGAAAAGCGCATGGCTGCGTACTCGTGCTGGCCTGGGCAGGGTTGGGACGGGATGTGGCGCGACCTCGTCGACGCCATCATCGAGAACGGCGGCGAGGTCCGCACCAGCTGTGAGGTCGACCGGGTCGTGATCGAGAAGCATCGCGTGATCGGGGTGGCGCTCGGCCGCGACGGTCGCGTCGTCCCCAACGACTGGGAGTCGGGCGAGGTCGTCGACACCGACTGCGTGATCTCCACATTGCCGGTGTGGAACGTGCTCCGGGTCGTTCCCGAGTGGGAGCTGCCCGACTGGTACGCCAACCAGATCAAGTACCTGGCCCAAGACCAGTATCGGGTTTCCTGGCTCAACGTGTACATGGCCACCGAGGAACCCGTGACCATGTTCGACCCCAAGGAGCTCTCGACCTGGCTGGCCACGCCGCACAGCCCCACGCCGGGATACATGTACGACCAGGCGGCCATGGACCCGTCATCCACTCCAGCCGGCATCCACCTGTACTGCATGGGCGGAGTGATCCCCGGGGCCAAGGGGCGCGATCGTCGGTATCTCGCTGACATGTTCGACCGCTTCGAGGCGGGCATGTTCGAGATGTATCCGGGTCTGCGTCAGCACGTGTGGCGCCGGCGCGGTCTCGTGTTCGACCCCCCGTTCGGTGTGGTGCAAAAGCCCATGCTGGTCGGGAAGTTCCGACCGCACTGGCGGGCCCCGAACGTCGACGGGCTCTATTTCGCCAGTGAGACCTTTCGCAGCCGGGGCGTGGGCACCGACCGCGCCGCCCGAGCCGCCGTCACCTGTGTCGAAGACATCATCGGCCATCGGATACCCACCTTCGGCGACGGCTGGCGTTACTGACCGATTCGACCACGCCGTTCCCGTCCGTTGCATCGCCCGGCAAGAACGTCCCCGTCCGAACGTCCCGCTTCACTGGAGGCCCCGCATGGATTTTGCCCTGACCGAAGAGCAGGAGATGTTCCGCGACATGGTGCGGAACTGGGTCGAGAAGGAATGCCCCAAGAACGTCGCTCGCGACATCGAGGCCCAGGAATTCCAGTATCCGCAGGAACTGTGGGACAAGATGTCGAAGGCCGGCTTCCATGCCATCGGGCTCCCGGAGGAGTACGGCGGCTCCGGCGGCGACGTCATCACGCAGATGATCCTCACCCGTGAGCTGGCCCGGTCGCTCGCCGGCCTCACGTGGATCTACGGCATCGCATCCTTTTGCGCCAAGTCGATCGCCAAGTTCGCCAACGAGGAGACCAAGGCCCGCCTCATCCCGCTCCTGGCCGATGGCGACATTCGTATCGCCATCTCGGTCACCGAGCCTTCGGGCGGCACCGACCTGATGGGCTCGATGAAGACCAGGGCCCGCAAGGTCGACGGCGGGTGGCGTATCACGGGCCAGAAGATCTGGTCGACGGCCGCGCACGTCAGCGACTACCTGTTCCTCATGGCCCGCACCGAGGACATCGTCGACAAGCCGGCGCGCGGGGTTACCTTGTTCCTCGTGCCCAACCCGGCCGAGGGTCTCGAGTGCCGTCAGATCCCCAAGCTGGGCATGAAGGCGGTCGGCTCGTGCGAGGTGTTCCTCGACGATGTCTTCGTTCCCGACGACCTGGTCGTCGGTGATCC
>JANLSK010000045.1:0-16846 GCA_031362415.1 Actinomycetes bacterium | reverse complement strand
CGAGTCCGCGGGACGGTCGCCGGTCGTCGAGTCGACGGGCTCATCGAGATCGATCGCCGCCAGGTGGGCGTCGAGATCGAGATCCTTCCGTTCTCAGGGATCGCGTGTGAGCTCGTGCTCCGCCAAGTCGACGAGAGCAATCGTTCGGCCCGCTTCCTCTTGGCCAACACCCGTACCGTCCGTAGTCTCGCCGACGCCATGGCGTGCTCCATCGTGGGCGCTGCCGCCGACCTGGTGCAGGTCAGGCGAGATCTGGTCACGACTTCGGCCTGACGTCGTTCTCGACGCGGTCGCCCCGTCGATCGTGCCCGCCTTCGGGACGCTCCCCCCGCGTCCCCGAGGGCGGGCACCTTCGCGTCCGTCCCGCGTCCGCCGCAGCGGTCGTCCAGGGACTCCAGCCCCCGGACCTGTACGATCGCCGGGCCCCCAACCAGTGTCGGAGTCATGAGCGCGCGCCCTGAAACCACCCATACCCAACGTCACGATCTGCGCAATGTCGCCATCGTGGCCCACGTCGACCACGGAAAGACCACGCTGGTCGACGCCATGCTGTGGCAATCGGGCGTCTTCCGGGCCAACCAGGACGTGGGCGAGCGGGTCATGGACTCCAACGACCTCGAACGCGAGAAGGGCATCACCATCCTGGCCAAGAACACGGCCGTCCAGTGGACGACCACCGCCGGCCAGCTCCTGACCGTGAACATCATCGACACGCCGGGTCACGCCGACTTCGGCGGCGAGGTCGAGCGGGGCCTCACCATGGTCGACGGGGTGGTGCTGCTGGTCGATGCCGCCGAAGGGCCGCTGCCGCAGACCCGGTTCGTGCTGCGCAAGGCGTTTGAATCGAAGCTGCCCGTGGTCGTGGTGATCAACAAGGTCGACCGTCACGACGCCCGCTCGGCCGAGGTGCTCGACGAGGTCTACGAGCTGTTCATCGACCTGGGCGCCGACGACGAGCAGATCGACTTCCCGATCGTGTACGCCAACGCCCGCGCCGGACGGGCCTCGCTCGATCCCGCCGATCCCGGCCTCGTGGCTCCTCCCGGTCCCGGTCACGGTGATCTGCAACCCCTGTTCGACGTGCTCGTCGAGCGCATCCCGGCGCCGGCGTACGACCCCGAGCACCCCCTCCAGATGCTCGTCACCAACCTCGACGCCTCGCCGTACCTGGGCCGTCTGGCGCTGTGCCGGGTCAAGCACGGGACGATCAAGCGGGGCCAGCAGGTGGCGTGGTGTCGTATCGACGGCACCATTGTGCGCTTCCGGGTGGGCGACATGTTCATCACGGAGGCCCTCGACCGGGTGCCCGCCGAAGAGGCCGGCCCGGGTGACATCGTCGCCATCGCCGGCCTGTCCGACGTGATGATCGGCGAGACGCTGGCCGATCCCGAGGATCCGCGCCCGCTGCCGATCATCCGGGTCGACGAGCCGTCGCTGGCCATGACGATCGGGATCAACACGTCGCCGCTCGCCGGCCAGGACGGCACCAAGCTCACCGCCCGCCAGGTCAAGGCCCGCCTCGACACGGAGCTCGTCGGGAACGTGTCGCTGGCCGTGTTGCCCACGGAGCGTCCCGACACGTGGGAGGTGCAGGGCCGCGGCGAGCTCCAACTGGCCGTGCTCGTCGAGACCATGCGCCGAGAGGGTTTCGAGCTCACCGTGGGCAAGCCCCAGGTCGTGACCCGGGAGATCGACGGCAGGACCTGCGAGCCCATGGAGCGCATCGCCATCGACGTGCCCGAGGACTACCTGGGCGTCGTCACCCAGCTCCTCGCCTTGCGCAAGGGCCGGATGGAGCAGATGGTCAACCACGGGACGGGTTGGGTGCGCATCGAGTACCTGGTGCCGGCTCGGGGCCTCATCGGGTTCCGCACCGAGTTCCTCACCGAGACCCGGGGCACCGGGATCTACCACCACGTGTTCGAGAAGTGGGAGCCCTGGCACGGCGAGCTCAAGTCGCGCCCGACGGGCTCGCTCGTCGCCGACCGGCGCGGCCCCACCACCACCTACACGCTGTTGAGCTTGCAGGAGCGGGGCACGCTGTTCGTGGGTCCGGGCGTGGAGGTGTACGAGGGCATGATCTGCGGCGCCAACGCACGCGCCGAGGACATGGACATCAACCCCACCAAGGAGCGCAAGGTCACCAACATCCGCCAGGCCAACGCCGAGGAGTTGGTGCGGCTCATCCCGCCGCGGCAGATGTCGCTGGAGCAGGCCTTGGAGTTCATCGGCGACGACGAGTGCGTCGAGGCCACGCCCAAGAACGTCCGTCTCCGCAAGGCCGAGCTCGACCAGAACCAACGGGCCCGCATCCTCAAGCGCAAGAAGGAAGGCGCCGCTCCGAGCTGAGCCGCCCCTGAGGCACGCTGGCGCTACGGGCACCTTGGGTTCGGGCGGCGCCGAGCGCCCACGCGGTTACGTCGCGACGATCCCGTCGATGGGGGTGGCGCCGGGGTGCACCACGGCGGGGTCGATTCCGAGCCAGGGCGCGGCCGCCGTCGCGTAGTAGTTCGCGAAGCTGGTCGTGGCCGCCAGCTCGCCGCCGTCGGTGAGGGCCGTCAACGAGGGCGGTTCGCCGTACACGCCGGGGTTGACCGGGCCGAACATCATGCCGACGCTGGCCGTGCCGTGGTCGAGGCCCTGGCTGGCGTTCTCGTCGAGACGTCGACCGAACTCGCTGGTGGTCATCACCATCACGCGGTCGGCCATGCCGCGCTGGTCGAGATCGGTGAAGAAGACCCCGAGGGCTGCGTCGAGACCGGCCATCAGCCCGTCGTGGCTCCCACGATGGCCGCTGTGCGAGTCGAAGTTCCCGTCGAACTCCACCTGGATCACGCGGATCCCCTGGTCGGCGGCGATGAGGCGGCCAACGTAGGCCAGCGAACGGCCCAGCTCGTCGCCGGGATACTGGTCGTAGGCATCGGGCAGGTCGAAGAGCAGTGATCCCAGGCCGTAGGCGTCGCGGATGCCCTTTCGCCCCGCCACGAAGCTGCCGGTGTCCGCCTCGCTGAAGCGCCCGAGCGCCAGCAGCCCTCCCTGGTAGGCCTGGACGAACCGGTCCTCGTTGGTCGGGTCGAGGAACCAGGCGGCACCCGGGTCGGGGAGCGAGACCGTGGTTGCCTGGTTCGCCAGCATCGATCGGGTGGGAGCGAACACCGAGCATCCGGTCACCATGGCGTCGGGGTTGTGCACGGCGTCGCAGAGCCGGCCGAAGATCCCGGTGTCCTTGCCCTCCCCGGCGGGGTCGCCGTCGAGCCACCGTTGCTGCATCGTGAAGTGGGAGCCGTTGGGCACGTCGGGGTCGGTGATGCCGACCCCCAGGAGGTACGCCCCGCCTCGGCCGTAGAGGTTGGTCATGGCCGGGTGCAGGCCCCAGGTGCCGTCGATGTTGAGCGCCTCATCGGCGGGGATCGCCTGCGACGGACGGGCGGCGTAGTACGCGTCGTCGGTGAACGGGACAAGGGTGTTGAGCCCGTCGTTCCCGCCGAACATCTGCACGACCACCAGGATGCGCGACGCAGGGTCGGGGTTGGCCAGCACCGGCTCCGGTGGCGCGGAGCTCTGCGTCGTCGACTGGGTGACATCGCTCGTCTGGTCGGCCACGGTCGTCGATGTGCGTCCCCGCGACGAGCTGGTTCGGCCGGTGGCCGAGGTGTCGAGGTTGTCGGGGTACCTCCCGTCGCCTGTGAGCTTGACGGCCAACCCACCAACGGCACCGGCGGCCGCGAAACCCATCCCCTTGAGGATGGTCCGCCTGGCGACGATTGCTCGGTTCTCGTTCATCGGGTCACCTCGGACCAGGACAGGGGGCACGGCTCGATCGGCGCCGTCACGACCGGGGTCAGCGTCAGGGGCAGGGTCAGCACAGCCCGTACTCCGGGGAGTTCACGATCAGGGTCAAGAGCAGCAGGGCCCTCGTCTGGTCGTCGGGAACCGGCGCGACCGCTTCGAGGAGCGCCAAACGGGTCGAGTCGGTGACCTCGTAGACACCCGCGTACGCGAGCGCATCCTCGGGATCCGGATGCTGCACGCTGGCGGCACCGCTGGTCGCCCAGTCGATTGCGTAGGCCATGCGGAGCGTCGCCGGCCCGGTCGCCAGCCACTTGTCGGAGATGGGCCAGCCCGCCGGGTTCGGCGGGTAGAACGGCGCCTGCCCCAGCTCGTGGAGGACGGCCCATTCGGGCTGTACCCCGAACAGGTTGACTGCCGCGGCGAACCATTCGACGGGGAACCGGGGCCGGTTCAGCCGGTGCTCGTCGGCCAGGAAGCTGGGATCACGCACAATCTCGGCCACGACAGGTGCGATCTGGAGACCGCTGTCGCGGAAGATCCCGGCCAGCTGTGCTCGCCGCGACCCCGACGGGTTGGTCCCGCACAGGTAGCGGTGGAGCTTGGCTGCGATGTGGGGCGCACAGGCCTCGTGGTCGCACGCGGCATCCACCACGGCCAGGTAGGTGCTCTCGGAGCCGCAGGTGATCGTCCGGCCGAGAAACTCGACATTGCCGTGATACGCGGCGGCGTCGTTGAAGCTGAGATCACCGTCGTCCTCGACGTACCAGCCCGCGAGGGCCCGGGCGCCGGCTTTCACGTCGGGTTCCGAGTAGTTCCCGACCCCCAGCGTGAACAGCTCCATCAGCTCCCGGGAGTAGTTCTCGTTCGGATCCTCGCCCTGCGAGTGGTTGCCGTCGAGGTAGCGCAGCATCGCCGGGTTCAAGGTCACGGCCCTGACCATCTCCCGGAAGTTCCCGAGAGCGTTGGGTCGGATGATCTCGGCATGCTGCTGCCAGAGCGACGCCGGGTTGCCGGCTTTGTCGAGGCTCGACGTGAGGTGGCCGTGCCAGAACCAGGCCATCTTGTCGATGAGGCCGCACTCCGGCTCGAGGATTCGCCGGGTCCACCAGTTGGGAAGGTTGTCGTACGCGCTGGGGGGTGGCTCGCCCGCTCCGACATCGCCGACGTAGGGCGGGTCGACAGGAAGGTCGGGCCGGGCCAGCTCCTCCTCGATGACGTCGGTCGGGGTCCGCCCGGCCACAACGAGCTCGTCGACCTGACCGGGCTGAGGTCCATACGTGAGACGGCGCAACACGTGGGCGATGAGTGCTTCGTTGGATGCCATGCTCGGGGATGTCCTCCCAGGACCGGATCGTTCGGACCGAATCGGGCCCGCGGGGCCACCGTAGAGCGCCCGCCATGAAGACGACATGAACGTCGTCTTCATCGTCCCTTCATCCCCAGGAGCGTCCCCTGATGCATTCCTGGATCCGGTGATCGAACGGCGGGACCTGTTCAGGCTGGGCCTGCCGTCCCCGCGCAGGTTCTGTACCGCATCGAGCGCACGGGGAAGGCCAGACTAGGCGACGGTGAGAGTTCTGGTGGTCGAGGATGATCGGGCCTTGGGCGAGATCCTCCGGCGCGGGCTGGTGGAGGATGGCTACGCCGTCGACGTCGAGACGACGATCCTGGGCGCCGGCTTCACGATGGAGGTCAACGAGTACGACGCGGTCGTGCTCGACCTGGGGCTCCCCGACGGGTCGGGTGTCGACCTGCTACGACGTATGAGGGCGGTCGGCCATCCGGCTCGGGTACTGGTGCTCACCGCACGCGACACGATGACCGACAAGGTCGCCGGCCTCGACGCCGGCGCCGACGACTACCTGACCAAACCCTTCGACTTCCCCGAGCTCCTGGCCCGGCTGCGTGCGGTGTTGCGACGGCCGGCATCGACACGGGCGCCGATCCTGCAGGTGGGTGACGTCCGTCTCGACCCTGCGGCTCACCAGGTCTGGCGGAGCGGGGTCGCGGTGCCGCTCACCCCTCGTGAGTTCTCGCTGCTGCACTTCCTCATGGCCCATGCCGGTGACGTGTGTCGGCGAACCGACCTGCTCGAGCACGTCTGGGATGCCAACTACGACGGCCTCTCCAACGTGGTCGACGTGCACGTGGGGAGCCTGCGCCGCAAGCTCGACGTGCCCGGCGCGATCGACCCGATCGAGACCGTACGCGGTGTCGGCTACCGGATGGGTGCCACCCCGGTCGGCGCCACAGCCGACACGTCCCGCGGTCTCGCGACGTGAACCTCAGACAGATCCGTCGGCAGCTGACCCTGGTCTACGCCGCCATGTCGGCGATTGCCATCGGGGCCATGGCGATCGTGGCGATCCGCTCCGGCACCGCCCGGATCTTCGACAACACCGAGCGCGGAGCCGAGCAGAAGGTCGTCGACATCACCCCCGACGTGGTGCTCGGCAACGACGTCGATGAGGAGAACGCCTGGCGTGTCGTCGTGAGCCCGGGGGAGGACCCGCAGCCACAAGCCCTCGGTGACACCTCGCTGGAGCCGCCGGTTGTCACGTTGGCCCTGCTGGCGCTGGACTCAGCGGCGCCGGTGTTCGATCGGCTGGACCAAGACGGCGCCTATCTCGCCTACGCCAAGCCCATCTCCGGGAGCGAGGTCATCGTGGCCGCGGTCTCGCTCGACGAGGCCGAGGGCGACGCCCGCTCGCTGCGCCTCAAGATGTGGCTCGCCGCGCTGGTCGCGATCGGAGGGGCCGCCGCGGTGGGGTACCTGATCGCCGGGCGCTCGTTGGGGCCGGCGCGACGGGCGATGCTGCAACAGCGTGACTTTCTCGCCGATGCGGCCCACGAGCTCCGAACGCCACTTGCGGTCATCCAGGCCTCGGCGTCGTACGCGCTATCGCGCACCCGCAAGTACCCCGAGTACGTCGAGTCGCTCACCGAGATCCTGCAGGCGGCCTCGGCGGCCGGTACCGGCGTGGCCGAGCTCCTCGATTACGCCCGGCTCGACGCGGGCCAGGCCCAGCCCCGCCTGGCGCCGCTTCGGCTCGACCTGCTGGTCGAGGAGGTGGCCCAGTCGATCAGGGTCGAGGGCTGCATCGTCGAGGCCGAGGTCGGCGCGCCGGTGGTCGTCGACGCCGACCTGGCCCTGGTCAGGCAGGCGATCGACAACGTCGCCCGCAACGGCGCCAAGCGGGCGACCCGGGTGGTTCTGTCGACCGGGCTGGCCGCCGGCGCCAAGGAGGCGGTCGTCACCATCGCCGACGACGGACCCGGGTTCGACCCGGTGATCCTGCCCCACGTGTTCGAGCGCTTCCGCCGCGGCGACGAACGGGGTGGTAGCGGCCTGGGCCTGGCCATCGTGCGCACGATCGTGGCGGTCCACGGCGGCCGATGCGAGGCCCGCAACGGGACCGAGGGGGGAGCGGTGGTGAAGCTCCACCTGCCGCTGTCACGGGCCAACCGGCACTGAGGGTCTGGCGCACGACATCGACGGTGCGTCACCGGTTCCGCAGGAGCCCTCGTTCGGCCAGGAGGGCGAGGACGATCCGGTCGGCCGGGGCGCAGCGGTCGCTGTCGGTGAGGCTGATCCAGGCCATCTCGGCGATCTCGCCGCTGGCAACGGGCTCGCCGTCGAACTGTCCCGTGTAGCAGATCATCCGTACGACGGCCTCGTCGCCATGGCCGTGCGCCGGGGCCACCACGGTGGTGAGATGCTCGACGGTGTCGAGACGGATCGTCACGCCCAGCTCCTCGGCCAGCTCGCGGGCCAGGGTCTCGCGGTCGTGCTCGCCGATCTCGCGTTTGCCTCCGGGCAGGTAGAACAGGTCGCGCCCGACGCTGCGCACGTGCAGCACCGCGTTGTCGGCAACGTGCACCCAGGCGACGGTGTCGATCCAGACGCCGTGACCCTGACGGCTCTCGAACTTGGCCGCCGGGACGTGGGCGTGCAGCAGACGCTCGAGCATCGAGACGGGATCGTCGTCGAACGCCACGGCTCGGGTGTGGTCGGGACGCACGAAGCCCTCCCGGGTGGCGTGCAGCACGAACTCGCGGAGGTGGTCGTAGTAGCCGGCGACGTTCAGGAATCCCAAGGGCTTGCGGTGGATGCCGAGCTGCGACCAGGTCCACATCTCGAAGATCTCCTCGAACGTGCCCGGTCCACCGGGCAGCGCGACGAACAGGTCGCCCAGCGAGGCCATGGTCATCTTGCGCTCGTGCATGTCCTCCACGACGAGAAGATCGGTGAGGCCCGGATGCGCGACCTCGGCGTTCACGAGCTGGTGGGGGATCACGCCGATCACCTCACCGCCCCCCGCCAGGACGGCGTCGGCGAGCACACCCATGAGGCCGATCTGGGCCCCGCCGTACACGAGCCCGAGGCCCCGCTCGGCCAGCAACGTCCCGAAGGTCCGGGCTGCATGGGCGTACTCGGATCGAGCCCCGGTCGCCGATCCGCAATACACCGTGACCCGGCCGGGCTTCGAGGCCATGGTGTCGTCAGTCATGGGTCGGCCCTCCGGGCCGCGGGTGCTCGTCGAGCGAGTCGAGGACCCGGGCGCGGAGCTGGTTCTTGGCCACCTTGCCCAGGAGCGAGCGGGGGAGCTCGTTGACGAGCCAGACCGCCTGCGGGCGTTTGAAGTCGGCCAACTGTGCGCGGCACGCGGCGTCGATTGTTTCGATGAGGTTGCGCGAGCCGCCACTGCTGCTGCTGCCTCCGGACAGGATCACGAAGGCCACGGGCTGCTCGTCGAGCATCGGATGGGGCCGGCCCACCACTGCGACCTCCTCGACCCCGGGCACCGCCGCGATGATGCGCTCGATCTCCGAGGCGGCCACGTTCTCGCCGCCCACCCGCAGCATGTCCTTGGCCCGGTCGGCGAAGCTGAGGAACCCGTCGGCATGGGCGGTGACGAGATCGCCGGTGCGCATCCAACCGTCGTCGGTGAAGGCGGCTGCCGTCGCCTCGGGGTCGTGGAGGTACTCGGCGAAGAGCGAGACGCCCCGAACCCCGCGCACGTGGAGCTCGCCGGTCTCGTCGGGCCCCACCTCGACGCCTTCGTCGTCGCGCACCGAGATGCCGTACTCGGGCGCGGGTCGGCCCATCGACATCGGACGGTTGGGATGGTGGACGTCTCCGACGATCCCGTGGGTGACGGTCTCGGTCATGCCCCACCAGCCGATCGTCTTCACGCCCCAGCGAGCGTCGGTGGGGGGCTCGCACCACGCGTTGCCGATGAGCCGCAGGGAATGCGCTGTGGGCGGGTCTGTGTGCTGCAGGGCCCGCCACGAGAAGCGGGTGAGCGTGGTCCAGGTGCATCCGTGCCGCTCGACCACCGGCCAGAACCGCGATGCCGAGAATCGCGGCTGGAGCACGAGCGTGGCCCCGACCCACAGCGACGCCAGCATCGAGTAGCAGAGCGCATTGATGTGGAAGAGCGGCAGGTTCGCCAGGTGCACGTCGGCGGAGCGGAGGTCTTCGTGGGCGGCGCTGGTGCGGGCGCCCCAGAGGGCGTTGGCGTGGGTCAGCACCACGCCCTTGGGTCGGGCCGTGGTCCCCGATGTGTACTGGATGCCCAACGGGGCCATGGGATCGGCCGGCCGTTCGGGCAGCGCGGTGGGATCGCCCCGGCGCTCGAGGGCGGCAAAGCCATCGGGACCGTCGTCGTCGCAGGCCGCCATCCACCGGAGGTCGACGTTGGCAGACACCACAGCTTCGCTCACGGTCGACCTGGCTGCGTTGGCGACGATCGCCGCGCTCACACCCGCGTGAGCCATGCAGTAGGACAGCTCCTCGGTGGCCAGACGGGTGTTGGTCGTGACAGCCACCGCGCCCCCCACGGCGCAGGCCAGCCAGCTCACGATGAACTCGGGTCGGTTGTCGAGATGCAGGAGCACCCGGTCGCCGGGTCGGGTCCCCATGCGGTGCATGGCCGCGGCCGCCGTCCGGCTCCGCTGGGCCAGGCTCTCGTAGCTGATCGACTCGGCCGGTGCGTCGAACGGGGCCCAGACGATCGCCGGATGCTCGCCTCGGCTGCGGGCCTGCTGGTCGAGGAGCCAGGCCATGTCGCGTCCGATGAAGGGATGCCGTCTTGTGGCGACGTGGTGCGCTGCCGTGTCGCGAGGGAGGGTCACCCGAGCACGTGGGTCGCGACCCGGGCCCGGTGCCACCGGGGATCGCCGTAGGCGGGGAGCAGTGCCCATACCCGCTTCATGAACAGGTGCAGATCGTGCTCGAGCGTGTAGGCGATGGCGCCGTGGCACTGGAGGCAGGCCTTGACCGCGGTGCTGGCCGCCTTGGCCGCATACACCTTGGCCATCGAGCAGTGCACGGGTGCGAGCGGGTCACCGACGTGCAGCGACCACGCCGCCCGATAGACCACGGGGCGGGCGTAGGCCAGCTCGAGCTCCACGTTGGCCAGATGGTGCTTCACCGCCTGGTACGAGCCGATGGGCACGCCGAACTGCCTGCGCTCCTTCACGTACTCCACCGTGATGTCGAGCATTCGGGCCGCCAGCCCGCACAGCTGAGCCGAGACGGCCAGGGCACCCCGATCGGCTGCGGCCCGGGCCAGTGCCGTCGCGGCCGGACCCGACGCCAGCACCGGGCCCCCGTCGAGGACTCGCGGGGCGATATCGAACAGCGGCCGGGCCCGGTCGACGTTGGCCTGCGGCCGGAGCCTGGAGGCTTCGGAGCTCACCAGCTCGACGGTGTCGGCGGCGGCGCGCACGACGAGCCCCGCACGGTCGGCCCACGGTGCGTACTCGGCGTCGAAGGTCATGACGGCGATCGTCGATCCGTCTGCGATGCCGGGCAGGTGCTCGGCGGCCACGGTGCCGCCGATGGCAGCGAGGAGCGGGGCGACCACGGCGGTCGTCTCGACGAGCGGTTCGGCCAGCCCGGCACGACCCGTCTCCTCCATGATCAGGACGAGGTCGAGGTCGTCCATCCCCAAGCCCCCCATGGCTTCGGGGACCGTGAGACCGACCACGCCCATCTCGGCGAGCTGCGGCCACAGGTTCGACAGCTGGCCGTTCCAGGCCGCACGAACCACCGAGGGCGGGCACTCGCGCTCGAGGAAGTCGCGCACCGCGTCTCGGAATGCTCGTTGGTCGTCGGAGAAGGCGAAGTGCATGCGCAGGCTCTTCCCGGGCTACTTGCGGGGGAGGCCGAGCACGCGCTCGGCGATCACGTTGCGTTGGATCTCGTTGGTGCCGGCGTAGATGGGCCCGGCCAGGGCGAACATGAAGGCGCTCATCCAGGTGCCCTGATCGACGGCGTCGGGTGCGCCCTCGACGAGCGGGGCCCGGGGGCCGAGCAGCCGCAAAGCAGCCTCGTTCAGACGGATGTCCATCTCCGACCAGAACACCTTGTTCACGCTCGACTCGGGACCCATGGTGGCGCCCTCCGCCAGACGGGTGACGGTCTGGAGGGTGTTGAGCTGGTAGGCCTCGGCGTCCATCCAGGCTTCGACGACGGCGTCGCGGGCGCCCTGCTCGTCGTGCGTCGGCGCTCCGATGCGGTGGTAGAGATCGATGAGGCGGGCCGCAGCAGCCATGAACCGGCCCGGGGAGCGCAGGGTGAGCCCCCGCTCCGAGCCCGTGGTGGCCATGGCGACCTCCCAGCCCTTGTCGACCCCGCCGAGCACGGCGCTGTCGGGCACGAAGGCCCCGTCGAAGAAGACCTCAGCGAAACCGGCGTCGCCGTCGAGCTTGTCGACGGGCCGAACGTCGACGCCCTCCTGGTCGAGATCGACGAGCAGATAGCTCAGACCCCGGTGGCGCTCGGCCGAGGGATCGGTGCGAAACAGGCCGAAGAGCTTGGTGGCGAAGGCGCCCCGGGTCGTCCAGGTCTTCTGCCCGTGGAGCCGCCAGCCGCCCGCAGCGTCGTCGCGGACGCCCGTCGACCTGATGCCGGCCAGATCCGACCCGGCGTTGGGTTCCGACCATCCCTGGCACCAGATGTCGTCGACGCCGGCCATCCGGGGCAGGATCTCGTCGCGCTGGTCCTGCGTGCCGAAGTCGAAGATGCTCGGCGCCAGGAGGAAGATGCCGTTCTGGGCGACCCGCTGCGGCAGCCCGATCCGGTAGTACTCCTCCTCGAAGATGAGCCATTCCCACAACGACGCGTCGCGCCCGCCGTACTCGCGCGGCCAGCTCACCACGGCCCAGCCGCCCTCGAACAGGCGCCGTTCCCAGGCCCGGTTGACGGGGAAGCCCGCGAAGGTGTCGCCGTGCGGCAGCGGGTCCTTGGGGGCGTTGGCCTCCAGCCATGCTCGGGCCTCGGCCCGGAACTGGTCCTCGGCCGGGCTCCAGCGCAGGTCCATCATGAGGGGGCGTGCTCCGGGACGGGCGACGAGGTGGGCGGGGTCGGCGTGGGCATCACCGGGTGACGATCACCGACGAGCCGTGACCGAACAGGCCCTGGTTGACCGTGAGCCCGGCCGTGGCCCCCTCGACCTGCCGAGCGCCGGCCTCGCCCCGGAGCTGCCAGGCCAGCTCGCACACCTGGGCGATGGCCTGGGCCGGGATGGCCTCGCCGAAGCTGGCCAGCCCGCCGCTCGGGTTGACGGGGATGCGCCCGCCGATGGTGGTGGCGCCGCTGCGGAGGAGGCCTTCGGCCTCGCCGGGTGCGCACAGGCCGATGTTCTCGTACCAGTCGAGCTCGAGCGCGTCGGACAGGTCGTAGACCTCGGCCAGCGAGAGGTCTTCGGGGCCGATACCGGCTTCCTCGTAGGCCTGATGCGCAATGGAGTCGCGGTAGCTGATGGCCGGCAAGGAGACGCCCAGCCCGGCTCCCGAGTCGGTGGCCAGGTCGGGCATGTCGAGATCGGTGTTGGGATACACCGGAGTCGCCGTCGAGACCGCAGCGATCGTCACCGGACGGGCGCCCCGTCCGGCCGCCCGGTGGCGTTGCGCGTACTCGGTGCTGGCCAGGATCACCGCAGCCGCACCGTCGGACGTGGCGCAGATGTCGAGCAGGCCGAGGGGATCGGCGACGATGGGGGCGGCGAGCACCTCCTCGACCGTGAACGCCTTGGAGTAGCGGGCATTGGGGTTGGTGAGCCCGTGCCTGGCGTTCTTCACCTTGACCATCGCGAAGTCTTCGCGGGTGGCACCGTGCAGAGCCATGCGGCGCCGGGCGTAGAGCGCGAAATACGTGGGATTGGTGGCGCCGAGAAGACGGAACCGCAGCCAGTCGGGATCGTCCCAGCGCTCGCCGGGCAGCGGGCCGAAGAAGCCCTTGGGGGCGGTGTCGGCCCCGATCACCAGCGCCACGTCGCACAGTCCGGCGAGGATCTGGGCTCGGCCCACGTTCAGGGCGACGGCCCCGGTGGCGCAGGCCCCGAAGACGCTCGAGCTGCGGATCCCCTGCCATCCCAACGCCTGCTGGAACGTGGCCCCCGACACGTAGCCCGGGTACCCGTTGCGCATGGTGTTGCCGGCCGAGACGTACTGGATGTCGTCCCACCCGAGGCCGGCGTCGGTGAGCGCGTTGTGCGCGGCAACGGTGCCGTACTCCCAGAACGGCCGACCCCACTTGCCCCACGGGTGCATCCCGACACCGATGACGGCCACGTCGTGGTCGCGGCTCATGACGGGACGCCTCCGGAGGCGCCGGGCACGGGCCGCCACTTCCAGACCAGGTGCTCGACACCGTCGGACACGTCGAGCGCCTCGATCACGAGCTCGACCTCCATGCCCACGTGGAGCGCCGCGGTGTCGACCCCGCGAGTGAGCTGGCCCATCACCACCATCTGCTCGAGCTCGAGCTCGACGGCGGCCACGGCGTAGGGCTCGAAGGGATCGCCGGCCACGTAGGGCGGGGGAGGGGCGAACCGGTTGTCGGTGTACGACCAGATGCGACCCCGGCGCGAAAGTGCCACCTCGTCGAGCTCACGGCTCGTGCACCGGGGGTTCTTGCAGAAGAACAGCTGCTTGGGGAAGAAGTACGACCGGCACTGGCGGCACTGGCTGCCCGTGAGGGCCGGCTCGTCGCCGGTGCTGAACCAGCCGGCGATCACCGGCACGGGCTCGGTGGTGGAGGTCATGGCCTGACGATACCGGCGCGTAGCCGGCGGGCGCGACTCCTACCGATCGCCGCGGCCGCTGGTGCTGGTGGTGGCGGCGTCGCTGGCCCGGCGGTGGTGGGCGAGCCGGTCGGGTTCGGGCGGGTCGACGTGCTGCGCGGTGAGGAGGCGGCGGTAGACCTCGTCGGCGCCGAGCACGGCCAGGGCCCGTCGGGCGACGGTGGACGCACCGGCCGGGTCTGGGTCGCTCCCGGTCGCCGAATGGGCGACAGTCACGGGCGCGGGGGCGGTCACTGGCGCGAGTACGGGCGCGGGGTCGATCCGGGCGATGACCATGTCGGCGCCGATCACGGGGCGCGCCGCATCGGGACGGTCGCTGATCGGGTACGACGGGACCTGGGCGTCCTGTGAGCTCTCGCCGGCGAGGCGAGCCGTGCCCAGCGTGCGCGCCGTGGCGCGGAGATGGGCGTCGAGCACGAGCCCGGGATGGTCACGACAGATCCGGGTGAGCTCGTCACCGATCGCGCCGACCCGATCTGCATGCCTCGCTGCCCACTGGTCCTCACGATGGCGGGCTCGGGCCCCCTCGGGGAGCATGGCGGAGCCCGGTCTCGAGAGGAACGCCGCCAGACCGGGCTGGTACTCCCATGTCGAGCCGAACTGGGTGTCAGGGCTGCGCCGGGCGTCGAAGCGAAGCGCTCGCGCGTAGGCGAGCGGGAGACCGACGGCGACCGTCACGATCGCCTGATTCTCGTGGTCGAACCGGATGGGCACGATCAGGTTGGCGTTCACCCGCATCCCGAGATTCTCGAGATCCTCGAGCTCGACGGGCCGGTCGCCCGTCCCGCCCGCGACGGGAAGCCCATCGGGAGCGTGCGCTGCGCAGGTCTCGCCGACGCGCACCTCGTGGTGGCAGCGGATACCTCGTGCAGACGTGCCGACGCAGCGCACCCGGTCCTCCTCACAGCGATCGGTTCCCGCCACACCATCGGCCGCCAACGGGCCCGTCTGGAGCGATCGCCGGCATCGCCGGCAATCACCGGCAGCGGGGACGGGGACGGCAGCGGCGACGGGCGACTGCCGGGGCGCTCACGTGACCCAGGCGCGCCAGCGGCGGCGGAAGGTGGCGTCGAACGCCTGGAATCGGGTTCTGAGCTCCTCGGCGGGCCAACCAGGGGGCTCGAGCTGGCGGGGCAGGAGCGGATCGGCCCGCAGGTGACGCAACACGGCGGCGTCGAGCGAGAAGGCCGTCGCGAGCGGCGAGCCGGTCGAGGGCTCGTGGGCGAGGGCCTGCACCAGCGCGCTGGCAGTGGCCGCCCACACGTCGAGATCGAACACCTTCCGAGCCAAGGCACCCGGATCGCCGCCGGGCCGAGCCATGAAGGTGGACGCGACGACGTCGTCGTATGCTCCGTCGCCCGGGCCGACGGCGAAGGGGGCAGCGCCGTCGGCGTCGATCAGGTTGTCGGGTCGCAGCCACACGCCCTCCCGGAGCTCGCCCAGCCGGGCAGCCCGGAGGTCGCGGCGCAACGACCTGCGAGCCGCCGGGAGCCGGCCGCCGTCGTCGAGCACCAGCACCGTCCACGATCCGTCCCACTCGCGCAGGTGCGGCGATCGGCTCATGTCGAGGCCGTGCTGGCGCGCCGCCAGGGTGCCTGCGAGGCGGTAACGGCCGTCCCGGTTCTCGACCTCGCCCCGGGCGGTCATGCGCGAGAGGGCCACCCGGGTGGTTCCTTCGGTGATGCCGAAAGCGGCTGCGGTACGGATCAACGTTGCGACCGGGAGCTCGGGTGGATGGGTGCCGAGCAGCGTGGAGGCCAGCACCGAGCGGGCGTTCAGGGGCCGCACCAGCGCACGCCCGGCGGCCGGATTCCCCGCCCCACCCGGCCCGTCTTCCGGACGCGCATCACATTCTTGGCTCATACGATCAAGAACTGTAATATGAGGAGATGACGGCGCTGACGATGGTCCCCACGAGCGACCTGCTCCCCGACGCGCTCCCGGCGGGTGCCCTCAGCGCCGACGGGCGGCCGACGGGCGAGCTGCGAACGTCGCTCCGGCGCATTCCCTCGCTCCGCAACGGGATCACGGTGCTCGGCGCGTTGGTGCAATCGGTGGGCGTGTACGTGGGCGCGGGACTGATCGGCCGATGGTGGGTCTGGCCCATCGCCTTCGTGCTCGTCGGCCGGGGTTTCGTGCTGCTCAGCATCCTCGCCCACGAGGCCGCGCACCGGCTGCTGTTCGCCCGCCGTCGGCGGAACGACACCGTCGGCCGGTGGCTCACGGCCTACCCGGCGCTGTTGCCCATCGACGTGTACCGACGAGCGCACATGGCCCACCACCGCCACGAGTTCGGCCCCGACGAGCCCGATCTCGGCCTCTACCGGGGCTATCCCATCACCCCGGCGTCGTTGCGCCGCAAGCTCGTTCGCGACGCGCTCTTCGTGTCGGGCTGGAAGAACCTCCGACCGCTCGGGCGGGCCCTGCGGCGTGGTTCACCCGACGCTTGGGGCATCGTGGCCGCCCAGACGGTGCTGTTCTCCGTCGGTCTCGTGCTCGGGAACTGGTGGATGTATCCGGTGCTCTGGCTGGCGCCGTGGATGACCGTGTGGCGGGTCCTCAACCGGCTCCGGGCGATCGCCGAGCACGGGGGAATGGAGGAGTCGCGCGACCGGCGGCGCACCACACACGTCGTGCGCCAGAGCGCCCTGGCCCGATTCTGGATGGTGCCCTACCGCACCGGATGGCATCTCGCGCACCACGTCGACAGCGGCGTGCCGTTCCGGGCGCTGCCTCGCCTGCACGCCGAGCTCGTGGCCACCGGATGGGTGCCGCCCGGGCTCGAGCGGCCGTCGTACCGCTCCCTGTGGCGAGCGCTCCGGGCCCGTCCGGCTGGGTGAACCAATGGAGGCGCCTCGGGCCAGCTCAGCGCTGGACGTCGTCCTCGGCGTTGAGGTGATAGGGCACCGACGTCACCACGGTGCCCTCCCGGAACAGCAGCTTCCCCTTGAGGCGCAGGG
>JANLSK010000274.1:0-26040 GCA_031362415.1 Actinomycetes bacterium | reverse complement strand
TCGGACGGTGACGTCGTACCGACCTTCTTGGTCCCGCCGGCGGACGAGAACGTCTGGAACGAACGCGCCTACATGGCTCTGCATATCACCGAACTGGCGACTGATTCCCGGGCTCGTGCAACGGCAGAACGGTACGGTGTTTGTCATATTTTTCTGGGCCGAAACGAGTTCTACTATGACCCGAATTTACGAGTTCTGAACCTCGATCTATTATTGAAAAGCCCCGAAGCGCCACTGGTCTTCCAGCGTGGGAGCGCTTACGTGTTCTCCCTCCCCGACAACCCGTGGTGTGAGCCCTCCATCCGAAATGAGGTCCGGCTATTCAATTAACGATCAGCATCGATGACGAACTCATGCCGCTACGTTCGGCAGAAGAAGGATCCTTTCGAACAGAGCGAGATGCTTAGTGGTAACCGCATCGAGCGAAAAGTACTCGTGCACCAGTCCCTGTTGATTCTCGGCCACCTCAGCCGCACTGTCGGGATCAAGGATGACGCGTTCGATCTCGGCGGCCAAGGCACGATCGTCGTTCAGGGGGACCAGAACACAGTTCTTTCCTGACACGAGCTGGATCCAGGGGAAGTTATCAGGTTCTACTGCGGCGATTATCGGAACCCCGGCAGCCATACTCTCCAGGGTCGCTGTCCCTAAGCCATATCCCTGAAGATCGTGCACCTCGAGTTGGGCTGCCGCAAGGTACTCTGGGATCTCAATCTTGGGCACGGTGCCAGGACAGAGGATGTGTTTATCGACGCCCAGTTCTCTGGCGAGCTGGAGGAAACGATCGTCATGGATCGTTCCGACAACGACCACGACGATTTCAGGGATGCGGGAGACCACCAGCGGAAGTGCCCTCACGAGTGCAAGTCGGTCACGCAGCGGGATAACGTGACCAACTGAGAGCACCATCGGGCGATCTCCGATCCCAAGGTGGGTCCGAACCCGAATGCCATCCGCTCCTGGGAATCGGTTCGGATCGACACCGACGGGGATCGGCGTGAGCCGTTCATCGTTGAGGCCATAGCGGGTCCGGAGGTACTGGTCCATGAGACGATCCATGACCACGACGTGCGCTCGGCTCATAGCCAGAAAGAATCGAACCCAGGTCGCATCGGCAAGCCAGAAAGCGGCGTTCCATAGGCGTGCCGGGCTTTCCAAACGAGTATGCACGGACAGGACGACGGGGATCCGGTTCCTTCTGGCGTAGACTGAACTCATCCAGGTGAGGTCGAAAAACTGCCCGTGCTGGTGGATCACGTCGGGTCGGAAATCATCGAGAAGTCTTCTCAATCGTCGAACGTTCCCGAATGATGCCGTAAAGCTGATATCGAAATTTATCGCCACCTTTAGTGCAGGGAGAGTGATGCTCTTCAACCGCTCGACCCGGTAACCATTGACTGTCTCCTGGGATGGCGCGTCGCGGTACGCTGCGGTCAGCACTAGGACCTCGTGCCCGGCGCTGGCATACCTCTGAGCGAGGCTCTCGGAGAGATGCGCACTGCCACTGGTCCGGGGCGGGAAAAAATTGTTGACGACTGCGATCCTCACGGTTGCCTCCTGGGCCTGTCGATACGCCTCATAGTGTCGCGCGCCTTGGTGCGCGGATGCGATGGATCGTTGGCAGGTGATGCGGTCGTCATCGGGCGACTCTCGACGCCAGCGGAGCTGTCCGCTATTCACAATCAGCTTAATCTCACTAGAAACCGTTGCGTGTGCATGTCGGTGGCGAGCCGCTCGCCCGGTCTTGCCCAGGTAGCGTTACTTCGAGTGGCAAGCCCTCAGCCCCTGGCGGACCTAAGGGGAACCAAGGGGAGCACCCCCGGATGCCTCCGGTCACAGAGTAAATGGCCCCCCTTGGCCATAAAGATCAGGAACGTCCCTTGCCGCTACACCGGGCACAGCGAAGATCGTGCGGTGCGTCCTCCTGCCTTGACAGGATCTCGCCGCAGCGGCATACCCATCCTAAATGGCGGGCAGGATTGCCCCCCACAAGCTGATGCGCGTTCACGTCGCGAGTTACGGTTGCACCAGCAGCCACCATGCAATACTCGTGGAGTATAATGCCGCACACGATCGTAGCGTTGGCGCCGATCGATGCGCCCTGCTCGACGAGAGTTGGGGTTATCTGCCAGTTCGAATTGAACGCCCTTGGGAGCCGATCATTGGTAAAGGTTGTTGAAGGTCCGACGAAGACATCGTCGAGTATCTCCACACCATGGTAAAGGCTGACATTATTTTGAAGTTTGCAGCGATCACCGACCCGGACCTGCGTATCGATATAGACATTCTTGCCGATGACGCAACACTCGCCGACCAGGGCGCCGATGCGAATATGGGCGTGATGCCACACCTTCGAACCAAGTCCTATTATAGCCCCCGACTCTATGATGGCTGTCGCATGGATCTGAGTGACCGCGTCTGACATGGCGGTGAGCATATCGTCTGCCGATGACACATGCTCGAATGGATGGCAGCTCCAACTGGGGGTGCGACGACATCATCACTGATGATTGAGTGGCGGCGCTCGGGCCGGCAGTGTCCCCGATGTCAAGCGCCCAGGGCCATACTGCTCGAGGTGCGGGATGGCCGATAGGATCCAGTTCGGTCGCGCAACGTCAGACCGTGTGGAGGTACGCAGTAGTGAAGCGACGAGTGAGTGATGAAGCCCCACTGCGAGTGGCGCTGGTGGGTGCTGGGTCCATGGGTGCGCTGCACGCCCGGGTCGTTACGCAAGCCCACGGAGCGACGCTGGCCTGCATCGTGGACCCTGATCCAGCGACGGGCGAGGCCCTTGCGGCACGCTTCGACACTGTGTGGCGCCCGGCTCTCGATGATTTCTCCGGCATCCACGCCGTGATCGTTGCCTCTCCCACAGGGACTCACGCGCGGATTGCGGAGATGGTGCTCGACGCCGAACGCCCTCTCCTTGTGGAGAAGCCCCTTTCGCAAGACCTCGTCGAGGTTCGGGCCATGATCGACACATCGGCTCGCCGAGGAGTACCCTTGATGTGCGGGTTCGTGGAGCGTTACAACCCCGCTGTCTTGGCAGCTCTGGAGATTGTTTGTGATCCGGCGTATCTCACCTTCGTCCGGCACTCGCCCTACGCACCGCGGGTCAAGACCGGTGTGGCGCAGGACCTGCTCATTCACGATGTGGACTTGGCGCTTGGATTCACGAAGGCACGGCCGGTCCGGGTGCAGGCGATGATGGGGTCCTTCCACCCGAGCTCGCTGGCCAGCGCCGAGGATGTCGCTGAACTGCACCTACGGTTCGACAGCGGGATGTTAGCAACACTGTCTGCGAGCCGGATTGCTCAAAGGAAGGTTCGAATGGTGACGATCTCCGATGTCGAGCGCCTTGTCGAGCTCGATCTTCTTCGGCAAGACATCACCGTGTACCGCCACGTGGGAAACGCCCCGCTGGACACCGACGGTTTGGGATATCGGCAGCAGACGGTGATCGACATCCCGTTTATCCCGAGGGGTGGAGAGCCTCTCGCGTTGCAGTTCCAACGGTTTGTTGATCTTGCCCGAGGGAATCAAGATGCCGATGAGGAACGGAGAACCCTTCTGGGTCCGCACCGGGTCATCGACGCCGCAATGCGCTCCGGAGGCGACTCACCCGTCACTTTGCACGACTAAGCGCTCCCTTTCCCCGCCTGCATGGGCCCGGGGATGTCTGATCCGTCAACCGATCTAGTGTCGTGGACGAAGTGAACCGCGGAGCCGTCGACTTCAACGCGTCCGACCACTCTGGCCGGTACCCCTGCGACGATCGTTCGTGGAGGGACGTCGCAGGTCACCACCGCTCCCGCGCCGATGACGGCCCCCTCGCCGACGATCACACCCATGAGCACCACCGCACTGGCGCCTATGAAGACATTGTCACCAATCACAGTAGGCGCCCGATCGACGTCGGGGTACTTCCTCCCCGAGGCACAGCGCCGGGCCGTACTGTGGGTATAGATCTGGGCACCGCAGCTGATGTCGACGCCGCGCCCGATGGTGAGACCTCCAGAACCGTCAATTACCGTGAAGGCTCCAATCCAGCAGCCTTCCCCGATCTCTGGATCACCCACGATCCACGCATGGGCGTTGTAGCGGTTGTCGTGGATCCGTGGGTCGTCGCTCATCGTCGGTACCTCCGCGACCACATGCACCGACCTCACTTTACGCGTCCAGCTTTGAAGTCGGCTGCAAGCTCTGAGAGCCCTGTTTCCGCGTCAATTTTCGGACTCCAACCCAGGATCCGAGCGGCCTTCGAGATGTCGGCGGCTCGGCGGGAGACCAGCACTTCGCGTGGTCGGAACTGGGGCGCCCCATCGAAGCCCATTTCCCGGGTCAGAATCGACGCAAGCTCGGCAATGGTCGTGCTTACTCCGGTGCCTATGTTGATCACCTCACCAGAGACGTCGCTCAGGAGCGACATGACGATGGCGCTGGCAACATCGCTGACATGAACGAAGTCGACCGACTGGTCGCCCTTGCCATCGATGATCGGGACCTGTCCACCTGCGATTCGGCGGAGGAAGGTGAGAATGACCGATGTGTAGTAAGCGTCGGTCTGTTGGCCCGGTCCGTAAACGTTGAAAAATCGAAGGGCGATCCACGACAGTGGATTGCGACTTCCGTAGAACTGCAGCAGGTGTTCGGATGCGAGCTTCGAGATGCAGTACGGAGTTTGGGGTTTGGGGCTGTGGTCCTCCGACTGGGGTAAAGCGTCTGGCTCACCGTAGACGGAGGCGGAGGAGGCGAAAACGATACGGTCGACTCCCTGCTCCACCGCTTGCTGGAAGACGTGCTGCGAGCCGATGAGGTTTACCATCAGACTCTCTTCGGGGCTGTCAAGGCTTTTGTTGATTGCCACGGCGGCCAAGTGTATCACCTGGTTAACACCCTTCATCGCCTGGCCTACTGCACCCCGGTAGGTGACACTGCCATCGATGAACTCGACGCCCATTGTCTCGAGTTCAGCGAGGTTCTCGCGGTCAGCATGGTACAGGTTGTCGAAGATTCGCACCCTCAAATCGTGGTTTAGCAACGCCCGGGTGACATGGTTTCCGATGAAGCCACCGCCACCTGTAATGAGCACCGTCGTGTCGTTCGCCATAGTTCAATCCTTGTTCTCAAATACCCGGGATTCCGCCGGGCCCTCGGGTGTTCATCATGGCGCAGATGCGGCGGGTCGGCAGTCTGCGCTACGGGGTGGATTCGAGTACCCGGGCCCGCTCCTCGGCGACGGTCTCAGCGACGGCTTCGGCGACTCTCTCCAAATCGTCGGTGTTGAGGTTGGCATGCATTGGTATCGCCAGGTGCCGGGCGAAGATGTCCGCCGATACCGGGCAATACCGTGTCAGTCCGTACAGCGGTTGCACGTGCGATGAGTAAGTGCCAAAGTTGGACTGTATTTCTCGTTTTCTCAGTCCCATGGCGATGCGACCACGGTCGAGTTCGGGATCAATGGCTACACAGTAGGTCTGCCAAGTACTCTCGCGATCGGGGAGCGCCACGGGCAGTGTGATGCCTTGGATACCCCCCAGCAGATCGGCGTATAGCGCTACCAGTCGGCGGCGCTTTGCCAGCAGTTCTGGTAGCCGCTCCAGCTGCACGATAGCAATTGCTACTGCGATCTCCGAGAGTTTGTAATTGTAACCGAGCTCGTCGAAAACAGGAACCGCCAATGAAGCGGCCGCCTGGCGCGTGTAGGCACTTTCAATGCCGAACGCCGATAGCTTTCGGACTTTTTCAGCCAGACGCTGGTCATCAGTCACGAATAGCCCGCCCTCTCCCGACGTAATGCCCTTGCGGCCGTGGAGAGAGAAGCACGCGACATCTGCTAAAGAACCGGCGGGCCGGCCACGGTAGGTCGCTCCGACGGCGGGGGCAGCGTCCTCAATGATGAAGACTCCCTGCTCGCTCGCGAACGATCTGAGTTCGTCGTAATCGGCGCATTGCCCATAAACGTCGACGGCGATGATGCCCTTGGTGGCCGGCGTCATTGCTGCAGCGATATCGGCCAGGTCGATGAGCCCGGTGCCGGGTTGGACGTCGACGAAGACGGGTCGAGCACCGGTGTAAAGCACCGAGTGACCTGTGGCCGGGAACGTGTAGTCGGCGACGAGGACGTCGTCACCTGGGCCAACTTCGAAAGCGAGCAGCGCGAGATGCAGCGCTGCTGTGCAGTTGGCAACGGCCACAGCGTGCCGGGTTCCGCAGAGCTCAGCGAACCGCTCTTCGAGCACGCCCGCGTTGGGCCCCTGGCCGGCGACCCAACCCGATTCGAGGACATCGCGCACAGCGTTGAGCTCCTCGTCGCCGAATGTCGGTCGGCCCAGTGCGATCACCTTGTCCACGACCGCTGAGCCTACTGGAGGGGTGAGGCGCTCAGGGAGAGCTGCCCATTCAGCGAGGCAACCTGGTGACATTGCCGCTGTTCTGGCCGCTCACCCAGAGAGCGTCGTCGTCGACGACGACACTGACTGGGAAACCGTCGACAGCGAACGATCTGAGCTCGTCGCCGGTCCCTGGATCGAGCATGCGTACCTCGCCGGCCAGGGCACAGGCCACCCACACGGCCTCATCGGTTACCGTCAGGCCGATCGGCTGGGCCCCTACTGAGAGCCGGAGATCAGCCGTCAGGCGCACGGGGTCGATGCGGACGAGTTCATCGGTCGCGAGGACGGTGACCCAGACGGCGTCAGCCCCAAGACTCACCGCGAAAGGGGTGCCCCCGAGCTCCACCCGATCAGCGACCTCGCCAGTTGCCGGATCAAGACGCACGAGTGCGCCCGCGGTGTTGAGTGCGACCCAGACGCCATCCTCGTCAACAGCAATGCCGAGGGGGCCCCCGTCGATCTGGGTGACTGCGACCACAGTGACCGACTCGATGTCGATCTCGACGACCCGGTTTCCGGCGAGATCGCTCACCCAGATCGACTCGGTCGAAGCAGCGAGCCGGACCGGCTGGCCGCCAATCTCCACGACTTCGACCGTCCCCGCCCCCGGGTCGACGATCGAGACGGTCCCAGCTCCCGGGTTGGTGACCCACAGTCGTCCGTCGGCTCGGATGATGTCGACGGCACCAAACCCGGTTTCCACCGCGGGCCCGGGCAATAGCGTCCGGCGGTCGATCAGGCGGATGCCGCCCCCTGTCTGGTCGGTGACCCAGATGCCGGCATCTGTGGCCCACATGAGCCCGGGCGTACCCCCGATATCGATGACCTGCCGCTGGGGCACCGAGGCCGTGGTCTCATCCGCTTTGTCCGCGCTCCCGCGGCTCGCCGCAAGGGTGAACCCTCCGACGCCGAGGACGAGCACGGCCAAGACAACTAAGAGCGATGTTCGGCGTCGATGCCCGCCGGCTGGTGGCGTGTCTGGCTGAACCAGGACGACGGTTTCGGATCTCACTGTCGCCTGTGGTGCCGCAGCCGCAGCCACGGTTCGTGGAACGTCCTGGCCGGGTGCAGGGGGCGGTAGGAAGACGGTGGTCTCGTCGAGAAGCGCCGAGCGGTCAGGATAGCTGGCTTCGACTCCCGTGACTCGCAGTGCAGACGGGGCGAGGCCTTGGCGTCGAAGGAGATCGACGAGCTGCTCTCCGAAGCGCATGGCGCTCGCGGGTCGACTCCGTGGGTCCTTCCCCAAGGCTTGTTCCACTATCGTTGCGAGATCGTCGGGGAGCCCCAGCAGGCGGAGGTCGGGCGGGGGTTCTCGCATGATGCGGGTCAGGATCGAGACGATCAAGTCGTCGGTTGCCCGCACGAATGGGGCTAGGCCCGCGAGCAACGTGTACAGGGTGCTGGCGAGCGCGTAGACATCGGAACGAGCCGAGGCCGATGCCCCGTCCAGGAGCTCGGGCGCCGCGTGGGCGAAGGTGCCGGTGATGAACCCGGTCGCGGTGCGACGAGCAGTGCCCTCGATGGCTGCGATCCCGAAGTCGACGAGGATCGGCTCACCGAATTCAGAGATGAGCACGTTCTCCGGCTTGACATCGCGATGGAGAACTCCCGCCCGATGGGCGGTCTCGAGCGCACCCGCCAACCTGACGGTGATGTCGACGGCTTCCGGCCAGGGTATCGGCCCCGCGGCGTCTACTCGCTGGGCGAGCGTGCCCCCGGGAACGAAGCCCATGATTAGGTACGGAAGGCCGTCGACGGTGATGCCGGACTCGTGGATGTTTCCGATGTTGGGGTGTCCGGACAGAGCGCCCATCGCCTGGCACTCGCGCTCAAACCTGTTCAACACCTGGGGATCGAGGCTGCTGAGCTGAAGCACCTTGATGGCGACAGGCCGACGGAACGAGCGTTGGAATCCTCGGTAGACGACGCCGAAGCCACCTCGCCCGATCTCTCTGATGTCCTCGACGCCCGGGATTCCGAGCTCGATCAGACGATCGGGGTCTCGATATCTGTCATCGGGGTTCACGCGCACCGTTCCAAGCTGGAAGCCGACCAGAGGGTACCGGGTACCGATGTACCTGGTTCTGTCGGTCGCATGTTGTGCGCCGCGCTCGATGGGACGGAGGCCGGTCTGGGCGTCATCGAGTGTGAGTACGGGCGGTGCACATCGGCGATGACGCCGTTCGATCGCCCTGGGTGCTGACCGGATCGGTCTCGACGGGTCGTGTGACGGTCCGGGTTGCGATGGTGGTGAGCGACGACCTGGCGGCTGTCGAGGTTGCGCTGCGGTCTGGTCAGCTCGAGTGTGGTTGTGGCTCCTCGCTGGCACCGTGGGGGCATGGGCGCGACCGGTGGCTCCGCGGCTCCGGTGGACAGGAACGGTGGCAACGACCGCGTCGAGCTCGCTGCTCGAGGTGCGCGACGACGACAGCCCTGATAGCCGACTGGAGCCTGCCCAGGCGGCGAGACAAGATCGATGTCATCGGCGCGGCGTTGCTCGCCCACGCCCAGGGCGCAGGGCACCGACCGATCGCTCGTTGGCTCGGAGTTCCCGAGGGCACCGTCCGCGGGTGGTTGCGCCGCGCCAGGAGACAGGCCGAATCGCTCCCCGTGCTCGCCACGGTCCTTGCTCACGACTTCGATCCTGAGCTTCCCCATCCAACGTGGTGGCCACCAGTCGCAAGGTAACGTTGGAACCCCAAGATCCCTGGCCTGCGTCAGTAGCCTGGGGCGCCGCACCGACCCCATGCGCCCGCAGGAGCGATTTTGATCCCGATCTCGAAGGTAGAGCTGGGCGCAGCCGAGGAAGAACTCGTTCTGCAGGTGCTGCGGTCAGGTCAGCTCGCCCAGGGCTTCATGGTCGAGCGTTTCGAGCGGTCGTTTGCCCCCTTCGCAGGAACCGAGCACGCGGTGGCGGCGAGCTCTGGCACGACCGCGCTCGTGCTGGCGTTCAGGGTTCTCGACCTGCAGCCCGGTGACGAGATCGTGACGTCCCCATTCACCTTTGCCGCAACGGTCAACGCAGCTCTTGAAGCGGGGGCGACCGTGCGCTTCGTTGATATCAGATCCGATGACTTCGGACTTGATGCGTCGCTTCTCGACGCGGCTGTGAACGAACGTACTCGGGCGATCGTACCTGTTCACCTCTACGGGCAAGCTGCCAACATGCCGGCGATCATGGCCATCGCCGAGTCGAATGGTATCGCCGTCGTCGAGGATGCCTGCCAGGCACACGGAGCGTCGATTGATGGCAGTTCCGTGGGTGGCATCGGCTTGATGGGCTGCTTCTCGTTCTACGCGACGAAGAACGTCACGACTGGAGAGGGCGGCATGGTGACCACGAACGACGGGTGCCTCGCAGACCGCCTGCGCCTCCTGCGCGCCCAGGGGATGCGTCGCCGCTACGAGTTTGAGGAGCCTGGCTACAACTACCGGCTAACCGAGCTCCAAGCTGCGATCGGTATACCTCAGCTCGAGCGACTCCACGAGCGGACGGAACGCCGCCGCCGCAACGCGACCAGACTCACAAATGGTCTTGCAGGGATCCCCGGGCTCGTGACCCCTGTAGCGTTGCTGGGTCGTGATCATGTGTACCACCAATACACGGTACGCGTCACTGCGGAGTCTCGCATGAATCGTGATGAGCTCGTGAGCGCACTCGAAGACCACGGCATCGGTTGTGGGGTGTACTACCCGCGCTCCCTTGCTCACTACGACTGCTATCGCCAGCATCCGCGGGTACTCACCGACGAGCGCATGCCCATCGCAGAGTCGATGGCGCGCGAAGTTATGTCACTACCGGTACATCCCTGGCTGACCTCCGACGACGTCGATGAGGTACTAGCGGTTATCCAGAAGCTCCTGGGCTAGGCGATCAAGCTCGTCAGAGAGGCGCGGCGAACGCGGTGACGGGGCCTGCCGGCGTGATGTTCCGGCTCAGAAGCGATCCGTGGAACGGTGGGTTCGAGAAGTTAAAGATGCCACCATCCGAGGCGACCATCAGGTAGAAATCGCCGTAAAGAACCATGCTGATGACTGGCGCGTTCAGCGATGCGCCGGCGGCGAACACTCCAGGAATCGATCCACGGTATGACGCAAGGAAGGCGAAAGCCCCTTCGTCGCTGGCGACGAGCCAGTACCCGATGCCATCGGTGTCAGGAACCAGCGACCGTACGGAAGCGTTCAATCGCGAGTCACGAAGTACGAATCGCCATGCAAAGTCCGGTAATCGTGTTCCCCGAGCCACGCTCGTATAATGATCGACTGGACTTAAAATTGCATGCATTATATCAATTCTACCTCTGTAACCACCGGAGGAGACGTGCTGAGTGTTTCCTCGGCATCAAAGACGATCGGATCGGAAGCGGTGCCATGAGCGATGATTGTTCCCCCACCACCGAACTGTCCATACGTGAACGTGCCCGACTTCGACGTGAGGATCTCTACACCGGGTTCGATGGTCAGGGTCACTCCATGGGGGACTCCAGCAGTGCTCGTCACGAGATACGGATTCTGAGCGGCAGTCCACGTCGTATCGGCCGAGATCGTTCCTCCGAATTCGGTAGCGCCTGCCGGAGACGCGGAAGCGATCACCTGCACTCCAACCAGCCCGGCTTCGAGGACGGCTCCGCTCACGAGAGCCCACAACCACCGTTCCCACATCCCGGGAAGATTGTCGGGCACGTCAAGATGACGCTACCGAGTCGCGGTGCGAGCCGCCGTCTCGGAGTCCGCCCGAAGCAGCGCGAGCTCTTCGGCGAGGAGTTCGGTGCGTTCTTCGAGACGTGACACCTGCAACGAAAGCGCGACGCACACGAACAAAAGAAAGAGCAGGGCCAGCAGGAACAGGAACGACGTGCCGTTGATGATGCCGATCTGGTGGCTCAGGTCGTCGAGTTGGGGCCGAAGGAAGGCGAGGACGACGCCGCCGAGGCCGACTGTGATCCAGAGGAGGGCGAACTTCTCGCGCACGCGGCGCTGACGGAAGAGCTCCACCATGACCAGGACATTGGCCAAGGCGACGAGTATCGAGAATGCGTCGAGGCGGGTCTTCATCGTGCGTCCTCCTTCGATGGGTGGTTATCGGTGGTTGGTGCGCTTGGCCAGGGGGCGTCGGAAGCGGTGAAGGGAGATGACGAACATCAGGCGCACGAGGTGGAGGGCGCTCTTCCAGGCGTTCGCCGAAGGCGAGCCGCCCTGGCGAGGGCGCATGTCGGTGGGGATCTCGATGACTCGCAGGCCGTCGTCGGCCGCGAGGAGGAGAGCCTCGACGGTGTCCGAGAGGTAGTCGGACGGGTACGAGCGGGCGAACAGAGCGACGGCCCTGGGCCCGAACGCGCGGAACCCGCTCGTGGCATCGGTGATCGTGGTCCCCAGACGCCTGGAAGCGACCCGGGCCAGGTATCTCATTGCAATGCGGCGGATCCGCCCTATGGTGTAGGACGAACCGAAGCGCGAGCCGACCGCGAGGTCGACATCGCCGGCCGTCACCGCGGCGATGAGCTTCTTGGCTTCCTCGGGGTCGTGCTGGCCGTCGCCGTCGACTTGGACGACGTGGTCGTATCCGTGTTGCCAGGCGTAGCGCATTCCCGTACGGATGGCCGCGCCGACGCCCAGGTTGTAGGGGAGCCGGACGACGAGGGCGCCTGCCTCTCTCGCCACTTTCGACGTTGCGTCGGTCGAGCCGTCATCGACGACGAGGACGGGCGCATCGAAGCTGGCCAGGGTAGCCGCGATCACGGCGCCCAGCGCCTCCTCCTCGTTGAGGCAGGGGATCACGACGAGCCACTTGGGATGCGTGGTGGCCACCATCATCGGCCTACGGCTCGACGAATTCGTGGGAGACGGCTTCGTACAGGGGAGCGGCGCTGTCGGGCATCTGGTCACGCATGCGGGCGCTGAGGAGGGCGCCGAGGACGACGGTGGCTACGCAGGTGCCGGCCAGGAACCCCCGCTCGACTCGAGTCACAACATCGGTTCCGATGGCGGTGACGACAACGAAGCCCAGGACGCCAACAGCCCATCCGAGGGCGGCACGGCTGTGACCGTTGAGGGCGATCAGGGCCTGGGCAAAGGTGACGGCGATCATGATGAACGCCGAGGCTGCGGCCAGATAGCCGAGATCGGTGCGGGTGAGCTCCTCGCCGAGCTCGGGTTGGCCGAACAAGATCTCGACGACGGTGGGACCGATCGAGATCGCAGCAGCAGTGCCGATCACGCCGACACCGATCACGCCGATCATCAGCCGCTGGAGTCCCTGCTTGAAATCGTCGTGTCGTCCTTCGGCGGCCTGCGCGGCCAGCTTGGGGAGCAGCGCGGCTTGGACGGCCTGGAAGAAGAACAGCGGGATACGGGCGATGAGCAGGCCGTTGAGGATGCGCCCGGCGGCGTGGGACTCGGAGTCGTCGGCGAGGATCTTCGCCGCGAGCGGCGCGCAGTTCACCAGTAGTTGCGTGAACACCGAAGCGCCAAGGAGCCAGCCGAGATTCGACGACAGCTCCGAGTACCGGGCTGGCGGCCCGGGCTGATCGAAGTCGCGATTGCGGCTGAGGGCGACGCCCAAGGCCAGCAACGGTGCGGCGCCCATCACGATGCCGTACCAGCCGACGTTGTCGACACCGATGATCGCCAGCGCGATGCAGCCGGCGACCCGGAGGACGCCCTCGCTGCCGAACAACCCGCCATAGGCGCCGAACTGGCCGTTGCCCGAGTACGCGCCTCGGACGAGGTGCAGGGCCGCGTAGCCGACGATCCCGATCAGGAAGCCGACGAACAACAGCGTGTGATCGTCGAAGAGCCGGTCGAGGAGAAGCGGCGAGGTGGCCAGCGAGACCACGACGAGGATCGCCCCGAGGCCGACGGCGAGGCGAGCGGCCTTGCGGACGACGGGCCCGCCGCCCTGACCGAGCGCCCGCCGTTCGGAGATCGCCCGTCCCACCTCCTGCTCGAGGGGTATATAGAAACCGGGCCCGATCAGGAAGATGAAGACCCACAAGGCTCCGAGGGCGCTGTAGCTCTGCTCGTCGAGCGCTCGGTCGGAGATCGCCAGAAAGGCGTACGCGGTGAGTCCAGCGAGGGCGAGGCCCACCCCGACCGACAATGTCCCCTCGGGGAGCGGGTTGCGCTCGTTGAGAGCCTGCAATTTCTCGCGGGTGCGCAGGAGAACTCCTCGGATCGGTGTGCGGAACGCGCCACGACACGGGCGCGGCCCGCCCGGAGGCGCATGGTACCGCCGGTGCCACCAGAAGGCGCGAACGGGCGGATCTCGGGCGGAACCGGGGAGTCCGGTACGCTGCGCCAGCGGGGGAAGCGGCGCCGGAGCGGGGCACCACGGGGGCTCGGATGGACATGGCTGGTAGCACGGTGGTGGTGACCGGGGGGACCGGGTTCCTCGGGGGCTACGTCGTGGCCGAGATCGCCCGAGCCGGCGCAACGGCCGTGGGCCTGGGTAGCGCCGACTACGACCTCCGGAATCGGCAGGCCATCGACGCCATGCTCGCCGATCACCGGCCTGACGCCGTGGTCCATCTCGCCGCCGTCGTCGGTGGCATTGGCGCCAACCGGGCCGAGCCGGGTCGCTTCTTCTACGAGAACGCCCTCATGGGGATCGAGCTCATCGAAGCCTGCCGCGTGGCCGGTGTCCCGAAGCTGCTCATCTCCGGAACGGTCTGTGCGTATCCGAAGTTCACGCCATTGCCCTTTCACGAAGACGACCTGTGGAACGGCTACCCCGAGGAGACCAACGCCCCGTACGGCCTGGCCAAGAAGATGCTCCTCGTTCAGGCCCAGTCGTACCGCGCCCAGTATGGAATGAGCGTCATCTACTTGCTGCCCGTGAACCTCTACGGTCCCGGAGACAACTTCGATCTCGAGACCAGCCACGTGATTCCCGCGATGATTCGCAAGTTCGTCGAGGCGCGAGACAGCGGCGCCAACGAGGTCGTGCTGTGGGGCGACGGGAGCCCCACACGCGAGTTTCTCTACGCAGCCGATGCCGCGAGGGCCTTCCGGCTTGCTCTCGAGCGTTATGACGGCGCAGATCCGGTGAACATCGGCTCGGGTGAGGAAGTCTCGATCAGCGCGCTCGCGGCGCACATCGCGTCAGCCGTCGGATTCGAAGGCGCGGTCATCTGGGACACCAGCAAGCCCAACGGCCAGCCCCGCCGCCAGCTCGACACGCAGCGGGCGTCAGCGGAGTTCGGTTTCGTCTCCGACACCCCCTTCGCCGATGGGGTCAAGGCCACGGTCGCCTGGTTCGAAGAGCACCGCGAGCGCTGACATGTCGACTGGCACCGAGAGCCCCGTCGTACGGGCGACGGCCACCTCGCGCCTCGCAGCGGTCCTGCTGCGGAGCGGCGTTCTCCTGTCGATCGCCGTCTTCTTCGCCAATGTCAGCAACTACCTTTTTCAAGTCATGGCCGGCCGGTTGCTCGGGCCCGACGAGTACGGGTTGTTGAGCAGCGTTTTCACGCTCGTCGCCATCGTCGGGGTCTCGGCATCCTCGCTCCAGGCTGCTACCGCCAAGGGTGAGGCCATCCGCCGGGAGGGCCTGCTCGAGCACACGGTGCCCGAGGTCAACGGGCTGATCCGCGACCCCCTCGTACGCTTGGCTTTCGGGGCCGGGCTGGCGCTCGGCATCGGCGTGCTGGTCCTCTCTCCGCTGCTCGGCCGCTTCTTCCACTCCAGCACCGGTCCAGTCCTGGGCTTCGCAGCGCTGGTCCCGTCGTTGGGCGTCCTGGCCGTCGTCTACGGCCGTCTCCAGGGTCTCCAGCGATTCGTTTCGTTCAGCGTGCTGTCGCTTGGCTTGGCGGTCGGCAAGCTGGGGTTGGGCGCCTTGGCGATCGAGATCGATCTCGGTGTCACGGGCGTGATCTTCGTGCTCGCCGGGCTTGGCTTCGTCGGGGCGTTGACCGGACTGGTGCTCACCCGGCACGCGGCGATCCTGCCCATGACCGAGGTGGGCAACGATGTGGCCCGGGCGCTCATCGCGTTCACCTTTTTTTGGACGCTGTTGAGCATCGATACCGTCGTCGCTCGCCACTGGTTCTCGGCCGACGATGCCGGGCAGTACGCGGCGGCGGCAGTCATCGGTAAAGGAATCCTCTGGTTGCCCGACGTGGTGGCGCTGGTCGTGTTCCCCCAACTCGCCACGGCCGTACGGGCGGGCACCGACTCGCGCCGCCTGCTCGGCCAGGCGGTCGTGCTCGCCGCATCGCTGTGTCTCGCTGGGTGTTTCGCGTTGTGGGCCGTGGGGCCGTTCGTGTTCAGGCACCTGTACGGAACCGGATACGAGGAAGCTGCCGGCATGTCATGGAAGCTGGGCCTGGTGAGCCTGCCCTTCGCCATCGCCAATCTGCTGATCTTCTACCACCTGGCCCGGCCCGGATGGGCTTGGTTGGTGCCGCTCGGGGTCGCGGGCGTGCTCGAGCTTTCCGGGTTCCTGCTTCTCCACGACTCAGGGAATCAGCTGATTGCCGTCACGGCAGTCGCGTCGCTGGTGCTGATGCTTAGTCTGGCCATCGGGGTGTGGATCCCTCGATCGCGGTCCTCGCTGGCTCTCTCCTGACGTGGCCGACATCAGCGGTCCCCACGTCCGTCCGAACCGCCCGACCCGTTCGATCGAGGGTGCGCGCTTCGTCTTGGGCTGGAGCGGCTTCGCCGAGGGCCCCGCGCAGGCTGCTCGCGACCATCTCCTGGCTCACGGCGCGGCCCGGGTCACCACCGTTGCCCACCCGCTGGTGGCCGAGGGTCCTCATCGGCACGAGGTGGTTGTTCACCAGGTTGGCCGCGACCCGCAGCGGCGCTCGATCCCGGCTCCCGTGAGGCCGCCCTACACATATCCGATTGATCTGCTGGTGCCACCCTGGTACGGCACAGCCGACCTGTGGCTCGGTTTCACTGGCCTGTGCACAGTTCGAGGGCTGGCCGCACGGGCCCTGGGTCGTGTCGAGCAGGTTGTGAGCTGGAACGTCGACTTCGTTCCGGAGCGATTCGGCGCTTCGCCCGTCACTCGGGTCTACGACGCCGTCGACCGTTGGTGCTGTCGACGGGCCGACGCCCGATTCGAGCTATCACGGGTCGCAGCCGAGGAGCGGACCAGGCGCCACGGCCTCGACGTTGTGAGCATGGCCCCCACGCACATCGTGCCCATGGGGGCCTGGCTCTCGCGCATCCCGACGACCGGGACCGACGGGGACGCGGCGAGAACCATCGTGTACATGGGCCATCTGGTCGAGCGTCAGGGGGTCGCCACTTTCATTGAGGCCTTGGCATTGCTGCGCCGCCGAGGCGGTAACCTCCGGGGAGCGATCATCGGCGGCGGTCCGCTGCTCGACGAGCTTCGAGCCCGGGCCGCATCTCACGCTGAGCTGGCTCCCAAGGGCGACGACCATCCGCTCACGTTCCACGGATTTGTGGCAGACCACCGCGAGGTCGAGCGCCTGCTGGCCGGCAGCTCCGTGGCCGTGGCACCCTACGTCGAAGACGTTGATTCCTTCACCCGATTTGCCGACCCCGGCAAGCTCAAGGCGTACGCGGCGGCCGGCCTGCCGATCGTGATGACGAGCGTTCCCCCGAACTCCGCCGAGATGGGTGAGCGAGGCGTCGCAGAGCTCGTGCCCGGGAACCCCGAGGGCCTGGCCACGGGAATCGAATGGGTTCTGGCCTCGCACGACGAGTGGAGCCGACGTCGGCGAGCGGCCCTCGACTGGGCCGCAGGATTCGACTGGGATCGCCTGCTCTCCGAGGCCTTCTCCCACGTGGGGTTCCGGTCGTGACGTGGTCGCGCCACATCACCCGCGCTCGCCTCCGTGAAGCCGCCATCGTGTCGGCGTTCTTCGTCGTCGTGGCCGTGTTCGCGACATGGCCCATGGCCAGGGAGCCGCTTGGTGGGTTCCCAGGCTTTGGCAACGACACCCTCGGAGGAATCCCGTCGTTCGGGTGGATCCACGACGCGACGCTCGGCGAAGGTGACCCCGCGCTCGACACGGAACTGCAGTACCCCTATGGGCGCCGCATCCCCAACGAGGCCGTGCAGCCCTACGACCGGGCGTTCTCGATCGTCTTCGGGGGGTTCGACCAGGGCCTCGGGGCTCACAACGCGCAGATCTTCTCGTCGTTCGTGCTGTCGGGCCTCACGATCTATCTGCTCGCCCGGTACCTGATCCGCGACCGCTTGGCGTCGGCACTGGCCGGATTCGTGTTCACGTTCTCGCCCTTCCACCAGGCTCTCGGGTTGCAGTACGGCGCTTTGGCCTCGATCCAGTGGATTCCCGTATATGTACTGGCGCTGCTGGTGGCGTTGCGTTCCGGGTCGAAGCGCGCAGCGGCGCTCGCGGGAGCGGCGTTGGCTCTGGTGGCCTGTACGTCGTACTACTACGCGTGGTTCGTTGCGTGGTTCACCGTCGCGGTGCTCATGGCGTTCGTGGCTCGCCTGGCGTGGCGCCATCGCCGCGACGACGGCAGGCTCACCGACGAGGCTGCCCGCCGGTTCATGCGGACGGCCGTCGGGCGCGTCGCTCTCGGTGGTGTCGTGGCGGCAGCTCTGTTCCTTCCCCTGGCCCTGTCGTCGGCTCGATCGGCCAGCGAGGCATCGGTGGGCCAACCCGGTCATCCCGTGAGCGAAGCCGTCCGCTACAGCACTCGTCCCTGGATGCTGTTCCTTCCGCCCCACGACAACCCCCTTCTTGGCGACACGACGAGCGATTGGCAGCAACGGCACCTGTACGACATGCCCATCTACGAGACGTCCGTCTACCTGGGATACGTGGCGCTGGCGTTGACCGGTGTCGCGCTCTGGCGCCGACGCCGGGCGGCTTCCGAGCCGGGGGACCCCGACGGTGCTCTCACCAGCCCAGCCGACGAGCCCGAACGGGCGCAGTGGGCGCGGCCGTTGCTTCTCACCGGCGGCTTGGTGAGCCTGCTGGTGATGGTCGGGCCGTACATACCGCTTTCGAGCGACTATTGGCGGCGCTGGTCGGAACCGGGCTCGACCCCGAAGCTCCCGTCAATCGGTCTCGTCCTGTTCAATCTGGCCCCCGTGTTCCGGTTCTTCAGCCGGGCCTTCGTCCTCGTCAGCTTGGTACTGGCACTGTTCGCCGCCATGGGCTTGGCCCGTTTGCTCCGCCGTCATGGCTCGACGACCGCTCGGCGAGTTGCCATTGCCGGAGTCGCCATCGTCCTGGTGGGGTGCGAGTACGCCACCGCGCCGCCACATGTCTGGTACTCCGACGACCCTCCGGCCTGGGTCGAGGCGGTGAAGCGGCTCCCGTCCGACGCGGCGATCGTCGAGTATCCAATCGCCCCGGCGATCTCGCCCCGGTCGCTGTACTACATGTTCTGGCAGACCAAGCATCGGCGAGCCACGCTCAACCCGGCCGAACGGCCCGAGGCTTTGGTCTTCGCGGCGTCGGTGGAAGCGGTCGACGATCCGGCGATCGGCCAGGCGTTGCGCGACCAGGGGTTCGACTATGTCGTCGTTCACACTGCGCTCGAGCCCGCGACCCGTCCGCCCTACCAGCCCCCCCTCCCCGACGACTCGCTCCCGATCGGGACGGGCGAGGAGAACCCGTGGTTACGCGTCGTCGAACGGACTCCTGACGCCGTGATCATGGAGGTGCTCGCCGAGCCCGTGCCGTCGTCCGGTGTCACCGTGAGCCCAGGTACCGGATTTGGTCGTCCCGAGCCTGAAGGGGCGGGCGCGGTCCGATGGGTCGAGGGCGATCCTGCGACGGTTGACGTGTTCATCTGGGGTCGAAGCGCCTCGGTTGCGATCGAGCTCGACCTGGCGTCGTTCGCCCTGGCGCGGAGGGTGGCGATCTCACTCGACGGTCGCTCACGAGCAGAGCACACGATCTCGGCCGGAGGGTTCTCGACGATCGAGCTCGAGCTCGGTCTGCTCGAGGTCGGCCGGCACCAGGTCACGATCGACTCGGAGCCCGGGCCGCAGTCGATCAATGCCACGTTGGGCATCCCCGACTTCCGGTCGGTGTCGTTACGGGTGCTCGAACCGATCGCGGTACGAATCGACGCGGGCGGGCCGGGTTGAGCTCCGCGCCGCGGTCGCTCCGCGTTCTCCTTGCCCGAGCCGCTCGGGCGGTACTCGGGTCTGTTCCCGGGCGCTGTCGGGTCCCCGCTGTGAACAGGCTGCTCAACCTCGCGGCTCGCGTCGTCTGGGAGCTGGCACTGCGTCATGGCGTCGTTGATGCGCCGACGTTGGTCGTCCTGCGCAGCGGCGCTCGCCTGGAGGTCGATCCCGCTGATCGGCTTCAAGGAACGACCTGGCTCACGCGGGCCTACGACACCGCCATCGCAACCCGTCTGGCTGCCGGCATCCCCGAGCACCGCGGCGTCATGTTCGATGTCGGAGCCAACGCGGGGTTGGTCGCGTTGGAGGTGCTCGGCCGACGCCCTCTCGCGTCTTACTTCTGCTTCGAGCCCTTCCCAAGCAACGCATCAGTGATCCGTCGCCAGGTCGCCCTCAACAAGGGTTGCTCGGTCACCGTCGTCGAGGCCGCAGTTGGCGCGTCGGAGGGAACAGCACGGTTGGGCGTCTCGGATCGATCGGGCGAGAGCGGGCATCATTCCGTGGTGCTCGACGGGCCCGGCATGATCGACGAGACGATCGAGGTCGCCGCCATCACGCTCGACGACTTTGCCGCCGAGCACGGCATCGAGCGCGTGCACGCTCTGAAGATTGACGTCGAGGGGGCGGAACCCGATGTGCTCGAGGGAGCGCGGCGCCTCCTGTCGAGCGGGTGCATCGACTTGGTGATCCTCGAGATCAACGACGCCGCCCTGGTCTCCCATGGGCGCACTGCGGGAGGAATTGTCGAGACCATGGCCTCGTTCGGATTCCGGGCCGAGGCCCTTCCGAGCGAGTACGCCTCGGAGTTGTTCCCGAGGCGATTCCGCAGCACCGTTCGCGACGTGGCCTTCGTGCGGGGTCCGACGCCTCCGGGATGATCCTCCGACCGTGATCTCGCGCCTCACTGCATCGTCCCGAGCCGAGCCGCTGGTCGCCGGTAACGTCACTCCATGCCCGGTGTCTCCTCGAAGCTCCGCACGCTCTCGCCTCCGCTGTACCACCTACTACGAGCCGTGCGCGCTCGTCTCGTCGGGGTCCTGTTTCGCTTGGGCCGCTGGAACGGTGCAGTTCCGCACAGCTACAAGGTGAGCGTGGTACGCGAGCACGCCCGCCGCCTGGGGCTGCGAGAGCTCGTCGAGACGGGTACGTATGAAGGTGACATGGTCAGCGCCCTGCGGCGTGATTTCGTGCGACTCCGGACGATCGAGCTCGACGCCGATTTGTGCCGACGAGCCCGGAAGCGGATGCGGCGGGCGTCGAACGTGGAGGTCGTCGAAGGTGACAGTGCGGTCGTGCTCCCGAAGGTTCTGGAAGATCTGAGGGAGCCTGCCGTGTTCTGGCTCGACGCCCATTTCTCGGGAGGGGTCACGGCCCGGGCCGAGATCGACACTCCCGTCTGGGCAGAGCTGACCGCCGTGCTCGACCATGACGTCCTTGGTCACGTCGTCCTGGTCGATGATGCCCACGAGTTCGATGGGAGCAATGGGTATCCCACGGTGGAGGAGGTCGTGTACCTCGTCGCCGAGCGCCGTCCCGATCTCATCACGTCGGTCGAGCGTGGGATCATCCGCATCGTCCCGGCTCAGTAGCTGGATATGAAGAAAAGACTCCTGCGGGGATAGCTCCGCAAGAAAATATGTCGTATTCGCTTCGAGGTGAGATTGGTGCGATGAGAAACTTTCTGCGTTCCTTCGGGACCAAGACAGTCAATCGTGCCATGGACGCGAACATCGGCGCGATCAAGAAGTTGCTCGATGGGAGCTCTGGCGGGAAGTTTCTCGACGTCGGTTGCGACGATGGCGTTCGTACGCTTGAGTTCGCACGCGCCTCGGGGGCCACGGAGGTACATGGTGTCGAGATCATCGCTGATGCGGCTGAAGCGGCGACGGCCCGCGGAATCATCGTGAAGTCGTTTGACCTCTGCGAGCCATGGCCCTACGAGGAGTCGTTCTTCGATTTTGTGTGTAGTAACCAAGTTATCGAGCATCTACGTGACACCGACATTTTTCTGAAAGAGACGATGCGGTGCCTTCGCCCTGGTGGGCTCACGGTTGTGTCAACAGAAAACTTGGCGAGCTGGCACAACATCGCGGCCCTGGTTCTGGGCTGGCAGCCATTCTCGCTCACCAACGTCTCATCAGAAGCGGCAGGTATCGGAAATCCGCTGGCTCTTCACTCCGGCGAGGACCCTCAGGGTGGTGCGAGCTGGCAGCACATGCGGATATTTGCCTACTCTGGTCTCCAAGATCTGTATCTCAAGCACGGATTTGTGAGCACCGAAATTATCGGTTCTGGATACTATCCATTACCCCGAAGAGTTGCAGGCGTTGACCCGCGCCATGCCGCTTTTCTTGCCCTGAGCGCGCGTAAGCCATCCGCACCGTAACGCGGTCTCGCCGGAGTCAGCAGCGCACCCGTTGCGTCCGGCGCCGGGCCCGGTGACGGGCCGCGATCCGCAGCATCTCCCTGAGCATATTGACGACCGCTCGCCCTCCCGTGGTCGACGAGAACTGGAAGTCGAGCTCGACGGGGCCCTCAACGATGCTGAACCCGGCGTCATGCGCCAACACGAGCAGGTCGAGATCGAACGTGAAGCCTTCGGTGGCGACCTCGGGCATCACCGCCTCGAGCACCTCGCGCCGGAAGACCTTGAGCCCGGTCTGGGTGTCGCGCACGTCGAGGTTGAAAAGGATTCGGCTCAGGGTCCGAAAGACCGTGCTCTGGAACCGGCGGAATGGCGGGTACACCACGTTCGAATCGGGGTGGAGCTTGGAGCCGATCGCGGCGTCGGCACCCAACTGGTGCATCAGCTCGATCAGTCGACCGATTCCGTCGGGGTGGAGGTCGAGGTCGGCGTCGATGAACGCAACGAGGTCGCCGCGGCAGTGCGAGAACCCGTGCCGGAGCGCGAAACCCTTGCCCCGCTGATGCTCGTAGTGGATCACGTCGATCCGGGGATCAGCGACGGATCGGGCCTCCTCCACGGTCCGGTCGGTGTTGCCGTCGCTCACCACGAGGATCTCAAAGCTGGTGCCGAGCGCTTCGAGCGCGGCGAGCATCCTGGTGAGCGACTGATGGATCGTCCCCTCCTCCCGGTAGGCGGGAGCGATCACCGAGAGCTCGGGGTCACCCACGGTTCCCCGCCGGAGGTGAGCCGTACCCGGCACGCTCCAACCAGTCGACCACGATGTCGGAAGGCGACACGTCCGGGAGCGGAGAGCGGGCATGGAACTGCGACGGATCGGCGAGGAAGCGACGGACCTCGCCGAGGTCGTTCTTCGAGAGCAGGATTGGCCCGCCGAGCCCCTCTTCGCGCTCGGTGACGGCTCGGTGGACGACACACGGGTGGTCGAGGTACGTGCACTCCTCCTGGAGCCCGCCGCTGTCGGTGACCGCGAATGAACTGCGCTTGAGCAGGTTGACGAAGCGGAAATAGGGCTGCTTGTCGATGCGCACGAAGCACTCGGGATCGAAGATCGAATCGAGGCCGTGTCGGGTGAGTCGGCTCACGGTGACGGGATGGTCGACGAAGACGAGGGGTGTCTTCTTGGCCTGCTCGGCCAACAGTTCGAGGATGGCCCGAAAGGCCTCGGGCTCGTTGATGAGCTCCTCGCGATGCAACGAGACCAGGCCGTACCCCTGTCCCAGTCGGTCCACCGCTTCGGGAAGGGGCGTGGGAGGAACAAGGTCGAGCGCATCCTTGGCCGTGTTGAGGAACGTGTTGACGACCGTTCCCTTGACCTTCGAGAGGTTGCGCACCGGGACATCACCCGGTGCGAAGTGGATTCGCGCCAACCGCGACGTCGCCAGGCGATCGAGCTCCTCGGGGAAGGGATTGCGCCAGTCGAAGCTCCGCAGCCCGGCCTCGAGATGGGCGACGGGCACCCTGAGCGCCCGTCCCATCAGCGCGCCGAGCACGGTGGTCATGGTGTCACCGTGGACCAACAGGCACGACGTGGTGGATCCGAGCTGACGGCGCAGATCCTTGCGGTTCTTGGCGAAACGGGTGGCGACCGTCTTCAGCCACCAGGGGAGATCACCCCTGAGCGCGAGATCCTTCCCGTGATTGCCGTCGCCGAGCCACACGTCGGGCTGGGGAAGCCCGAGTTGCTCGAGCATCGGTGGGATCGAATTCACCTGCTGTGCAGTGGTCATCGTGACCAGAGACAGGCCTCGATCGCGAGCGCGCCTCACCACGGGCGCGACCTTGATCAGCTCCCCGATGGTTCCGTAGACCACTGCGATCACGCTGAGCTCCCCGCCCCTGCTCGACGTTCGATTCGATCGGCTCGGCCCACTCGGCCCACTCGATGGCGAACCGCCATGGAGACGCCGGTCCAGATGCCTGCGCCGTAGGTGACCCCGAACACGGGAGCCAAGGCGCCGAGCACGACGGCGTCGTCGCGTCCGAGACCCATGACTCGCGCTGCGCAGCCCGCGATGACAGGCATGCCGGCCAAGCCCGCGAGGGCGACGGTGGGTCGGCGTACGGCCACGGCCGCGCCCACCGGTGTCGCCGCGAGGAAACCCAGCAGAGGTAAGAAATAGCGGGTTCCGGGTCGGAAGTATCCGTCGACGAACACGATCCCGCGGTGATAGGCGTGGCGGACGAAAGCGTCGAAGCTCGAACGACCGTGGTACGTGGCTCGGAACTCAGGAGACAGATGGATCCGGTTGCTCCCGGCGATCCACCTGATCAACGACGTGTCGTCGTTGGCGTTACGAGGATCGTCGAAGTAGGAGTCGAACTGGTCGCACGCATCGAGCAGGAGCTGGCGAGGAGCGAGGAAACACGTCGTGCCCTTCGGATAGCGATCGAAATCGGCGAGCCCGTAGCTCGTCGGCTTCGGCGCAGCGAAGTAGTCGCGCCAGGCCAGCCTGGCGATGGCATCCCAGAATCGGGCGTATGGCTGGCCTTCCACGTCGACGACGATGTGCCCGTTCCACACGAGCGCCGTGGGGTCATGACGCTGTGCGACGGCCACGGCCTCGAGCGCCATGGGCTCCAAGAAGGTGCGGCTATCGAGGAGCAGCACCTGCGTACCTGTGGCCTGGCGCAACCCGGCGAGACGAGCAGCGAATCGCCCCTGGTTGGGTTGGCGGACGACCTCGACCCGATAGCGAGCGCCGATCGGATGAGCTCCAGCCATGTCAGCCGTAGCGTCGCTGCTGCCGTCGTCGACCACCACGATCTGTTCGAGTGCCAGCGGGGCGACGTCGAGCGCGGCGGCCAGATGATCGAGTGTTGGACCCAGCCAATCGGCCGCGTTGTACGCCGGAATGACCACCGACAGCGTTTCGACGGTCGAGCTCTCGGGCCGGCCGTCGGCCCGCAGGCTGTCGGCGGCTGCGCAGGTGTCGGGCATCGGGGCCGGATGCTACCTGCGCCGCCACCGACAGCTCGGGGTCCCTATTGGGGGTGCAGGTCGGCGATCCGCGATCATGGGCGGCGATGAGCACCCGCAAGCTGATCCTCACCGCGCTCGCCTGTGGGGTTGTCATCCTCGCCGCGTCGGCCCTCCAGATCCTGCTGGGCCGATGAGCCACACGACGCCGAGACCGTGATGTCCTCGTGACCGCGCCGTGGCGGCACCGAGTGGCCCGTCCGTACTACTGGCTGAGCGCATTCGGTATCGACGGTTTCACAACGGTCCGGGCCGTGTTCGGAATGCCGAGGGTCATCGTCGACTACCTCCGACTGCGAATGCAGAACCGGGCCCGGCGGGCCGGCTTTCGCATCCGACTCACTGCGCCGTGCCCCGCCGACCGTTGGGCGCAGGCTGGTACCGCTTCCGGGCACTACTTCCACCAGGACCTCCTCGTGGCTCGACGGATTCACGAACGCGGTCCGCGGCGCCATATCGATATCGGATCCCGCATCGACGGCTTCGTAGCTCACCTGGCCGTTTTCCGCGAGATCGAGGTGCTCGACGTGCGACCGCTGCCGTCGGTCCACAACGTCACTTCGAGGCAGTGTGATCTCTCCGAGCTTCCCGCCGATCTCGAAGCATCGAGTGACTCGGTCTCGTGCCTCCACGCGCTCGAGCACTTCGGGCTGGGTCGCTACGGTGATCGTCTCGACGTGCACGGTCATCTCAAAGGGTTCGACGCCATCCAGCGAATCGTCGAGCCGGACGGGATCCTGTACCTCTCGGTGCCGATCGGGCCCGAGCGGGTCGAGTTCAACGGTCACCGGGTGCTGGCCGTGTCGACCATGCTCGATCTGGCTCGGCCGGCGTTCGATCTCGTGTCGTTCTCGTACGTCGACGATGCCGGTGCGCTCCACGAAGACGCCGATGTCACGCCCGATATCGTCGCCGCCAACGCCGGGTGCCACTACGGCTGCGGCATCTTCGAGCTTCGTAAGCACCGGCATCCGCTGGCACCGCCCGGCGGAATGGCGGTGGTGTCGTCGTAAGCTGCTCGTGTCGGCGTTCTGGGCCGGCGTAGCGACGAGGCGACGACGAGACGGCGGGGACAGGGACGTGGGCGAGGGTGCGGCGCAGTTCGATGTGGTGGTGCTGGGCGGGGGGCCGGGGGGGTACGCGGCTGCGCTGTATG
>JANLSK010000254.1:0-5625 GCA_031362415.1 Actinomycetes bacterium | reverse complement strand
TTGTTGACCAGCACGTCGATTCGGCCGAACTCGGCGACAGTGGCAGCGACGAGCTGTGTGCACTGGTCCCAGTCGCCCACGTGACACCCCACGGCCAACGCCCTCCGGCCCGACGACGCCCGCACCTCCCCGGCCACCCGTTCGCAGCCGTCGAGCCGACGACTGGCAACCACCACGTCGGCGCCCGCTTCGGCGAAGCCCAGCGCCATCGCTCGGCCCAGACCCCGGCTGGCCCCGGTGACGACGACCACCTTCCCGGTGGCATCCAACGTGGGAATGGTCATCGCCCCTTGGCCTTCCACATGGTCGCCCCGCCGACGCGCCGGGCTCCGGCGTTGCGGGGGAGCCCGTCGATCCGGGACCCGACGTGCAGATCGAGATCGTTCGCTCTCCTCACGGCACGACCACCCGCTTGCCCACGACGGCCCGATCGGCCATCTGCTGCAAGGCGTTCGGGAGATCGGCGAACGGCACCTGCGCGGTGACCGCAGTGCGGAGTCGGCCGTCGGCCACCAGCGCGCTCAGCTCACGATGGATGGCGTCGAGCTCGGCGCGCGAGTAGCCGCCGGCGAAGACACCGACGAGCGAGGTGTTGCTCACCACCATGGAATGCGTTGCGATCTTCGGCCAGGCACCGCTGGCGAAACCGACCGCGAGCAGCCGGCCGTGGCGGGCCAAGGCTCCCGCGGCGTCTTCCGCCAACGATCCCCCGACCGGGTCGTAGATCAGGTCGACACCACGTCCGCCGGTGGCGGCCCGCACGGCCGGGCCGACGGGGCCAGCCCGGTGGTCGATGGTGGTGTCGGCGCCGAGGCTCCGGCAGAACTCGGCTCGCTCTTCATCGCCGACGACGGCGATCACTCGGGCCCCCAACGCCTTACCCAGCTGGACCGCGGCGATCCCGCTGCCACCTGATGCCCCCAGCACCGCCACCGAGTCGCCCTGAGCCAGGCGTCCCCGATCGACCAGCCCGATCCAACCGGTGAGGTGGGGAATCCAGAACCCGGCGGCCTCGGCATCGGTGAGACCGTCGGGCACCGGGAACGTCGAGTCGGCGAACACGAGGCACTCCTCGGCGAACGACCCGTGACCGTTGGTGAAGACGGTCACCGCCATGACCCGGGTGCCGATCGCCATGTCGACGCCGGGACCGACGGCGGTCACGACGCCCGTCGCCTCCTGCCCCGGTGTGAACGGCAGCGGCGGCGTGAGCGGGTACGTGCCTCGGCACATGAACACGTCAGGCAACCCGATTCCCGCGGCGGTCACCCGGATACGGAGCTGACCGGGGCCGGGCTCGGGGGCCGCGAGCTCGACCGCGTGCAGCACGTCGAGCGGCTCCCCCCGACCCTGAACCTGCCAGGCCCGCATCAGCCGGCCCCGCCACGAGCGTGGGGCATGACGCGCCCAGAAACCTTGGCATGGAAGGCGTTCGTAGCGATGACGCTGTTCCTCATGGGTTCGCTCCCCGGTCGACGAGGTGCTCGGCGCTACGGAGCAGGAGGTCGGCCTGCGCCCCGAAATGCTCATGGACCGGCTTGTCAGACAAGCCCCGTACGAACTTGGCGTAACTGCCCTCGAGCACGATCGCCAGCTTCCACCGTGCGAACACGTCGTACCAGCCGATGGCGCCGAGATCGGCGCCCGATCGTGTTGCGTACCGGTCGATCAACGCGGCCCGGTCGGGCAGGTGCTCGACCGCGAAGCGCGGCTCCGTGGCCATCCCGAGGCGCAGCGTCCCCTCCGGCCCGGGATGGAAGATCAGGGCCCAGGCCAGGTCGACCAGGGGATCGCCGATCGATGCCATCTCCCAGTCGACCACAGCGAGGAGCCGCGGCGGGAGCGTGGACGCGAACAGCACGTTGTCGAGCTTGTAGTCGCCGTGGCACAGGGCGTCGGGCTGGGCGGGAGGTCGATGGGCCTCGAGCCAGTCGCCCAGGCTGCGGGCAACCGGGAGATCACGCCCGCCATAGGAGTCGAGCTGGCTCAGCCAACGGCCCACCTGGCGGGGCAGGAACTCCGCGCTCGGCGCGAGGTCGCCGAGGCCGCAGGCCCGCCAGTCGACGGCATGGATCGCCGCCAGCGCGTCGATCAGCTCCTCGAGCGCCTGCCCGTGCATGGCCGGCGACAACGCCCAGGCTTCGGGGACATGCCGGATGACCGGTGAACCATCGATCAGCTCCATCACGTAGAACGGCGCATCGAACACGGTCGGGTCGGCGCAGGAAACGATCGGTCGGGCGATGCGCACCGGCTCGTCCTTGATGGCATCGAGGATCCGGTACTCGCGCAACACGTCATGTGCCGTCGCCGAGCTCGCATGGCGGGGTGCCCGCCGCAGCACCCAACGCTTCTCGCCCCGTGCGATGGCGAACACCTCACACGAGCCGCCGCCGGCCAATGGCGTGACCGTGATGGACGGGCCGCGCCCGAGGGCGTCGTCGAGAAATCGTTGCAACGCCTCGACGATCACCCGATCCCCGCCAGCGTGCGCAACTCGGCCCACTTGGCTTCGGCGGCCGGCCGTCGGCTCGGGATGTGCTCGCTCGGCCAACCGTCCACCGGCTTGTAGCCCTTGAGCAACGTGCGGGCGAGCACCGACTTGTGCAGCTCGTCGGGACCGTCGCCGATCGGGCCGAAGCGGGTGGACCGGTACCACGACTCCACCGGCAGGTCGGCCGAGTAGCCGAGCGCGCCGCACACCTGGATCGTCCGGTCGAGCACCGCCAGGACGACCTTCGAGACGTGCGCCTTGATCATCCCGAGATCGGCCCTGACGGTGGCGGCTCCGAACCGGTCCATCTTCCACGCCGTGTGGAACGTGAGCAGCCGAGCGGCCTGGATCTCCATGTGCGACATGGCAACATAGTCCTGCACCATCTGGTGCTGGGCCAGCAGCTTGCCGTGCGAGCTGCGCGACACCGCCCGCTCCCCCATGATGTCGAGCGACCGCTGGGCCTGGCCCAGCCAGCGCATCGCATGATGGATGCGCCCGCCGCCCAGACGTTGCTGGGCCAGGGTGAACCCCTCACCGAGCGCACCGATCAGGTGGTCGGCGGGCACACGGCAGTGGCGGAAGACGACCTCGGCGTGGTTCCCGGTGCGGCCGAACTCGGGGTCGGGATGGGCCATGGTTCCGATGTCGCGCACGATCTCCATGCCCGGGGTGCCCGCCGGCACCACGAACACCGAGGCGTGGCGGTGGGGTCGCCCCTCGGGATTGGTCTCGGCGAAGACGAGGACGATGTCGGCCACCGACGCGTTGGTGATGAACCACTTGTGACCGTCGATCACCCACTCGTCGCCGTCACGCGTCGCGGTGGTCGCGATGACGGTGGGGTCGGCCCCGGCGAGGAACGGCTCGGTGAGGGCGAAGGCGCTGGAGATCTCGCCCCGCAGGTTCGGCCAGAGCCAGCGCTCCTTCTGGGCGTCGGTGGCGCCATGGGCCAGCAACTCCATGTTGCCGCTGTCGGGCGCCTGCACCCCGAAGATCGCCATCGACATCATGCAGCGACCGATGATCTCCGACATCAGGGCCAGCTTCAGCTGCCCGAAGCCGGTGCCGCCGAGCGCGGGCGCCAGGAACGCGCCCCACAGCCCTCGGGCCTTCACCTGGTCCTGCAGATGGCGCTTGACCACGAGCCACTCGTGCGCCGGGAGCTGGCCGTAGACGGGTTCGAGCGGGATCAATTCGGTATCGATGAAGTCGCGCATCCAGGCCAGTTGCTCAGCGAACTCCGGCTCGGTCTCGAAGTCCCAGACCATTCCCAACCCCCCGCTCGATGCGTGAGATCACACCGTAATCTCGGTGTTTCCGGGAATCTCAGTGTTGTCGGGACCGCTCGGTGGTGTCGGGATGCTTGGTGTTGTCGAGACGCTCGGCGATCGTGATGCGCCGCAGGAGTCGCCGATGGCCCTCGTACCCGCCGGTGGCCGAGTGCACCAGACACCGGTTGTCCCACAGGGCGAGCGTGCCCTCCGCCCAACGGTGCCGGTAGACGAAGCGGTGCTGGGTCGCGTGGCGTTGGATCTCGGCGATGAGCGCCATCCCGTCGTCGTCGCTCATCCCCTCGATTCCGATCGTGTACGCCAGGCTGCAGTACAGGGCCGGCCGGCCCGTCTCGGCGTGGGCCCGCACGAGGGGATGCAGCTGGGTGCTCAGCGCGTCGTCCGACGCCACGATGCGCATCGACCGTCCAATGTCGCGATCGCCATACATGCCTTGGCGCGAGTACCCCCGCCGGGCCGAGTGCACCCCGTTCAGGCGCCGCAGATGCTCCTGGCGCTCAGCCGGAAGGGCGTCGAACGCCGCGTGCATGTCGGCGAACAACGTGTCGCCACCCACAGGAGGGATCTCGACACCGTAGAGCACCGTCCCCGCAGGCGGCTGGGCCAGAAAGCTCCAGTCGGAATGCCACGTCTCGGCGAACAACGGAGCCTGTTCGTCGGCGTCGCGTGTGACCTCGATCACGTGTGGGTGACCGGCGATCGGGCTGATGAACCGGTCTTCGCCGAACGGCCCAAAGGCGCCAGCGACCCGCTCCAGATCCTCGATCTCGAGCTGCTGATCCGGGAAGGAGATGACGCGATGGCGCAACCACACCTGACGCAACTCGGCCGCGGTACCCGGATCGACCGGCGCCCGCAGGTCGATGCCCCGGACGACCGCCCCGCAGATCTCCCCACTCGGCTCAACCGTGAACCCCGCCATCCCCGCTGTCTATCAGGGTCGAGGCCCGCCGGGCCCGGGCTCCCGATGCTGGATCAGGCATCCCGTCTACGACGGTCAAGCCCCGTGGCGACGGCGGAGAGCGCCACAATCAACCCGCTCGCGAGCGACGGGGCAGGGGCCCCTACCGGCACCAGTGGCTGGGTGCTCGACGGACAGGGGCCCGGCGCCAGGAAAGCTGCCAGAATGCCGGCCGTGCACGGGCTCAGGGATCTTCGCGTCGTCGACCTCTCCTTCGGGATCGCTGGGGGCTACTGCTCGAAGTTGTTCGCCGATGCCGGCGCCGACGTGGTGAAGGTCGAGCCTGCCGGGGGCGATCCGTTGCGGCGGTGGTCGGCAACGGGCGCCGATCTCGGGACGAGTGACGGGGCGTTCTTCCGATTCCTGCATTGCAACAAGCGGTCGATCGTCGGTACCCCGGAAGACCCGGTGGTCCAGCAGCTCATTGCCGCAGCCGATCTCGTGATCGAGACGTACGCGCCGGGCGAGCATGACGATGCCCTTGATCCCCAACGGTTTCCGGGGACGGTCCGCCTCTCGATCACGCCGTACGGCCGATCGGGACCGTACGCACTGCGCCCGACCACCGAGTTCATCGTCCAGACCGAGTGCGGCTCGACCCTGCGGCGCGGTCTCCCCGATCAGGAGCCGTTCCACGCCGCCGGACGGATCACCGAGTACATCGCTGCGGTGTTCGCTGCCGTGGGCGCCTCGGCGGCGGTCCGGCGGGCCCGCCAGACCGGTGCCGGCGAGCACGTCGACCTGGCCTGGCTCGAAGCCATGGCCATCGCGGCGAACACGTACTCCGATCTGATGTACGCGTTGTCGGGCCGGCCGCCGATCGAGCTCCCGCCGAGGTCGGTGGAGGTGCCATCGATCGAGCCGACGCTCGACGG
>JANLSK010000185.1:0-7014 GCA_031362415.1 Actinomycetes bacterium | reverse complement strand
CGAGGACGAGCTCGCTCTTTGCAAGGCCGACGCTCTTGGCGTCCATGATCTCGTAGGTCAGCGGGTTCTCGAGCACCCCATGCTGGTGGATGCCAGCCTCGTGGGCGAAGGCGTTGCGGCCCACGACGGCCTTGTTGTACTGCACCGGGTACCCGGTGAGCCGCGACACAAGGCGCGACGTACGGGCCAGCTCCTCGGTCCTGATGCCCACCTCGAACGAGCCCAAGGCGTCGGCTCGGGTCCGCAGCGCCATCACCAACTCCTCGAGCGCGGCGTTGCCGGCACGCTCGCCGATCCCGTTGATCGTGCACTCGATCTGACGGGCGCCGGCGGCCACGCCGCTGAGCGAGTTGGCCACGGCCAGCCCCAGGTCGTTGTGGCAGTGCATCGAGAGGACGTAATCGCCGGCGACGCGCTCGCGGATGCTGGCGATGCGCCGACCCCACTCCTCGGGCACCGCGAAACCCACGGTGTCGGGGATGTTGAGGGTCGTCGCCCCGTTGTCGACGGCCAACCGGAGCACCTCGCACATGAAATCGAAGTCGGAGCGGGAGGCGTCCTCCGGCGAGAACTCGACGTCGTCGCAATACGACCGGGCTCGGGCCACGGCCGTCGCCGCCTCCACCTTCACCTGGTCAGGGGTCATGCGCAGCTTCTTTTCCATGTGGATGGGCGACGTCGCGATGAACACGTGGATCCGACGACGGGCAGCGTGCTGCACCGCCTCCCAGGCCCGGTCGACGTCGGCGAAGCCGGTGCGTGACAGCCCACAGATGATCGGCGAACCCGGTGATCCCGGTGAACCCGCAGCTCCCGGCGTACCGAAGAGACGGGCGATGGCCTCGACGGCTTCGAAGTCACCCTGGCTGGCGATGGGGAAGCCGGCCTCGATCACATCGACGCCGAGCCGGGCGAGCTGCTCGGCGATCTCGAGCTTCTCGGTCACGTCGAGCGAGATCCCGGGCGACTGCTCGCCGTCCCGCAGGGTGGTGTCGAAGATCGTGATGCGCTCGCTCATGATCGCTCCTGGGTTGCTGGTGGCGTGGGGAAAAGGAAAACCCCCTGGTCAAGACCAGGGGGTTACCGGCAAGCACCGAAAGGGCGCTCGCCGCTAGGTAAGGAGGAGGCCGGAAAAGCGAAACGAGCTCATGTGAGCGTGGATGCTACCACACCGCCTCCGCCCAGCGAAATGTGCGCGGAATTGCGCACGGGGTGAGCAATTCCGCGCAAACTTGGCTGACTCGGGGGCCGGGGCCGGGGGCCTCCCGCAGGGCTGGGGCTCAGGTGAGCTCGATGGGGCGGGCCGAGACGATCCCGTCGTTGGCCACGAGCTCGGCCACCACCGCCGGGGCCACCATGTCGTCGGTGGCCAGGGCCATCAGGGCCACCTCACCCGAGGGGCTGCGGCCCAGGTTGAGGTACGAGATGTTCACGCCGGCGCGCCCCAGCGTCGTGCCCACGAGGCCGATCTGGCCGGGACGGTCGCTGTTGCGCACGACCAGCATGTGGCGCGTCGGCGGGATGTCGACCGAGTGGTCGTCGATCGAGACGATGCGCGGCTCTTGGCGCGTGCCGCCGAGCGTCCCCGCGACCTGGTGCTCGACGCCGGCCACCCGTCCCCTGATCGAGATCAGGTTCACGAAGTCCCGAGCGCTCGTCGACTTGGTCTCTCGAACGTTGAGCCCCCGCTCCTTGGCCAACTGGGGGGCGTTGACGAACGAGACGGCCTCGCCGATTGTGGGCTTCAGCAGCCCTTTCATCGCCGCGAGGGTGAGCACTCGGCAGTCGTAGTCGGCCAGCTGACCCTCGAACAGGACGTCGACCTCGTCGCCGAGACCCCCGGTCATCACGCTGAAGAACTGTCCGAGCCTCTCGGCCAGAACCAGGAACGGACGCACGGTCTCGGAGGCCTCGCGGGCGTCCACGTTGACGGCGAAGGGCACGAAGTCGCCGCGCAGGGCCAGCACGACCTGCTCGGCGATCGTCTGGCCGGCGTTGTCCTGAGCCTCGACCGTCGAGGCCCCGAGATGCGGTGTCACCACCACCTCCGGACGCCCGAACAGTGGCGACTCCGTGGTGGGCTCGTGCTCGAACACGTCGAGTGCCGCCCCCGCCACCCGCCCGTCGACGATCGCCTCGTACAAGGCCGCCTCGTCGAGGATCCCGCCTCGAGCCGTGTTGACGATCCGGAGGCCGGCCTTGGCGTGCTTCAGGGCCTCGGCGCCGATGATCCCGACGGTCTCGGGCGTCTTGGGCAGATGAATCGTGAGGAAATCGGCCTGGGACACCAGCTCGATCACGGTGGCGACGAGCTCGACACCGAGCTGACGGGCCCGCTCCGGTCCGATGAAGGGGTCGTAGGCGAGCACGCGCATCCCGAACGCCGACAAGCGCTGCGTGACGAGCACCCCGACCCGTCCCAGCCCGACGACGCCCAGCGTCTTGCCCCGCAGTTCCACGCCCTCCCAGCGTGACCGGTTCCAGGCCCCGCCCACCAGATCGCGGTGGGCCTGGGGAATGTTGCGGGCCTGCGCCAGCATGAGGGCCACCGTGTGCTCGGCGGCCGACACCACGTTCGACTGCGGCGCGTTGACGACCATCACCCCTCGCCGGGTCGCCTCGGCCACGTCGATGTTATCGAGCCCGATCCCGGCTCGACCCACGACCACCAGCCCGGATGCCGCAGCCAGGGCCTCGGCGTCGACCATGGTGGCACTGCGAACGATGAGCGCGGCGGCGCCTGGGAGCGTGGCCAAGAGCGCGGCCCGATCGAGCCCGAGCTGCACGTCGGCGGCGAGACCGGCCCCGTCGAGGACGGCGACGGCGCTCGGTGCGAGCTCCTCGGTGATGAGCACTCGTCGATTCACACGCTGTCCTCGCATCAGGGCACGGGCCGGTCGAGGCGGCCGTCCACCTCGACCTCGGACAGAGGCTTCCGGTCCGAGGCCACCTGGGGGTTTCATCGTCACAGCACGGCATCGTCCAGAGAGAATCCGGGGCGGGTCGCACAAGTATCCCTCGCCACACCCGCCACGATGTCGTACCGTTACAACATGAGGAACACTGACCTCATCAACCCCAGCGGCAGTGCTGGCGTCCGATGCCGACCCGCCAGAATCCGGGCCGCGGTCGTGCTCGGCGCGACCCTGGGCCTGGTCGCTGTGGCCTCGCCCGCAGGTGGCCAGACGGCCGTCACGGGATCCGCAACGGCAGAGGTCGTCCCGGCCGATGCCTGTGTGACGGCTGCGGCCACCTACTTCCCGGTCGCGGCCGAGGAGTGGATCCTCGTCGACGCCGACACCGGCAGCGTGCTGTCGTGCTATCGCCATCACGACGCCGTGCCGCCCGCCAGCACCGTCAAGCTGCTGACGGCGCTGATCGCCATGGAACGGTTGGAGCTCGGCACCGAGATCGTCGTCAGCGAGCTCGCCGCATCCCAGCCGTCCCAACGGATCGGGCTGGTCCCGGGAGAGCGCTGGCGCTACGAGGCCCTGCTGCAGGCGATGATCGTCGGCTCGGCCAACGATGCCGCCTACGCACTCGCCGAGGCCTCGTCGGGCAGCATCGACGCCTGGGCCGACGACGCCCGGGAGCTGGCCATCCGGTTGGGGCTGACCGACAGCACCTTCATCGACCCGGCCGGGCTCGACGGCGGCGCCACCTCCAGCGGGACCTCCAGGCTGTCCGCCTTCGAACTGGCGATTCTGGCCCGGAGCGTGCTGGCGCGACCCGAGTTGGCCCAGATGGTCGCCACGACCGAGACCGCGATCACGGGCCCCGACGGCGTCGTTCACGAGATTCGCTCGTCGAACCAGCTCTTCGAGCTGACCGAGGGCGTCCTCGGCGTGAAAGCGGGCTACACCAGCGCAGCTGGTCACACGATCGTGGCCGCGGCCACCCGGAGCGGACGCACGATGATCGCCGTGGTGCTCGGCTCGTCCGACCTGTACGGCGCCACCTCGACGTTGCTCGAGATGGGCTTCGCATCACCGATCCGCACGCCCGGGACGGGTGAGCGCCTTCCGGCACTGCGGGTCATTCAACCGGCGTCGCTGCCGAGCGGCGCCGAGCGAGACGCCACCCGGGCGGCCGCCTCCACAGCCGATCCCGACCCTTCCCCCACCGCCACCACCCTCGAATCCGACCCCTCCGGAGGTTTCCCCGTGTCCACGCCCACCCTGATCATCGCCCTCACTGCGCTCGCGACCCTGGGGCTCCTGCGACGTCGGGCCATCGTGAAGCAGCGTCGGATCCGCCTCCAGCGCCGCAAGTTCATCGAGGCTCAACGCAAGGGCTTGGTCCACGTCTGCACCCGGGAGGCCGTCGAGGACGGCGACACGCCGACCGTGCGCGTCCACCGGATGTCCGAGCGCCCGTCGACCGCCGCTGCCGCGTCGCCCGTTGTCGGCCGGCCGATGGGCTCCAGCCGCCCCCCGACCGCTGCTCGCCCCGCGACGTCGGCCCGGCCGATGACCCTGCCCCAGCCCGGCGATCGTCAACCGGTGGCACGAGCCGTCCCCGGAGCCCGGGCCGCGGCCCCTCGCTCGGCGTCGTCGATCCCGGTGGAGCCGGCCGGCGGTGGAAGCGGTGGCGTGGCGGCCGCGGCCGGGCAACCCACGGAGCGCCGTATCAGCATGCGCTTCGACGGCCTCGGGGACGATGTCCGTACGCGGTGACGGTTACCCTGGGCGGTCATGCCGTCCGCCCGGAGCATCGAGCCCCACGCCGTTGCCGGACCGGCGCTGAGCCCGTCGAGCGCCCCCACCGATGCCGGGGCGACCAGCGCCATCGTGTCGACGGCGGGGCTCGTGAAGCGCTTCGGGACGGTCGTTGCGATCGATGACGTCTCCCTCGACGTCCACCGTGGTGAGATCCTCGCCCTGCTCGGCCCCAGCGGCTGCGGCAAGACGACGTTCCTGCGTCTCGTCGCCGGTTTCGAACGCCCTGACGCCGGCACCATCCGCCTGGCCGGACGGGAGGTGGCGGGGCCCGAGGTTGCCGTGCCGCCCGAGCAGCGTCGCGTGGGGATGGTGTTCCAGGATTTCGCGCTCTTCCCTCACATGAGTGTGGCCGCCAACGTCGGCTATGGCGTCACGGAGCGGTCGCAGCGGTCGCCGCGGACCGTCGAGAGCCTGGAGCTCGTCGGTCTGAGCGAGCTCGGCGCCCGCATGCCGCACGAGCTCTCCGGTGGTCAACGGCAACGGGTGGCTCTGGCTCGGGCCTTGGCCCCGGAGCCGTCGATCATCCTGCTCGACGAGCCGTTCTCGAGCCTGGACGCGACGCTCCGGGCCCAGGTGCGAGCCGACGTCCGGGCCATCCTCCGCCAGGCCGGTGCGACAGCGGTGTTCGTCACCCACGATCAGACCGAGGCTTTGAGCACCGCCGATCGGGTCGCTGTCATGGACGGGGGTCGGGTCCTTCAGGTCGGAACGCCGACCGAGCTCTACGCCGAGCCGGCCGACCTGTTCGTCGCCAATTTCGTCGGCGAGGCCGACATCGTCAGCGGCCACGCCGCCGGCTCGACGGTGGAGACCATCATCGGCCGCCTGCGCCTCAAGGGCCCCGAGCTCTCAGGTCCGGTCAGCGCCGTGGTGCGTCCGGAGACGGTTCGCCTCCACCTCGACGGAGCGGGCCCCGCGGTCGTCGAGCAGGTCACCTACTTCGGTCACGATCAGCTCGTGCACGTGAGCATCGACACGCCCGACACCCATGACGACCCTGGCGATCGCTCCCCCGACCCAACCACGCCGAGCCGGGGATTCCGTGGAGCGCAGGTGCAGATCCGAGCCCGTATGGGTCCAGGGCTGCACTTCGTGAGGGGCGATCGCGTCACCGTCACGGTCACCTCGCCCGTCACGGCATTCCCCGTCGCCGCACCCTCCCACTGAGCTTTATCGAGAATTTGTCATCCGATCCGGCTCCAAGCGCCGAATGCCCGATGTGACTCCCCGAGCTCGGTTTCTCAGCGGCTGCATGGCATTCACGGGATTGGTCCTCGGAGCGTGCTCGTCGGATACCACCGACTCGCAAGCCCAGGGCGCCGCTCCGGTCGCCATCGTTGAGGGGGCCCCGTTCACCGAGGGTGACGCGATCGGACCCGAGCCCCGGGGCACGCCTGAGATCGACACGTCGGACCTTCCCGTCGACGCTCGACCGACGACCCCGCGCGGCGCCGTCGAGGCCTTCCTCGTGGCCCAGGTGACCGGCGACACCACGGCGTCTTACGCCCTCCTCTCCAGCGCCGACCAAGGGGCACTTGGAGAGTCCGACTGGGCCCTCGCCCAGACCGAGTTCCCCCGGCATGTCGGCTTCGAGGTCACCGCTGAGCAGGAGCTCGTCGACGGCAGTGGCACGCAGGTGGCCGTGTCAGCCAACTACGTGTCGAGCCTCGACGAGGTCGCGGGCCTCATACCCGCCCGTGCCAATGAGGTGTGGACGGTCGTCGCTGCTGGGAACGAATGGCGGATCGACCTGAACCGCAGCACGTCTACACCAGTGCTGCCATCCGATGCCGATGCGGTGTCAGCCGTGGGTGCGTGGGCCCGAACCCGTCAGGAATGCGGTGTCCCCACAGGGGAACACACCAGCCTCGTCGGTTTCCCGAGCCTGGCCGAAGGTTTGTGCGACGCCTCAGGTGAGGTACGAGCCGGATCGATCGCCTCACTCGATTCGCTCGATGACGTGACGCCGTACCTGAGCGCGTTCGGTTCCGATGCCGCATCGTGGGGTCGGGTCGTCACGCTCGACGATCCCGTCGGGCTGCGCGTCGTTGTCGCTCCGGTTGACGACCGGTGGCTGGTCGTCGGCATCGCACCCCCCAGCCGGAGCGGCTGAGGCCGCGCCGATCCCGAGGCGACGGTCAACCCGTCGCCCGCCGTCACTCCCACGGCTCCCCGATCACACGACCCCCACCGTTCGCCGGGTGCTGCTCCGTGGTTCACGCGCGCCCGTCCACCAGAGCTCAGCACGAGCACCGCAGCACCGCAACACCGCAACACCGCAACACCGCAACAC
>JANLSK010000181.1:0-1852 GCA_031362415.1 Actinomycetes bacterium | reverse complement strand
TGCCAGCTGTTCTCGGAGCCTGACGCCGGCTCCGATCTGGCGGCGCTCCGGTGCCAGGCCGTGCGCGACGGCGACTCCTGGATCGTCGACGGGCAGAAGGTGTGGTCGTCGTACGCCAGCGACGCTCAGCTCGGCATGCTCCTGGTGCGGAGCGATCCGTCGGCGTCGAAGCCCCACGCCGGTATCACCATGCTGATCCTGAACATGGACGCTCCCGGGGTGGTGGTTCGGCCGCTGGTCGACATCGCCGGTGGCCGGCACTTCAACGAGGTCTTCCTCGACCGGGTGGCGGTGCCCGTCGATGACGTCCTGGGGTCGGTGAATGGTGGCTGGCAGGTGGCCAACGGCACGCTCGGGGGTGAACGAGGCAAGTATCGCGGCGGTTCCGGTGGAGGCCGCCGGCAACGGCAGGTGCTCGACGCCGCGACCCGCCTGAGCCCCGAGGTTCGGACCGATCCCTTGTGGCGTCAGAGGATCGTGTCGGTGATCGCCGACGAGCTGATCCTCGACTGGCTGGGCGAACGGATCGGCGCCGGCACGGTGGCCGGGGGCAGCCCCGCCGTCGGCTCGCTCATGAAGACCGCGGCGGGCAACCTCGAGCAGACCGCGGCGGAACTCGTGAGCGCCCTGGCGGCGTCGGGCGGGATGGGCGGGCTGGCCTGGCGCTCCGACGATCGCGACGGCGATACCGCTGCGCACGCGTTGTGCGCTTCCCGTCAGGCCACCATCGCCGGAGGCACCCACCAGATCCAGCGCAACATCATCGGCGAGCGCCTCCTGGGCCTTCCCCGCTGAGTCGGTGGCGGTGGCGGTGGTCGTGGTGGCGATGGCGGCAGGTGGGCCGGACAGGTCATGACGGGGGGACGAACCAGGTCGGGTCACGCGGGGCATCGGGCGCGGGTTCGCCGAGCCACTGGTTGAACCGTGGGGCGCGCTTCTCACGTCGGGCCAGCATCCCTTCCCGGGTGTCGGGATGGTGGTCGCTGATGGCGGTCTTGGCTGCGATGTCCTCGCCGGCCTGCTCGAAGGTCTGGTGGACCGAGTTGTACAGCGAGCGCTTGAGCATCCGCATCGCCACCTGGGGCCCGGCGGCCAGCTCCCTGGCGAGGTCCATGGTGACGTCGAGCAGCGCGTCGGGCTCGACCACCTCGGTCACGAGGCCGAGCTCGAGCGCTTCGACGGCGGTCACGATCTTCGAGCGCATCACGAAGTCGAGAGCTCGGGCCAGCCCGAGGTGTTGCACGAGAAGCCAGTGGCCTCCCTCGTCGGGGAGGAAGGCGAAGCGCAGGGTGGCGCTGCCCAAGCGGGCGTGGGTGGAGGCGATCCGGTAGTCACAGGCCAGAGCGATCGACAGCCCGAGCTGGATCGCCACCCCGTTGATCGCAGCGATCGTCAGCTTGTCGACGTTGCGGATGGCCCGCACCAGATCCTGCGAGTACGCCCGCAGCAGGGGTGCCTGGTTGACGGGCGCCCCGCGGGAGCTGCGCACCTGGGGCGGAACCAACGTGGGTCGGTGACGGTCATCACCGATCGGGGTGAAGATGTCGTCGCCAGCACAGAATCCCTTGCCGGTACCGGTGATCACGACGACGCGGGTGTCGTCGTCGGTGTTGACCTGGGTCATGATCTCCTGGAGGTCACGCTTGGCTCCCCGGGTCAACCCGTTGAGACGATCGGGCTCGTCGAACGAGATCACGCACACGCCAGGTTCGTGCGTCACGATCGCGAATCCCTGGTAGCGGCCGTCGAGCATGGGCGTCGCCTCCGAGTACTCCGTCTACCGTCAACGGAACCTCGGTGACGGGTGTCGTGACGCTACCCGCCGCCGCCACAGCCGCCACAGCCGCCACAG
>JANLSK010000178.1:0-1755 GCA_031362415.1 Actinomycetes bacterium | reverse complement strand
CGCCAGCTTGAAGATCTCGCGCCCGGACGGCTCGTGAGCCGCGCCCCAGACGCCGAGCAGGACGGCCAGCGCGGCGCCGATCCCGAAGATCAACAGCAGCGCTTCGGTGCTCTTGGCTGGCGACTGCGGGGCAGTGGCGGGGGCAGCGGTGGGGGCGGCCATCAGGTGTCTCCTTGCGGTGGATCCCGGAGCGCGGGAGCATGGTCGATCACGGAGCACGGATCAAGTGCCGACGGCGTTCACAGAGAGATACTTTCACAGGGACAATCCTGGGTCCGATGAACCACCGGTCCCGTCGATCCGTAGGAAGGGCCATGAAGAAGCTCACGCCGACCCTCGCCATCTGTTGCGCCGCCTTCCTCATGGCCGTCGTCTCCGCCGGGGTGGGTTGGGGCGCCGCCGCCAAGGGACAGACTTACGGCGGGGTCGACACCATCGGCATCTCCGGCTTCGAGTACGGACCCGACCCCCTGATCGTCACGCCAGGCTTCACGGTGAACGTGGACAACGGTGATGGCGTCCCGCATTCGGTCTCGGCCGACGACGGGAGCTTCAACAGCGGGATACTCGGCGCCAACGCGAAGGGCTCGTTCACGGCTCCCGCCGCGCCGGGCTCGTACACGTACTTCTGCGAGGTGCACCCGGGCGACACTCGCATGCACGGCACGCTCGAGGTGAGCGGAGCCTGAACGGCCCGCCCGCCGTGCTCGTTGCCCCCAGCTCCACCCGCACCCCCACCTGGCGGGATGGCCGGAAGCCAGGGGCCCGCCCGAGACAAGCTCAGCGCCAGACGGTCTCGGTGGCGGTCACCGACCACGTGCCCTTGATGGTGAGAAAGCCGGCGATGTCCTCCTGCACGATGCTCGGGCTGGCGTCGCCCAGGTACATGCGGTTCGTCAGATCGTCGAGCGTCTCGAAGTGCAGCTCGGCGAAGGTGTCGACCGGCGGCGCATCGGGCGTGAGGGTCTGCGTCACGAAGTTCTGGCAGTAGCGCCACACGCCCACGTGCTGGACCCTCGTGAGCGGGCCGTGGCCGCCGGCGTAGTGCCGACGATGCTCGGCCGCCGACTGACCGGGCAGACGGGCGACGGCTGACATGCGCTTGTGCCCCTTGGACTGCTGCCCGTCGGGCCAGTCTCGGGCGTAGTCCCAGTGCTCGACCTCGTCGACGACGTAGGCCAGCATTGCGCCGAAGAGCTTCGCCGCGTCCTCCGCCAGCGCCCGGGCGGCCGCAGGGGAGGTGAACATGCGGGCGGGGTCGGTGAAATCAGCTAAATCATCGAACCACTGGAAGGTGATGGCGTCGGCCCGCGACGGGCGGGGCTCGTTCCCGGTGCCGGCCACGAGCAGCGCGTTGGTCTCGTCGCACTGGTTGACGACGTAGCGGCGCAGCCCGGCCATCCCGTCGAGGGCCAGGGGAACGTGCACGTCTCGGTGGTGGCCGACGAACTCGTCGTAGGAGAGCGCGGGGTTACGGGTCAGCACGAGCGCGAGCTTGATCATCGACCGTACGCTACGGCCCGTCCGTTGCCTTGCGCAGGACACGACCCGTCAGACCCGAGCCCGGGAGCACCCCACATGGCCTTCTCGCTGCAAGAGCTCTCCGACCGCATGGAGATCAACGACCTCATCGTCCGGTACTCGACGGCCGTCGACCGGCGCGACTGGGATCTCTACGTGACCCTCTTCACCGAGGGCGCCACGATCGACTACACCGAGGCCGGCGGCATCAAGGGCGATCGCACGACCGTCAGG
>JANLSK010000072.1:0-3232 GCA_031362415.1 Actinomycetes bacterium | reverse complement strand
CCTTTGACAGGTCGTGATCGTCGTCGACGCCTCCGTTCTCGCGCCCGCCCTGGTCGACGACAGGCCCGATGGCGACCGAGCCCGATCCCGGCTGCTCGGTGAGCCGTTGATCGCTCCCGAGCTCATCGACATCGAGGTCGTCTCAGCGATCCGCTCGGCAGCGCGTCGCGGCTTGGTCGACGGTCGCCGGGCGCAACTGGCCATCATTGATCTCGCCGCGCTCGATGCCCAGCGGGTCCCACACCGCAGTCTCCTCCCGAGGGTGTGGGAGCTACGCGACAACCTCACCCCCTACGACGCCGTCTACGTCGCCCTCGCCGAGCTGATCGAGTGCACGCTCGTGACCGCCGACGAACGCCTCGCCCGATCCCCAGGCCCCCGCTGTCACATCGAGCTCATTACGGTCACCTGACCCACCGGACGCTGACATCGGATGGACGCACCAGCTGTAGCTCGTGTGATCTACTCTGTTGTAGACTTCACAATGTGAGTACGACCATTCGCGTGAGCGAGGCCACTCGTGACCGGTTCGCCCGGTTGGCCGACAGCACTGGTCGGCCCATGACGCAGTTGCTCGACGAGGCGGTGGATGCTCTCGAGCGGCGCTTGTTCTTCGATCTGCTCAGCACTCGCTACGAGGAACTCCGCGACGACGAAAGTGCGTGGGCCGACATCCGGGCCGAGCGGGCGGCCGAGTCGGGCCTCCTGGCCGACGGCTCGAGATGAGCCGGGCGCACCGCGGCGAGATCTGGCTCGTCGATCTCGGACAACCGGTCGGGCGAGAGCAGGCTGGCCGTCGGCCGGTGGTGATCGTCTCAGCCGACCGGCTCAACGACAGCCGCGCCGGCGTCCTGATCGTCGTCCCGTGTACCACGACGCACCGCGGATTGCCGTCGCACGTGGAGCTCGACCCAGCATCGTCAGGTCTCGACGTGGTCAGCTACGCGAAATGCGAGGACATCAAGTCCGTCTCCGAGGAACGGCTCATCGCCCACCTCGGCCACGCCCCGGTCGAAGCCATGTTCGAGATCTCCCGATCGCTGCGCTTCCTCATCGACACCTGACCACTGGTCACCGCTCGTCGCTCCGGCTCACCGAAAGTCGGGAGATGAAGCCTCTCATGCTGGCACCTGCCTTCCGGGTGGTCCACACAGGGGCTTGACATCTTCCAAGCCGATGGCCTCCATCGATGCCGGGAAGGCATCAGCAACGATGGTCACGAACGACCACGTTGACGTGCGAATCGCCTTCTCTTCGGTGATCGAACCGTCGTTCCAGGTGAATCTCATTCCCGATGCGGCGGGGTTCACGAGCACCGTCGTCTCGACACGACCATCGGGAAGGTCTCGGCCGCTCCCTGATGGGATCGGCCGTATGATTCTGACTCTCGTCGGCTTGCGAAACACCAGCTCCGGCGATGAGAACGACGCACGCAGCCATACCGAGGTAGATGCTGACTTCCGCTGACATGGGGATCTTCAACGACGGCTCCTTGCCGAGGGCTTTCGCTCGATTCGGGATTTTCCGATCATGCTCTCTCTCTCGTGTCAAGGGAATCTCGGCCGACAGAGCATCGACGGGGAGGGATGTTTCGCGCTACCCCGTGCGTTTCTCCCAGCGGAAGTGGCGGAGGGCGATCCAACCAGAGGCGGCGAGCCAGGCGAGCATGACGAGGATTCCGAGCCACTGGGAGGTGATCGCATCGAAGCCGTCGACGGTGTCGGGGATGTACACCGAGCCGGCACCGTCGGGGTCGGGGGCTTTCGTGACGTGCACGAAGTCGAGACCCAGGTACCCAGCACGCAGCCCTTCCAGCAGCCACCGCAACGGGAACACGTTGGCGATCCAGCGCAACACGGCCGGGGTCTCGTGGTAGGAGAAGAAGACCCCCGAGGCGAACTGCAGGACCAGGAACGGCATCTGCACCATGGACGGAGCCGAGTCGGCGTTGGGGATGAACACCGTGAAGGCGATACCCACAGCCGAGAACATCACGATCCCGAGCACCACGAAGAACAGGAAGGCGAACCAGTTGTCAGGCAAGCCAATGTCGTAGAAGAGGCGGCCGACCACCAGCACGATGATCGTCTGAATGACGACGAGCACGACCGACGAAGCGATCTTGGCTGCAAAGAGCGACGCCATCGGAAGCGGCGTTCCCCGCAGCCGCTTGAGGATCAGCAGATCGCGGTGAAACGACAGGGTGATCGCCAGGTTCGTGTACGTGGCCGACATGATCGACACGCCGAGCATCCCGGCCACGAAGTACCGGCGGAAGTCGAGCCCGGGGCCAACGTCGCCGTCGAAGATCGCCGCGAACATCACGAGCAACAGCAACGGCATGAGGAACGAGAAGGCGGCGGCCTGACGGTTGCGCCAGAAGCTCTTCTGCTCCAGCCTGACCTGCGAGACGAGGACGGCCGTCGACGGCTTCACGACGATTTCACGACGGCGCCGACCCCGGTTCGGTCGACGGCCCCGTCGACGACTCGGCACCCACGATCGCCAGGTAGGCGTCCTCGAGCGTGGGACGGTCGACGCTCAGACCTTCGAGCTCGTGGCCGCGCCCCACCGCCCAGCCGGCCAGGATGTGCAGGGCCCGGGTGACCTGAGGACTGACGATCTCGACGTGACGATCGCCGATGAACACCTCGGTCATCGGGCCGAACGGGGGAAGGAGGCGGGCCGGCATGTTCACGGGCATCAGGAAACGGATGCGAGCCCGGCCGCCAAATTGGGCCTGGAGCTCGTCGGGGGAGCCCTCGGCGACGATCAGCCCCTGGCTGATCACGATGACGCGATCGGCGAGCGCCTGGGCCTCGTCGAGGTGGTGCGTCGTCAAGAAGACGGTCGTCCCGTCGTCGACAAGGCTGCGGATGAGCGACCAGGCCGACCGACGGGCCGCGGGATCGAACCCGGTCGTCGGTTCGTCGAGGAACAGGAGCTCGGGACGGCCGATGGTTCCCAGGGCGAGATCGAGCCGACGGCCCTCGCCGCCCGAGAGGTCTTTCACCATCACCTTCGCCCGATACTCGAGGCCCACACGGGCCAGGGCCTCGTCGGTGTCGAGCGGGTTGGGGTACATGCGCCCGAACGCATCGACGGTCTCTCGCACGCTCAGGTACGGGACCAGACCGGCATCTTGGAGCACGATCCCGATGCGGCTGCGCATCTCGGGATGGCGTGATGCGGGGTCGAGCCCGAGCACCCTGACCCGTCCGGCCGTCGGTTG
>JANLSK010000060.1:0-1928 GCA_031362415.1 Actinomycetes bacterium | reverse complement strand
GGGAGTGGTACTTCGAGATGGCCCGCCAAGGTCGCGGGATCCTCGTGTACGACGACGGCTGGCACAAGTTCTCCGTCGCGCGCTGGCTGTTCGGGCCCGTGCGCGAGGTCATGGGTTGGGTCGGTCAGACCGAAGTCGGGCCCGGCATCGTGATCGACGCACCGTCCACGATCATGTGGACCCACACCAACGGACTGCGAGGAGTGTTCGACATCACCTTTGCTCCCGACATGCTGATGCGCTCGGACTACTACACGAACGACGAACGCTTCGAGGTGACCGGCCGCAAGGGTTTCGTGCGCGTCAACCGATGCACGTCCCGCGGGCTCCAAATGCCTTCGGTCGAGGTCTACGCCGACGGGGAGATGCGCACGTACCACGCCCTCGACGATGACTGGGCATCGTCGTTTCGGACCCAGACCACCGAATTCCTGCACTGGCTCGTCACCGGCGAGGGCGAGCTCCTCTGGGATGCCGACACCGCACGCGATGTCCTCAAATTCCAACTCGCTGCCATCGAGTCATCGGACCGAAACGCCCCAGTGCAGCTTTCGTAGTTGCTCGCACGCCGCGAGCGTCGTGCGCCCAACCCCAGCTGAGGGACCCGCGAAACCTCAGAACCGTCCAGCGGGCCCAGAGTGGGTGCGGCAAGACTCGAACTTGCGACATCTGCCTTGTAAGGGCAGCGCTCTAGCCAACTGAGCTACGCACCCGCGACCGATGAGGGTACTGGGAGGTCGACCGCGGGCGGGCCGGGCTCGATCGAGGCATCGGGGGGACAACACCCCGACCGTCGTCACCCGGCCCGCCATGATTCGCGGAGGGCCTTGCGGTTGCGCAATGTCACGTGGACTCAGGCGATGTCCGCGATCGGCATCTCCCACGTGGTGGGCAGCACGTCTTCGGGCCGCACGACCTTCGGCGGACGCCCACGCTTGCGCTTGTTGGCGATGACCTTGCCGTTCACCAGGAGCTCGCCACCCCACACGCCCCACGGCTCGTGCCGGGCGACTGCCGACGCGAGGCATGCCTCGCGTACGAAACAGCCCTGGCAGAACGCCTTGGCCCGCGCAATGTCGTCGAGCGCCTCTGAGAAGAACAGCGGGGTCAGCGACGCTGCGCCGTCGGCACAGCGCGCGTTGTCCCGCCACAGCTCTTCCTCGCCCCCAAACTCGATGGCGAACATCGCCTTTGCTCCTTCTTGTGTATTGCTCGATTGTCCTGGACTCTGTTGTCTTGGACTCGGTTCTCCTGGTGGTGTTCGTCGTGCGGTTTCGCTGTGCGCTGGTCGGTTGCGGTGCGGTCCGGGTGGGTGAACGTGGTGGGAAAACAAGAAAGCCGCCGGGTTGCCCCGGCGGCCTGGTGACTCGTTGCGGTGGTTGCGCTTACGAGGTCAGATGCCGCCGGGGCTCGGGCTTCTGGTCGGTGCTGGCAATGACTGCCGTCTCGAGCCACGAAGCCGAGTTCATGGTGCACGGGAAACCTGCGTGGACGCGCGAGGTTCCGGTGCAGGCCAGGTGGTTCATGCTCACCGAGTAGCCGTACATTCCGGTTCCTTCGTGCTTGTTGGCGTGCTTGTTGGCGTGCTTGCAGGGACTCCGTCGTGCGCCGCTTCCGTGCGGTCGACCAAGGAAAGCAGATCGCGGCGCCCAGATCAAGGCAATTACTGCTCGGCCCCCGCAGGAGCCGTGACCGCCCGTCGTTCCTCACCGGGAACCCGGGCCTCGGCATCCACCGGGGGCGGTGCGCCGCCGGCGAGCACCGTCCGGCCCCGGCCTCCACGCTTGGCCTCGTAGAGGGCGGCATCGGCTCGGGAAAGGAGCCGATCCATGCTGGTCGTGGCGGCATTGTCGGCCACTCCGAGACTGAGACGAGCAGTCACCTCGCCGACTTCGGTCGGGATCGGAACCTCGCCGACGGCGGCACCC
>JANLSK010000039.1:0-11034 GCA_031362415.1 Actinomycetes bacterium | reverse complement strand
GGCTGATCGAGTCGCCGTCGCTGACCAGGCGCGAGACCTTGTCGGCTGAGGCCCCGGCCACCCTGACCCGCCCCGAGGCCACCACCTCGACGGCCACGGCTCGGCTGGGAACCAGCCCGCGGCGCACGAGCTCGACATCGAGACGGCGTCGCACCGTCAGGACACCCCGTCGCCAGGGTGGACGGGGGCGTGGTGTACGGGCCGTGCGTGGCGCACGATCCCAGTGCTCGGGCCGGTCATGGCCACCTCCAGGGGCGATGGTGAGGCTACCAGTGGCCTGTGACAACACGAACTACCCTGCGCGCCGAGGTCCCGCCCCCGTCGGGCCCCGACTCGGAAAGGTGCGCACGATCATGAGCCCTCAGCAGCTCGTTCGCGGTCAGCGGATACGACTCGCCCACCTCAGCGACGCCACCGTCGTCGAGGTGACGGTCACCGCCGGTCGCGGCGCCGGGCCCGTCGACGTGTCGTGCGTGGCCGTCTCGTCCGAACGTCATGTCGTCGACGACCGCTACGTCGTGTTCTTCAACCAGCCGGCGAGCCCCGCCGGGGAGATCCGCCTGAGCGCGCAAGAACACGACTCGGTCACGTTCACCGTCGATCTCGAACGGCTCCCGGGGTGGGCGCAGACCATCGTGCTCACGGCGACGGTCGACGGCGACGACGCCACGATGAGCGCCTTCGACACCATCGAGGTGGTCGTCGGGGCCCCGACCGGCGCGGTGGCCTCGTTCGCGCTGGCCGGCTCGCAGCTCGGTCGGGAGCGTTCACTGATCCTGCTCGAGATCTACGACCTCGACGGATGGCGCATCAACGCCGTGGGCCAGGGCTTCGCCGGTGGACTCCGGGCGCTGATGGAGTCGTTCGGCGTCGAGGTGCTCGATGACATCTCCTCAGCCGAGCCTGCATCCGAGGAGGCGCCCGTCTCCGCTGCGACCCTCCCCGAGCCGCCGGTGGTCGATGACCCGCCCGCGGTGCCCGTGATGCCAGAGACGGCCGAGGTGCCCGTGCTCGATGAGCCAGCCGTGGTCCCCGCGGTCCCCGTGCGCTCTGGGGCCGCAGGGCACTGGAGCGTCACGGCACTCGACCTCACGGGGGGCTTCGGGAGTCAGAAGTCGGTGTGCGAGTCGATGGGCGATGCCCTCGGTCCGCAGGAATGGGCGCTGGTCGCGGCGGCACCGGGACGGGTCGACGCCCCCGAGCTGTCGGCCAAGAACGCGACGGTGATGGTCACGAACCACCGCCTGTTCCTGTACGGCTCCGGGGGCTTCAGCAAGACCCCCCGGCGAGCGGCGCCGATCTTGCTCACCTACGCGTCGGTCGACGTCGAGGCGTCTCGGCTCTCGTCGCTGCCCTGGATGACCACGCTGATCGATGATCAGGGCATCGGCACGGCGCTGTACTTCACCGACCAGCAGGTCGCGTCTGCGGTCGCCGAGGCGTTGCGAGCGGCGGTCGGCGCGGTGAGGTCCGGCGCGGCGTTGGCGCGCCCCGCCGACGGCCAGCCATGGCGACCGTCGAACCCCACGGTGCCGATACCCACGGCGACGGCACCGCCCGACGCTGCGCCCCAGCCGCCGAGTGACCCGCCGCCCCCGTGAGCTCGCTCAGCGGGGCGCCATCCCGTAGGCCCGCTCGGGCGTGATCCGCATGATCAACCGGCCGTCGGCCACCATCGCCCGCCGGTAGTCGTCCCAGTCGGGGTGCTCGCCCGAGACCGCCCGGTAGTAGGCCACGAGCGCATCGACCGTGGCGTCACCGGGATCGCTGGCCACGGGCATCAACTCGGCGGTTCCGTCGATGACGACGTAGCTCCAGAAGTCGGGCGCGGTCACGTGCAACGAGACCCGGGGGTCGCGTCGGGCGTTGGCGGTCTTGGCCCGTCCGGCGGTGACCGAGATGGCGATTGTGGCGCTCGGCTCCAGGTAGTAGGCGATGTTCGAGAGCTGCGGCCGACCGTCACGCCGCATGGTCACCAGCACTCCCCTCGTCTGATCCTTGAGATAGGCCAGGGCTGCATCGATCTCCATCCCCCGATCGTAGGCCGAGGCCGTGGCTATCCTGAGCCCGGCATGATCCCGATCCGTGACGAGAACCCGACGGTCCGCAAGCCCTACGTCACGCTGGCGCTCATCGCGCTCAACATCGTGATCTTCTTCGCCTGGCAGCCCCGGTCGTTCATCACCGGCAGCGGTTCGATCGACGAGGCGTCCGAGCAGGAGGTGTTCCTCTACGAGCACGCGCTCGTGCCGTGCGAGGCCGTCGAAGGCCATCCCGTCTCGGTCCCCGAGCTCCAGACCAACGACTGTGATGCCCCCGACACGCCGACACCCGATGCGCTCGACCCCGACAAGCCTGTGCGTCTGGCCGCGATCGTCTCGATGTTCCTCCACGCCGGGCTGTTGCACCTCGGCGGCAACATGCTGTTCCTGTGGATCTTCGGCAACAACGTCGAAGATCGTCTGGGATCGCTGTGGTTCGTGGCCTTCTATCTCCTCGGCGGCATCGCGGCCACGGTGGGGCACATTCTCACCGATCCCGGCTCGCTCGTCCCCGTGATCGGCGCGTCGGGCGCGGTGGCTGCGGTGATGGGCGCCTATCTGGTCTGGTATCCCAAGGCCAAGGTGACGACGCTGTTTTTCTTCTTTCTCATCACCTGGTTCAAGATCCCGGCGTGGATCTTCCTGGGCGTGTGGTTCGGGCTGCAGTTCCTCACCAACCCCGATTCGGGGGTGGCCTGGGTGGCCCACGTCGTCGGGTTCGCGTTCGGGGCGCTCGTCGCGCTCCCGCTGCGGGGACGGGGACCGAGCGGGCCCGTTCCCCCGGCGGCTCGCGACCCGTGGGCTCCGTACCGATTCCCGCGCTGAGACCTCGATTGGCGGGCTGAGACCTGGATCGACGGGGGGGCGTTCGCCCGGCTCAGGCCGAGCCGGTGCTCCAGCCCACGATGGGCCCGACCAGATCGGCGAGGCTGTCGGCCTCGAACGCCACCGGAACCGTTGACGCCAGCTCGCCCTTGTCAGCGCCGACATCGGAGCGCACGAGCGCGAACGGCCAGCCCAGCGCCTCGGCCAGAGCGCCGTCGGTGGTCTTGCGATCGCCGACCATCACCCCCACGTTCGGATCGGCACCCCGTTCCCGGAGCCGGGCCCGGAGGAGCTCGACCGTGGGCGGGTAGGGCTTGCCGGCCACGATGGGTTCGATGCCCGACGCCGCCGCCGTGACCGCAGCGACCATCGAACCCGCACCAGGGACGAGGCCGCCGGGCGCCGGATAGGTGGCGTCGAGATTCGTGGCGATGTAGCGCGCTCCGGCCCGGATCGCCGCCGAGGCCCGGTCGAGCAGCGGGTAGTTGAAGTGCCGGCAGATGCCCACGATCACCGCGTCGCAGGCACCATCGTCGTCGACAACCTCGAAACCCTTGGCCACCAAGGCTTCGCGGATCCCGTCCTCGCCAACCACGAGCACCCGTGCGCCCGGGGGGCATTCCCGCTCGACGACCGCAGCCCCGGCCATGGCCGAGGAGATCACCTCGTCGGCCAGCGCCGGGATCCCGAAGCGGGCGAGCTTGGCGAGGTACCCGTCGACCATCACCGACGAGTTGTTCGAGAGGAACACGACCCCGAGGCCGGCCCCACGGAGCTCGGCCACGGCCTCGGCCGCGCCGTCGAGGGGCTGATCACCCAGCCAGAGCACCCCGTCGAGATCGAGCACGACCGTCATGGGCCCCAGGCTGGCATGTACCGGTACGGCGTCCCGTACCGACCTGGCGGGCGCTCCCGGCTCCGCGATCGACGATCGAAGGCGACGGATACCCTCGGGCGCGTGTCCCGGCGTCGGCGACGGCCTGTGTCACAATCGGCCTTCCCCCACTCCGGAGCCGGTTCGTGCCTGCGTTCTCACCCTTTCGTGGCCTGCGCTACGACATCGCCCGCGTCGGCGTCGCGCTCGACACGCTGGTGACGCCCCCGTACGACGTGATCGACGCCCGCCAGCAGGCCGGCCTCGAGGTCCGGCACGAGAACAACGCCGTGCATCTGATCCTGCCCCGAGAAGCCGGACGGCTCGACGCCTACCAGCAGGCGGCCCGACTCCTCGACAGCTGGCGCTCCGACGGGACGCTGGTGCACGACCCCACCCCACGTTTTTACCGGTACCGGATGGAATACCAGGCCGCCGACGGCTCACCCCGGCACACGCTCGGGGTCATCGGAGCCCTGGGGCTCGCGGAGCTCGACGAAGGCACGATCATCCCGCACGAGCAGACGCTCGCCAAGGCCAAGACCGATCGGCTCAACCTCATCAGGGCCACTCGGGCCAACCTCGAGCCGATCTGGGGACTCACCATGGCTCATGGGTTCACGGCGCTGGCCGAAGGTGCCGGACGGGCCATTGCCGATTGTGTCGACGCCGGCGGCGCCTGTCATTCGCTCAGCCCCATCGACGACCCCGACCAGATCGAGGCGCTCCGGGCTGCGGTGGCCTCGGCCCCGCTCGTCATCGCCGACGGCCATCACCGCTACGAGACCTCGCTCGCCTATCGACGGGAGATCGCCGCGCTCGGCGGGTACCCCTCCGAGGCTGATTCCATCATGTGCCTCGTGGTCGAGCTCGACGCCGACGAGCTGTGGGTGCAGCCGATCCACCGGACCATCACCGGGCCCAGCGTTGACCCGGGCTCCCACGACCTCCGCGCTCGCCTCCACGACCGGGGCTTCGACGTGATCGCCGTCCCCGGCCCGGCGACCCCGGCGACCATCGACGCCCTCACGAGCGAGATGCACGAGCGGCGAGCCCTGGGCCTGGTCGATGCCGCCGGGATGGCCGTCCTCGTCCCCGGCGATGGCCCCCGCCGCGCCGTCGAGTGTTGGCCGGAGTCGGTCCGTCACGTCGACGCCGCCCTGTTCGAGAGCGCTGTCGTACCGGCTCTCGATCCCCGCGAGTCGGTGGGCTACCGCAACGACGCCCACGAGCTCGCCGCCATGGCCGGCCGAGGCGAGATCCACGCCGCGGTCCTGCTGTCACCGGTGAGCGTCGAGACGATCGAAACCGTCGCGGCGGCGGGCGAGCGGATGCCGCAGAAAACCACCTACTTCGCCCCCAAGCCCTGCACCGGCCTGGTGATGCGCACCCTCGACTGAAGGGGCCATAGGGGCCGTCCAGGCCGTCCGGCCGGGCGCAGGGGCCCACGGGCCGTGGCGCCCGGGCCCGTGCACCGGGGCTTCGTGGGACCTCAGTTGGCGGTGATCTCCCAGACCGGGGCCGATTCGATCAGGCGGCGCAGGTCGCCAGGGCCGGCCTCGCTGGCCTCCATGAGCTGCTGCTGGACCATCTGGCCGTAGTGGGGTCGCTCGACGGCCCGGAACACGCCCATCGGGGTGGGCATCGAGGGCCCCGTCGACAGCCGTGACAGTGCGAAGGCCACCGTGGGGTCGGCCCGGGTCTCGTCGTGCACGAGCAGGCGGTCCTCGCCCACGTCGGCGACATCGACCACCTTGGCCTCGCCGTACTCGTTGAGGATGACACCCTTGTCACCGTCGACGCCGAAGCGGATCGGCTGGCCGTGCTCGAGCGGGATGAGCATGCTCGAACGCTTGTCCTTGGCCGTGATCCCCTCGAAGGCACCGTCGTTGAACACGTTGCAGTTCTGGTACACCTCCACGAAGGCCGAGCCGCGATGCTCGTAGGCCCGCTTGAACATGGCCATCATGTGCGCCCGGTCCATGTCGTGGGTGCGGGCCACGAACGTGGCCTCGGCCCCGATCGCCACCGAGATCGGGTTGAACGGGGTGTCGACCGAGCCGAAGGGCGTCGACTTCGAGACCTTCCCGAGCTCGCTGGTGGGCGAGTACTGGCCTTTGGTCAAGCCGTAGATCTGGTTGTTGAGCATCAAGACGTTGAGGTCGACGTTGCGCCGGAGAGCGTGGATGGTGTGGTTCCCGCCGATCGAGAGCATGTCGCCGTCGCCGCCGATGACCCACACGTGCAGATCGGGCCGGGCCACCGCGACACCCGTCGCGATCGCCGGGGCCCGACCATGGATCCCGTGCAGTCCGTAGACGTTCATGTAGTACGGGAACCGGGCCGCGCAGCCGATTCCCGAGATGAACACCTGGTCCTCGGCCTTGGCGCCGAGCTCGGCCAGGGTCATCTGGGCGGCTTGGAGGATGCCGTAATCGCCGCAGCCCGGGCACCAGCGCACTTCCTGGTCGGACATGAAGTCCTTGCGGGCCAGCTTGACCGGGGTGGTTTCGACGTCAGCCATGACTTGTCTCCGGGGGTCGTGATCAGGCGCCAGCGGCGTCGAGCGCTTCGAGCGCGTCGACGATGGCCTGTTCGATCTCGTAGGTACGGAACGGGATGCCCTTGATCTTGGTGACCGACTGCGCGTCGACCAGGTACTCGGCCCTGATCAGCTTCACGAGTTGCCCGAGGTTCATCTCGGGGATGAGCACCGTGCGGTACCGGCGCAGCACGTCGCCGAGGTCGGCGGGGAACGGATTCAGGTGGCGCAGGTGCGCGTGGCTCACCTGACGACCGCGAACCCGCACCCGTCGAATGGCTTCTCGAGCCACTCCCCAGGTGCTCCCCCATCCCAGCACCAGCAGGTCGGTGCCGCCATCCTCGTCGTGCTCGACCCCCGGGATGTCGTTGGCGATGTTGGCGATTTTCGCCGCTCGCAGTCGCGACATCTTGTCGTGGTTGTCGGTGTCGTAGGAGATGTTGCCGGTGCCGTCTTCCTTCTCGATGCCCCCGATGCGGTGCATCAACCCTGGCGTGCCCGGGATGGCCCAGGGACGGGCCAGGGTCTCCTCGTCACGCAGGAAGGGCCAGAACACGCCGTCGGGACGGTTCGGTTCGGTGGTGAACGGCACCGAGATGTCGGGGAGGGCGTCGAGATCGGGCATCCGCCACGGCTCGGCGCCATTGGCGATGTACCCGTCGGACAGAAAGATCACCGGCGTGCGGTACTTCAGCGCTAGCCGGACGGCCTCGATGGCGGTCTCGAAGCAGTCGGAGGGGGTCTTCGACGCCACGATCGGCAGCGGTGCCTCACCGTGGCGGCCGTACATGGCCAGGAGCAGGTCGGCCTGCTCGGTCTTGGTGGGCAGACCGGTGGACGGGCCACCCCGCTGGATGTCGATCACGATGAGCGGCAGCTCGAGGCTGATGGCCAGGCCCATGGCCTCGGACTTGAGGTCGACACCGGGCCCTGAGGTCGTGGTGACCCCGAGCTGACCGGCGAACGACGCCCCGATGGCCGCGGCGATCCCGGCGATCTCGTCTTCGGCCTGGAGGGTGCGGACGCCGAAATTCTTGTGCTTCGAGAGCTCGTGCAGGATGTCGGACGCCGGCGTGATCGGATACGAGCCGAGGAAGATCGGCAGTTTCGCGAGTTGCCCGGCGGCCACGAGCCCGTACGAGAGCGCCGTGTTCCCGTTGACGTTGCGGTAGCGGCCCGCCGGCAGCTTGGCCGGACGGATCTCGTAGGGGTGGTCGAACAGCTCGGTCGTCTCACCGAAGTTCAACCCGGCCTTGAACGCCGAGACGTTGGCCTCCTTCACCATCGGGTTCTTCGCGAAGCGCTTCTCGATCCAGGTGACGACCGGGTCGACGGGTCGGGTGTACATCCAGAACACCAGACCCAGGGCGAAGAAGTTCTTGGACCGCTCGGCGTCGCGAGGCTTCACACCGGTGTGCTTGGACGCTTCGATCGTGAGCGACGTCATGGGGATCTCGATGACCCGATACCCCACGAGCGACCCATCGTCGAGAGGGTTCGACGTGTAACCGGCCTTGTGGAGATCGCGCTCGGTGAAGTTGTCGGCGTTCACGATCAGGGTCCCGCCGGTGATGACGTCACGCAGGTTGGCCCGGAGCGCCGCCGGGTTCATCGCCACGAGCACCGCGGGAGCGTCGCCCGGGGTGAGGATCTCGTGATCGGAGATGTGAACCTGGAACGCCGACACCCCGCCCACCGTTCCGGCGGGAGCCCGGATCTCGGCGGGATAGTCGGGCGCGGTGGCCAGATCGTTGCCGAACTCGGCGCTCACGTCGGTGAAACGGTCACCGGTGAGCTGCATCCCGTCGCCGGAGTCTCCAGCGAAGCGGATGACCACCTCTTCGAGAACCTCGATGTCCCGGCGAGGGCTGGTGTCAGTGGACACGGGCAGGGCTCCGTCTTGTAGGGCCGCTCGGATTCGGGCCGCCCGAATCCCGAGACGTGGTTACGTGTGCGGCGCCCGGCTCTGACCCACGGGCCGCGACGCGGAGCATATCTCTGCGCCGCCGCCGCGATGAGCACCGAGGGCATCGCCGTGCTCACCCAGCGCCCCGCTTCGGGTCGGACCGGACCTCGGCGGCAACCCCGAACCAGCGCGAAGCCGTCGGTCAGGCCAGGGCCTCGAGCGCGCCTTCGACGACACGCCGGACTCGGGCCCGGCCTCTCCGGTCGGACCCCCGGGCCACATGCTCGGCCACGACCTCGACCCGAGACGCCCGTCCCCCGGCGAGCGCGTAGAAACGCCGGACCACCCGACCCGCCGCGACCAGCCCCACGCCCACTTCGAGGTCGCCGACCCACGGCGGCGGATCCCACATCGTGATGGGCAAGGACATGGCTCTGCCCTGTTCGGTGGCCTTGACCCGAACGGTCAGCACGGCCAGCACCGAACCCGACTCCAGTGTCCGGATCTCCGGCCCTTTGGCCAGCTCTCCTGCGATCATGACCAGACTGCAATCCATCTCCGTACGACCTCCCCGTCGGCGCGCGGCACGACGACTCGTTTGCGATGACCGGGGGAAGTGCACCGTGGCCACAGCATGACAGGGGGGTACGACACTCACGGCCCCCGCCGGGTCGAGGTCCGGGTCCCTCCGAGCGGGAACCACCACCAGCTACCGCCCAGGTGCCGCTCAGCTATCGGAGGTTCGCGAGCCGCTCGGCCACGTCGAAGAACGACGGGTCGATCGTCCGGACCTTCATGAACAGTCGTCGGGCACCGGGCACGTCGCCCGCCCGCTCGGCCAGGTCGGCCATGGCGTACCACTGCCGGACGTGGTGCTCGGACACCTTCCGAGGCTCGAGGGGGACCCGAGAGAGCAGACGCATGGCGTCGTCGAAGCGACCGCGATCGGCCAGGGCCGCGGAAGCCACGATCCGGCCCTCAGCCACCAGCTCCGGTGACGGCGACACGTCGCGCAGGTCGGCCCAGTACTCCTCGAGCCGACCGTATCGGCGCAGCGCCCGACAGCAGTCCATCAGTACGGGATGTTGATCGGTCGATCCGCTCAGCGAGACGAACACCTCGAGCTCCTCGATGGCCTCCGCATACCGGGCCTGCCGGTAGTAGATCAGCCCCATGAGCTCGCGCACCCCACTGACCTGCGGATACCCGCGGTGCAGTGCGCCCAGCATCCGCTTCGCGTCGTCGTAGCGCTCGCGCTGGAAGGCCTCGCTGGCCCGGTGGAGCCGCTCGATCGCCTTGGACGCGTCACGTCCCGCAACGAGACGGAGCTCACCATCGGCATCGGTCGGGATCCGGCGCCGCTGCCGGACGACTGCGGCTCGGGGATCACCGGTGGAGGTGTCACCGGGGCGCCGGGTCGGGCCGGCACCGCCGCGGGATCGACGCCGCAGCGACGATGCCGGCGTTCCCGCTCCCGGCCCCGTGCCCGCGTCCGCGGCTTGGGCGGGACCCGATGTCGATCGAGTTCCCCCGTCGGCGGGCACGGCCGAGCGCGCCGACCGGACTCCCGGACGATCCCGGAAGCCCTCACCCTCCCACGGTCGCGGTCGACGCGGTGCGCCATCACGGCTGCCGGCAGCCTGGGGGGTCGGACCGGTAGCTCGGGTCCCCGACGGTCGCGTTCGTGCGCGATCGGCGGCGTCGGATCGACGCGGACCCTCGGACCGACCAGCGCCGCGCGGGCTCGGGCCGTCTCGACGTTCACCACGGCCTTCGGCCGCACCCTCACGACGCGCCCGCGGCGGACCACCAAACCCATCCTCACGACGCACACCCGGGGAACTGCCAGACCCATCCTCACGACGCGCACGCGGCGGACCAGTGCGGGCACCGGCCGAACTTCGAGTCGTGCTGTCCGAACGCTCCGGCCGATCCGCCTCGCCGCGGGGCGAGCCTGCGCGCTCCCTCGGCGCCCGAACTGCGTCGCTGCGACCCCGTGAGCCCGCGCCGGCGCCCGCTGATGATCGGGATCCGGCGGCGGGGCGGCGCACGGCTTGATCGTCGCGGGTGAGCCCCGAGCGATCGGTGGCTCCCTCTCCAGCTCCCCCCGAGCGCCGGGTGTCGTTCCTGGAACCTCTCGACGGAGCACCCGATGCGGGCCGCCGGGGTCGAGCGTCCAGATCCGATGGACCCTCGCGTGGCGCCGGTCGATCCGACGAGCGGGCTCCACCTCGACCGGCCCCGGATTCCGCAGCACGTCCACTTCCGCGACCTGCCCGCTCGACCCAGCCCGAACGTTCTCCGCCAGCCCGTGCTCCGCCAGCGCGAGCTCCGGGCGCTCCCGCACGCGACCGAGCGGTGCTTCGGTCGCGGCCTGCGACATCATCCCCGGGCTTCGCCGAACCTCTCGGGGCCGGGCTCGTCTCCCGAGCAGCCTGCGCACGACCGCCGCCTCCGCCTTGGGAGCGACGAGAGCCCGACAACGGACGCGCCGGATCCGAGTCTCCCGTACTCCGACCTCGACCATCGCCAGCTGCCATGAACTGAATCCTCTCACACACCTCGGGGTTGCTCACCGGAGTGCGAACGCGAACGAGCGCCTTCCCACAAGGGAAGGCGCTCGTCAAGAGAATCCCCGGCGGCGACCTACTCTCCCAGGGGGCTGCCCCCCAAGTACCATCGGCGCTGGCAAGCTTAACTGCCGTGTTCGGAATGGGAACGGGTGTGACCTCGCCGCTATTGCCACCGGGAAACCTGTTGTCAAGGGCGCGCTCCGAAGAGCTGCGGTCCTCAAGACCTTGACAGCGAGCACAAACAATTGGGAACCCAAGCCCTCGGCCGATTA